>JAGCPV010000126.1 GCA_017965475.1 Prevotella sp.
GGCATAGATGTTGCCATTGTCGCTGGCCCATACGTCGCGGAAGTCGTAGTTCTTGTTCTTGAAGATCACCGTTGTCGTCAGATGGTTCCCCTTCTTCTCGTGTAGCATGATCTCCCCGTAGCTGCTCGCCGTCACCAGCTTGTCGTTGTTCGAGAAGATGTCTATGTTCATGATGGCTCCCTCGTGCTCTGTCCATTCGGTGCGGCTCTCACTGGCATTGGAGAGGGCCTGATAGACGGAGGGGTTATAGAGGTCGCCGTGATAACGGTCGGTGAAATAATAGGAGGCGTAGCTCAACAGTTTGGACAGTTCCTTGTTACCTGCCCTGTGGTGCTTGATGGCGAGTGATCCGAGCGAACGTCCCAGCGTGATAAAGCTCAGGGTATCGGCCTTACGCTTGGCCGTCTCTGCCTGTATGCGCTGGTGTTCTGCCATCTGGCGCTGCTGCTCGGCCTGCTCGTAGGCGTCGAGGGTCTTACGCTCCGAGGCGATGGCCACCTGCTGGGCGATGATGGCGTTCTGACGCTCTTCCTCCGAGCGCTCGCGCAGCTCGTTGGCGATCCTCGTCTGCTGCAGGGCCTCCTCACGCTGTTCGTCAGAGATCTCCTTCTGTTCGTAGGCGATCTCCTCCATCTGTCGGCTCACGCTTCGCTGTACCGCCGAGATCCGCTCCTGCCGACGCAACTGCGCCAGTTCGGCCTTCAGGTCGTCATTCTGCATATCAGAAACATACCAACCCGTAAACCCCGCCAGCGTACTGACTGCTAGGGTCACGCCGATGATGGCCGTCGTTATGATCTCTTTCCTCTTCACGCTTTACGTTTCAGTACCAGCATCGTGATATCGTCGCTCTGTTCAGCCTCACCCACGAAGGTCGTCATGTCTTTCGCCACCGCGTCGATCATCTGTTGGCCGCTCTGACCAGCACAACCCTTCAGGGTATTCTCCAGACGGCTCTCGCCGAACTCCTCGAACGAGGTGTTGACGGCCTCCGTCACGCCGTCGGTGAACATATACAGCGTGTCGCCCTTCTCCAGTTGTATCTTGTCCTCGTGATAGACGATCCCCTCGACGGCGCCCACCATTGGGTCTTTCGACATGGGAAACGCCTCCACACGACCGTCACGCTTGAGGATATAAGGGGGATTATGCCCTGCGTTGCAGTAGGTGATCTCACCCGTCTCGATATTGTAGATGCCGTAGAACACGGTGACGAACATACAGTTCACCGACTCCTTCGTCAGGAGCTCGTTGGCATAGGTCATGCACTCCGCAGGACCGGTGCCGCGGATGCCTGTGGCACGGATCAGCGTACGGCTCACGGCCATGAAGATCGCAGCGGGAATACCCTTGCCGCTCACGTCGGCGATGGCGAAGCCGATGTGCTCGTTGTCGATGCGGAAGAAGTCGTAGAAGTCGCCGCCCACGTCCTTGGCAGCCTCCATCGAGGCCGCGATGTCGAGCTGCTGCTCGTTCTCTGGGAACGGCGGGAAGATACGCGGCAGGATGGCGTGCTGGATCTCACGGGCGATGGCCAGATCACCCTTGATCGACTCCAGCTGCGTGTGCTCCTTCTGCATCTCACGGATATACCTGATCTGCTCGACGGCCTTCTCGATGGTCACGCTCAGGTCGTCGAGGTCGATGGGCTTCGTGGCGAAGTCGAAGGCACCGTTGTTCATCGCCTGACGGATATTGCCCATATCCCCGTAGGCACTTACCATGATGCACTTCAGGGCAGGGTTCTGCATCTCGTTGATCTTCGTCAGCAGCGTCAGTCCGTCCATCTCCGGCATGTTGATGTCCGAGAGGATGATGTCGTAGTCCTTGTTCTTCAGGAGCAGGGTCAGGGCCTCCAGCCCGTTGTGGGCAAAGGTGAACTCATACTCCCCCTGACGGATTTTCCTTCTGAAATATTGTGTCAGTAGCAGTTCGAGATCCATCTCGTCATCGACACTGAGAATTTTTACGGCCATATTGTCTTGTCTATTTAATAATAATGTAATAATGTGCAAAAGTAAGAAAAATATTTGGAATTACAAAATTTTTTTGCATCGAACTGTTTTTTTTTAGAAAAATCCTTGTCAAATTCAGAAATTTCCTTTATATTTGCAACCAAATACTTTATACTAACTTAAAAATTTCAAAATTATGACAAAGAAAATGATGAATCTGTTCAGCAAGTGGAACGTGCTGGCGATTGCTATGGTAGCAATGATGGGTATTGGCTTCGCATCATGCGGTGATGATGGTGATGATAGCGGAAGTGAAACTACACTGAATGACTACTATTTCAGTTTTGAAGTAGTTAACAGAGGAACCTTGAGTGATGCTGATGCCAACGCTCTGATGGGTACGCTGAACGCACAGACGGGTACCATGACGGCTTATACCAAGGCTGAGGCTATCTATGTATTCGATCAAGTCGTTGAGGATCTGAGAACCAGTTTCGCTGGCGTTAATGAATTCGAGCTCTCATTCAGAGTGAAGCTGATGACGAAGACCACGACGGTTAAGTCCAAGGTGATTAATATCAAGACAATTGGCTGTACAGTCGAATAACAATAATTTAAAGAGGAGGCCAACAACGACCTCCTCTTTTTTTAATTAAATTATGTATAGATACAGGTTGGAGATGAAGAGACTCCTTTTAACCCTTGGGCTTTCGATGGTATGTTGCTTCCAGATGCAGGCCGTCCCCGCATATCCCCGTCAGATCAGGATGCTGATCAATGGCCAGGAGATCCCTGTCCGCCTCTTTGGTGACGAGCATGCCAAGCGGGTGGAGACACATGATGGCTATACCATCGTCCAAAACGATCGCGAAGAGTGGGTCTATGCCGTCCTCGACGCAGCGGGTCATCTCAGTCCGTCATCCTATCAGGTAGGGGCGGCTTCACCCGATGTGGCCGGTTTCATGTCGTCATTACCGCGTCATCTGGCGGATCCGTCACTGCCGGTCCGCCAGAAATCCCGTCAGATATCGCGCCGTGCCCCCAGCCAGCCGGCCATCGGCCAGCGCAGGATACTGGTGATCCTGATGGAATTCCCTGACCAGAAAATGGTCAAAAGCACTGACGACTTCGACCATCTGTTCAACCAGGTCGGCTATAGTGACGACCTGGCACAGGGCAGTGTCAGGGACTTCTTCTACCGTGCCTCGTATGAGCAACTTGCGCTGTCGTGTGATGTCTATGGCCCTTATCAGTCGGCTCAGAGGATGAGCCACTACGGTCAGAATTCTGGCCTGAACGGCAATGACAAGCACCCGGAGGACTTGTTCGAGGAGGCTATCAAGAAGGTGGCCGATGAGACCGACCTGCGGGCGTACGACGGTGACAACGACGGATTCATCGACAATGTGCACATCATCTATGCGGGCTATGGCGAGGAGGCAGGCGGCCCTACCAATGCCATCTGGGCCCATGAGGCCACCTTTTATGAGCCATACGAGATCCAGGGCCTGAAGATCGACCGTTACTCCTGTGCCTCGGAACTGCGCGGGAACAAGGGTTCGGGCATCTCCCGCATCGGGCCCCACTGCCATGAGATCGGCCATGCGCTGGGCGCGATGGACTTCTACGACACGAACTATTCCGACGGCGGTTCGTATGAGGGAACTGGCGAATGGGATATCATGGCGTCAGGCAGTTGGAACAATGACGGTATCACACCGGCCGATCTGAATCCCTACGTCAAGTGGATCAACTATGGCTGGATAGAGCCTTGCGCCTTGCCGGAGGGGAATGCCGTCATCCCGCCTTCAGACACGGATCGCGACAACTATTATCTCATCAGCAAGGGCAAGGAATACTATCTGCTGGAGAACAGGAATCCGAAGCAGTTCACCGATGGCCTGCCGGGCAAGGGTCTGCTGATCTTCCATGTGCATCCCGACATAGAATCGTCTGCGGACGAGAATGTGATCAACGCCTCTTATCCCCAGAAGTGCTACGTGGTCTGCGCCGGTGCCACGAAGGATATCCCCGGCAATTCGTCCAAGGACTATGGCGACATCAGTTCCGATAAGTGCCCGTTCCCGGGAAGCGGTAATAAGACGGAGTTCAGCGCGTCGTCCGTTCCCAAGGCCTTCTGGTGGGATGGCTCCGAGTGTAACATCGGCCTCCACGACATCCAGTTGTCTTCCGATGGAAATATCTGTCTCAATAATGATTCCCATGAGGCAGGGCCTGTCGTGGTTGATGGCAAAGAACTGTATTTCGATGGTTTCGAATCCCAGAAGGATTATGAGATCCTGTCCTCCACCCAGTCGTCTTGGGAAAGGGTGGAATATTCGGGATTGTTAGATGGGATCATGGGAAGACCGGCCCCCTACGATGGCAGTTACTCCTACCAGTTGTCTGCAAAGAATGCCATCGGCAGTTCCGTCTCAGTCTTTGCCTTCACTTGCCCGGTTTCTTCCGAGGCGACGGAAATCCATCTGTCTGGATTTTTCAATTCTAAGGGGGGGCGCCGCCTGGAGGCCAATCACCTGAGGGTAGGGTGGCATCCCAAGGGTAGCGAGGAATGGGAACATTACGACTATGAAGTAGCCGTCGATGATGTCTGGACCCCATTTGTCCTGAAGATCGCCCCTGCACCGGAATTGGAGTTCGCTTTCGAAGGTACCGCCCTTATAGGAAGTATTCTGGCTTTGGACAACCTAAAGGTGGAACAGGTCATCGCGACGGGCGTTGACAGGCCGGAACTCGCGCCTGCGACCACCGTCACCGAGATTTACAGCCTCTCCGGCCAGAAACGTCCTCATCTCGAAAAAGGTCTTAACATCGTCAGGTTCAGCGACGGCACTGTCAAGAAAATTATAATTAAATAGTCGAAACCTGGAGAACCCAGAAAAAACAATACTTTTCTGAAATTAAGGAGTCCTTTTCTGCAAATAAGGATTCCTTGTTTTTTAAAAAGGACTCCTTATTGAGACTGAAATAGAAATTAAGGTACCAAACAAAGCGAAACCAGGAAAGCTGTCAACGATGTCAGGAAAAGACACCGTAAATGTTTCATGTTTCATGTTTCATTTACTATTTTTATGATGCGAAAAAGATTGATGGTATATCATTATAATATTTATATTGTTATAATAATATAAATATTATAAAATTTATACTCATATTTTCTCTCTTCCAAAACACACCCAAAAACAAGCAAATGAAACATGAAACACTTGTGGTGGAGGAGTAGGAAGTTTTGCTAGTCTTTCTGCTCCTTCATGCCACAGCCACCATGGAATTCATCCACCAGATTGATGGAATAGGCCTCTTCGCGAGACACTTCCGTCTTGGTCCAATCAATCTCTCCCTCATGCCCCGCATAGTCGCTGATGCGCACAGAACAGAGATAGCCTTCGTCGTTACGGGTATAAGCACTACAGCCAGACATGGCGATGCGGTTGCGTTCCTGTTGTCCCTGCTTTGAGACAATATGACACCATTCAATCACGCAGGTCTTGCCATCATCAATAATAGTTTCATACCGCATACCCACACAAGCGGGAATATAGGTGGCCAGACCATAGCCGAACTTGTGGGCATTCTGCGACATCTCTTCCTTAGAGAGGATGGGGGTGCCCCAAGGATCGTATCCACCCACGATACATTCATCAGCAAAGGCTGCGTGGATCTTGTCCGGATTGCAGTAAGGCGCATGGTGAAGGGCTTCGTAATATGCACGCATGGCACCCGTCAACAAGCCCGGGTCGCCCATCTCATAATGTGCCGGCTTGAAAATGGGCTTACGGTAAGGTGTCAGGCCAGGCACAAAGGAATAGTGTGTGTACATCCTGACTTCTTCCAACAGAGAAGGTGTACGAAGATCCGTAATGACAAAGAAAGGCACTTCTTCGATGGCGCCATCCACCACGAACTTGAACACGCCTTCCAATGCAATCCGTCCACCACCGATGGTCTGGAATACTGGAGTAAAGGTGGCAGAGGTGGCTTTAAACTTAGTCAGGAAGCCCTCGGCAAAGGAGCGTATGCCATCAAGGCCTTCAAACCGACCGTAAGGTGCATCGACTGCAGGGCGTTCGTCCCAGAACAGTTTTTTCTCACGGAACAGAACGGCCACCTCATCGGCCTTTCCAGCACAAAGGGCATTGACAAACGCCAAGTCGGGTGTGTCCATGCGGATATTTTGGGGCATATCCTTATAGAGCCGCTCCAGGTTACAGGACTTGCGAACAGGAAGGTCCGCCTCTTTCGTTGATGATCCGCATGCCTGCATCAGAATCAGGGCCATGCCAGTAAGCAGTAGGTTTTTAATCTTATTCATATATATATGTTGATATTTACTGCAAAGATACGACTAATCGAGCAAACAACCAAATATCCAACCAAAAACTTTATCTCGGGGCCTGACCCCAGTAGGAGGTTTTTGGATATAAATCAAATTTTTTTGGTGTTTATAATAAAAAATGTATTAAAAACTTGCAAATTTCATTTAAATTATGTAACTTTGCACTTGAAATAAACATTTTCAAACGAAAAAAGTAATTACTAAATTGTTAAAAGTTATGAAGAAACTGATGATTATCGCCGCTATGATGGTGGCAACAGTGAGTGCAAACGCCCAGTTTGAGCCGGGTACGTTTTCTATCCAGCCGAAGGTTGGTGTTACTGCTTCTTGGTTGAGCAACATGCCTGATATTTCCGGAACGAGCGAAATTACTGGTAAGAAAGTTAAACTCGACAAGGCTCCTGCCGTAGGTATTGTGATTGGTGCTGAGGCTGAGTATCAACTTAGCAATATGTTCAGTCTGGCTGCTGGTCTTAACTACTCGATGCAGGGCAGTGGTTGGGAAGACTTCACCGAGAAGTCAGGCGACTACAAGTTTGAACTCAAGGACATGAAGATCCAGTTGGGTTATGTCACCATTCCTGTTGTGGCTAATATCTATCTCTTCAAGGGCTTTGCTGTCAAGGGTGGTGTGCAGTTTGCTTTCCTGACCAACGCTAAGGAGAAGTACAGCCTGAAGGTGAATTATGATGATTACATCCTTAATAAGGATTTCGACGAGGACATTAAGGATGGATGTGAGAAGTTCGACCTCTCTATCCCCGTTGGTGTATCTTATCAGGTTCCCACGATTCCCATCGTGATTGACTGCCGTTACAACATCGGTCTGTCGAAGGTCAACAAGGGGGACGGAGACAAGATGAAGAACAACGTGATCCAGCTGACTGTTGGTTACAAGTTCGCTCTCTAAAACTTAATGCCGGGGCCAGGCCCCGAGATAAAAAACTAAGCACTAGGGACAGGCCCCTCTGCGAAATCGGAGATTTCTAACATTTGGGCTAGTCCCTAGTGCTTAGTTTTTATAGCTCAGAGATGCTGCCGGTGAAGGGTTTGTTAAGGTAGCGCTGTTTTGGATGCCCCGCGTATTTCAGGGAGCCTACGCCCGTCACCTTGCCGTCGATAGTGTTTGTGGCGTAGCAGGTGATCCCGCCGACTCCCGTCACATTGGCCTTCACGTTCTTCGCCTTCAGGTTGCTCGCCGAGATACTGCCCACACCACTGCAAGTCAGTTCGGCCTCCAGCGTCTCTCCGTCGATGGTGATGCTGCCCACGCCCGTGCAACTGACACGGACCTGATCTGCCAGAATCTTCCTCAGCCTGAAACTGCCCACGCCCGAGTTCTCCACCGTCAGGATGTCGGTATCCAGACTGTCGAGGCTGACGGAGGCTGCGCCTGTGTTCCTGACCTTCGTCAGATCAGTGGTATAGACCGTGATATTCACATGCTCAGAGTCGATGTTGATGTTGTCTCTGATGAAGTCGATGTCGAGTTTGCCGTCCTTGCTCTCAAACTTGAACAGTTCGATGTAGTTGTCAGGAGCCGAAATCGTCACAACGCCGTTCTTGGTGTCGCTCTGTACCAATTGGACATTGCTCAGCACACGGCTGGTCACCTCTGTAAAGGGCTCTAGCTTGTACTCCTGTTCGACGATCACGTCGCTGGGATCGGTTCTCTCCCAACCATTCATCTTCACATGGCATGATGTCAGCATCATCATCCCGCCTACTAACCATAAAGCTGTCTGTTTCATAATCATTCTGTTTTTTTAGTTCCTTTTTGTCTGTTAGACGGACTATCGGCCCAAAAAGTTGCATTCCAGCAAGTTTTTTAGCGTTTTATTGGATATTCATCGGGAATTTTAGTATATTTGCAGTCGAAATGACGACGCTACATGTGTTTAATCCCGAACATGACCTTGCGCTGGCGGCGAATCTGAGTAATTTCACCTCACCGCTGGCGGGTCGGCAGTTGCGCAGGGAACACGGTTATCTGCCAGCGCTCTGGGCAGCGGCAGATGATGCGGTGCTCGTGGAGGATGTCGAGGCGGCCAAGCAGGCTTTCGGACAACTGACAGGCAGACTGTTCAGTGGGTTTGTCACGAAAGAGCAGCTTGCCAGTCTGCCGATCACTGGTGTCGATGTTTGGGGATGGGATTTGGCGATCCGTGCGTTCCTGCTGAGACAGGGCGTCGAGGCGCGGCTCCTGCCGACGGAGGATCAGATTGCCACGATCCGCGAACTGTCCCATCGCCGTTATGCCAGTGCGATCTTGGCACAGTTGCAGGGTGACGGGATCATCGGTGAAGCCATGATGACGGACTCGCTCGAAGGGGTACGGACGCAGCTGAACCGTTGGGAGCGCATCGTGGTGAAGTCGCCGTGGAGCGGTAGTGGTCGTGGTGTGCGTTTCCTGGAGGGCGCGCTGAAGGCGTCCGATGAGGGTTGGATCCGCCGTATCATCAGTCAACAGGGGTCGATGATGGTAGAGCCGCAGTATCATAAGGTGGAGGACTTCGGCATGGAGTTTGAGAGCGACGGGGCGGGGCAGGTGACTTATCTCGGCTTGTCGGTCTTTGAGACTTCCAACGGTGCCTATACGGGTAATATCCTTGACACGGAAGATAAGAAAGAGAGCGTTATAAACCGTTATATACCAAAGGATTTGCTCTATCGTGTTCGAGAAAAGATAATAGCCCTGACGGGCGACCTATTCAGGGGGAAATACCTGGGGCCTTTCGGCGTGGATATGATGGTGGTGGCCAGCGCGGAACCCGAGACATTCCTGCTTCATCCCTGTGTGGAGATCAACCTCCGCCGTACGATGGGACACGTGGCACTCAGTCTCACACGTCACCTCTCCGTCCTTCCCCAACTTATGGCGGTTCGATACGATCATTCATCATATAAAATAAAACTCACATCAATAGAATGAAACGATTTTGTACCTTTTTGACGATGCTCTGCATCGGTATGATGGCAGTAGCTGTAGTGATTCCCGACATGAGGTTCCGTAGGGTCGATACCCGTGAGGGCCTGTCGAACTCAATGGTAAACAGTATCCTGCGCGATTCCCAAGGTTACGTGTGGTTTGGTACGGGCTATGGCCTGAACCGTTACGACGGCTACCGCATCCGTACCTATTTCAGTTACGACAAGGATACCACCTCGTTGCGTAACAACCGTATCGACGAGATCCAGGAAGGGCACGGCGGACGGCTGTGGCTGAAGCAGGGCATGAACTACTCGTTGTATGATCCCGTGACTGAGAAGGTCGATCGCCACCCGTCGAACTGGCTAAACCAGCAGGGTATCAAGGGTAGTATAGAGAGTCTGCATCTGGATTCGCAGAAGAACTACTGGGTGAAGACCTATGAAGACGGTTTTTACTACTTCAACCCCGTGACGAAGAACCTGAAGCACATTGCCTTCGGCTACGGCATGGACGATTTCCCGAAGGAATTCGGCGTGTCGGCTTATACGGAGACGAAAGAGGGAATGTTGCTGGTATCTACCTTCGGCGAGCTCATGTGTATCAACGGCGAACGGGGCAAGGTGCTGTGGAGGGAGCAGTATGTGAAGAATGCGCTGAACGCCTATAACGACTACTGGGTGACGGTGGATAAGGAACAGAATATCTGGGTGATCACGCACTCCACTAGTACCTATATATATATGAGGAAGGAGAAGCGCTGGTATTCGTCGTTGACGGAGCTGATGCGCGCAAAGGGTTATCAGGATGTACCTGAGAACATACAGGTGTGGGAGGTCTGCTACGATACGAAGGGTTTGCTCTGGGTGGCTACCGACCACCTGGGTGTGCTGGTGCTTGACGAGGAGAACCGTCAGTGGCGTCAGTTTACCAATGTGAAAGGTGATGAGACGTCGATCCCCGATATCACTATCAAACACCTCTATCTGGACCAGTTGGGCCGCATGTGGCTGGCCAGTTATAAGAACGGTGTGGCTATGTGTCTGGAGGCGATGTCCAACTTCACGAGCATGCCCATCGGCGACATCAACGCCATCACGGAAGATCATGACGGATACTACTGGATCGGCCGTAATGACGGCGGTATCATGAAGATGGACCCGAAGACGCATGAGATACTGGAGCAATACAACAAGCACACGTTGGGTGTGCCCAGCGACATCATCGTGGGCAGCTATACGGCCAAGGACGGCAGCCTGTGGTTTGGTACCTACGAGGGCGGTATCCTGCGCTATAAGGACGGCGGCTGGACCAATCTGCGGAATACCGATCCGGGCAGTGCGTTGGTGACCAACAATATCTGGGGCATTACTGAAGACCGCTGGGGTAATATCTGGGTCGGTGTGCTTGGTGGCGGAGCTGTGCGCATCGATAAGAACACGGGCAGACAGAGAGCCTTCACGGCCGACAACTCCGCGTTGAAGACCGTGTGGACCAACAGTATCTCGACGGGTTCCAATGGCTGGATCGTGCTGGGTAACTCGGAGTACTATGCCCTGATTCACCCAGGCAACTTCAAGGTGATCAACGGCTCGTTCCCCGTAGAGAACGACCGTCGTGCCATCACCGTGTCGAACGCCACGACTCAGGCCGTGATCGACAGTCGTCGGCTGCTGTGGCAGTGCTCGCCCTCGGGTGTGGTGATCTATGACCTGAAGACGGGACAGAAGACGTTGCTCGACATGAAGTCGGGATTGCTTGGATCGAACGCCGTATCAGTGACGGAGGATACGAGGAAGACGATGTGGGTGGCTACGGATCACGGTGTGTCGAACATCACGCCATTGAAACAGGAAGACGGTACCTGGACCTTCACCATCCGTAACTTCAACAACCGCGACGGTCTCCAGCCCGGACCATTCAACCAGCGTGCCATCTTCTGTTCGAGTAAGGGAGAACTGCTGATCGGTGGTCAGGACGGTCTCGATATCATCAGTACGCTGAATCTGGGTAATGGTAACTCGAACGAGCGCCCTGTGTTTAGCGGACTGGTGCTCTTTGACCAGGAGGTGGAAGTGGGACAGGAATACGATGGTCGTGTGATTCTGGAAGAGGCCCTCGACATGCAGAAGAGCATCCGTCTGAAGTACAGCCAGAACCAGTTCACGATCCATATGGCCTCGGACAACGGTGGTGTGAACAATGCCAC
>JAGCPV010000127.1 GCA_017965475.1 Prevotella sp.
ATCATGCAAGGCTTGAAGGAACGTTATCCGTTGCTGGAACCATTGGATAAACCCAATAGCGGCCATGGTGCTACTGTTCTTTATCTGTATCGCTATGCCATCTCCCAAGGGGCTGACTATGTGTTCCAGACGGACAGCGATGGACAGACCTGTCCTGATGAGTTCTGGCAGATGTGGGACAACCGCAAGCGGTATGATTTCCAGATAGGTGTCAGGAAAGGTCGGCAGGACGGTGCCAACAGGGTTTTTGTCAGTAAGACGCTGAGACTGGTTGTCTGGCTGATGTTCCACGAATGGGTGACGGATGCCAACACGCCATTCCGACTCATGCGTGCCAATAAACTTCAACGTATAATGGATGTGATCCCTCATGATTATTTTCTCTGCAACGTGGCTATCTCGGCCATCGCCAAGAAATGGGACTATAAGATCGGCTGGTATCCCATTACCTTCAGACCCAGACAGGGTGGTGTCAATTCCATTAACATGAAGCGTATCATGAAGATCGGTTGGAAGGCACTGGGCGATTTCAGGACCATCAACAGGAATCTTAAGAATAATCGGTAATGAACAGTGTTTCGGTGAAGGGCAAGTGGGGTGTATTCCTATTGATACTTGTGGTCACCATGAGTTATCAGCTAATCTTGGCCTTTTCCTTAACCCCTCTGGGTATTTATGAAGGCTGTGACTCAGTGGTCTTCAAGCAGATAGGACTGGCTATGCTTCAAGGAAAGGTGCCTTATCTGGACCTGTTTGACCATAAGGGTCCCGTCATCTATTTCATCAATGCGTTCTGTCAGTGGCTGATACCTGGAAGATGGGGACTGTTCCTTATTTTCTGTCTCAACATTGCGGCTGCTACCTATGTATGGTGGCTGATCGCATCCCTGTTTATTAAGTCGCGTAGTGTGATATGGCCAGTTATCATCGGCTTGTTTTCATACATTCTGGTGCTTTCTGACGGAAATCTCACGGAAGAGTGGAGCCTGTTGCCTATCAGTTATTGTTTATATGTGTTTGTCAGGCATTTCGTGGAGGATAGGGAGATATCTGTCAAGGCTTTCTTCTTGGTCGGTGTATCGATGGGAGTTGTCACTTTCCTGAGAATCAACAATATGGCAGCCCCCTGTTGTGCCATCTTGGTCTATACAGTCTATCATCTTTACAAGAAGACAATTACCCCAACCAGACTGATGAAGTCGTTGTTCACGATATTTCTTGGCTGGGCATGTTTCATCGCTGTTTGTTGTCTGGCGATCTGGATGTTATATGGTAGTCAGGGTGTCGAGGAAATGATTTATGGAACCTTTACGTTCAACTTTGAATATATGTCTGCCCCGCAGGCTGTGGCTACAGACAGGGCGCGCGTCTATTCCTTCTATGGTCTGACGACACTGGTCATCCTGTCACTGCTCTTCCTGAAAAAGAAGGTGACGACGCTCAATGTCCTGATCGCTCTTTGTTATGTTGGCTCTTTTGCCGCCTTGGGAACCAAAGGCTGGGGTAATTATTTCATCATCCTTGCGCCTGTCACGGTTGTGGCGACAGCTTGTCTGTATGATGTGACGAACAGATGGCAGAAAGCATTGGTCTTCCTGATGTTCTTCTGGTTGATACCTCTCAAATTCTATATGGCTCCTATAGGTCTTCATCAGGATCAGACATTCTACGAGGAGACTGATCAAGTGATTCAGAAGATATCAGAGGAGGAGCGAAACCGGATATGGAACAGTGCCAGTTTTGATGGTCTGACAATATTGAACAGGCATGGTCTGACACAGGTCAATAAGGTGATGCTCCAGTTCCAGTTGCTGATGTCGGACAGACTGGTGAAATCCGAGAGGGAGAGTTTTGATCGGATCAACCCTGTCTGGCTGATTACCTATCATTCGTTCCAGGAGTCAGTGCCTATGTCCTTGGATAGTATCAAGGTATCCCATGACTATGCCCTGCAGGCAGTCATCGGAGAGCCGCCGGGTCGTCAACTGTTTTTCTATAAGCAAATCGAAAAGTAAGGATGAGGAAGGAGTATGATTATCTGATTGTCGGAGCTGGCTTGTATGGTTGTACGTTTGCCTATCTCGCCAGACAGAAAGGAAAGAGATGTTTGGTCATTGACAAGCGTCCTCATCTGGGCGGGAACGTCTATTGTGAGGAGAAAGAGGGTATTCATGTGCATAAATATGGTGCGCACATCTTCCACACGAACAGTAAGACGGTTTGGGATTTCGTGAACGCCATCGTACCCTTCAACCGTTATACGAACTCGCCGATAGCCAACTATCATGGGAAACGTTATAACCTCCCTTTCAACATGAACACGTTCTACCAGATGTGGGGAGTCACTACACCAGATGAGGCCCGACGGAAGATTGAGGAGCAGAAGGCGGATGCCGTGGCTGCCATGCAGGCGGCAGGCGTCTCGGAACCTCGTAATCTGGAGGAACAGGCTCTGATGTTGATAGGAAAGGATATCTACGAGGCACTGATCAAAGGCTATACGGAGAAACAATGGGGACGGAAGTGCACGGATCTGCCAGCGTTTATCATCAAACGACTTCCCGTGCGTTTTGTCTATGATAACAACTATTTCAACGACAGCTATCAGGGTATTCCTATCGGAGGCTACAACAGACTCATCGAAGGGCTCCTTGAGGGGGTTGAAACGCGGGTGAATGCAGATTTCCAGGAGAACCGTCCTTATTGGGAGAGTATCGCCGACAAGATCGTTTATACAGGAGCCATTGATGCGTATTTCGATTATAAACTAGGGAAACTCGACTGGCGCACCGTCAGGTTCGAGGAGGAGGTGCTTGATATGCCCAATTATCAGGGTAATGCGGTGATGAACTTCACAGAGAGGGAGGTTCCCTATACCCGTATTATTGAGCATAAGCATTTCGAGATGTTTGGCGACAAGGTCTATCGTTGTCCCAAGACGGTGATCAGCCGCGAATACTCTACGGAGTATCAGGAAGGCATGGAGCCCTACTATACGGTCAATGATGCACGCAACAATGCCCTTGCAGAGCAGTATCACGCCCTGGCTGCCCAAGAGCAGAATGTTCATTTTGGAGGACGTCTGGCAGAGTATAAATACTATGACATGGCGCCAATAGTTGAAAAGGTTTTAAAGTTGGAGGGTATATGAAAGGTAAAACTTTTGGTCTCGCGTTGGCTCTAACCCTTTTCTGCATGTTTTTCTCGTGTTCCACGAGTGAAGACTCGACAGAAACCGAAAAGCCGGAGCAGCCGACTGTCCCAACAGTACGCGATACGGTGTATGTGCGTGATTCGGTATTTGTGCGTGATTCAGTCTTTGTGCACGATTCTGTCATCGTAGTGGATACTGAACCTCGCATCTTGGAGTTCCAGTTGCTGGCAGCCAACAACCCTGAGAGACTGATCAGCAATGTCAACTGTGAGATTATCGGCGATAGTGTGATCGAAGGTTGGATACCTCATATCACCAGTGATAAGCATCTCATCCCTCACTTCACGAGCGTCGGAAGCGTCAGTATCGAGAATAATCGGGTGGTCAGTGATACGACCGTCGTCGATTTCACTCAGCCCGTCGTGTTAAAGGTGGAAGAGGAACAAAACACCAGAGTCTATCGGGTATTGATCCACGCTTTCACGGGTCTGCCTACGTGTTGGATCCAGACTAATGACGGAAAGGATATATATTCAAAATATGACTTCAAGAAGGGACATATTAAGATCCAAGAAGATGTTGTCACCCGTTCGGCTGGTGATGTGTTTGAAGCAGACATGCAGATCAGAGGCAGGGGAAATTCCACATGGGACCTCCCCAAGAAACCTTATAAGGTGATGTTCGAAAACAAGGAATCCATTCTTGGCATGCCCTCTGGTAAGTCCTGGTCTTTCCTGGCTAATTATGCCGATAAGTCGATGATCCGTAACAGGGTGGCAACTTATCTGGGTAATCTGAGCAGACTCTCCTGGACGCCCCGTTCACGCTTCGCCGAAGTGTTCCTGAATGGCAGGTATCAGGGAACCTACCAGATCACAGAAAAGGTCAGCATTTCGAAACACAGGGTTGACATCAGTGAAGACGGTTTCCTGTTGGAGATAGATGCCTATGCCCCAGGAGATGTCACTGCCAGGTATTTCTACACGAATCGTCTGTCGCAACCTATTAATATCAAAGAACCGGTGGTGAAAATGTACGATGAGAAGTTTAATCAGGCCAAGAGTGCCATTTTTGAAGCAGAGAAAGCGCTCTACGGCAATGACTTCAAGGACGAAGAGAAGGGTTGGCGTAAATACTTCGATGCTGAGTCGATGGTAGATTGGTATATCATCAACGAGATATCCAAGAACTGGGATGCCATCCGGTGGTCGAGCACCTATATGACCTGGACGCCTGGTGGAAAGATCATCATGGGTCCGCTCTGGGATTTCGATATCGCCTTTGGCAACTCGGAGAACGGTGGTGACGGGTGTGACAGCCGTCCGCAAGGGTTCCATATCAAGAATTTGGCATGGATATCCCGACTGTTCGAAGACCCCTATTTCGTGCAGTTGGTGAAGGAGCGCTGGCCGTATTTCTATTCCAAGAAATCAGCCATCATGGCAGAGATCAACGAGGATGCCAACTATCTGAAATTGTCTGTTCTGGAAAACGACAACAAATGGCAGATCTTATACAACCATACTTGGAGAAACAGGGATATCTGGGGTTCCTATATGAATGAGATAGAGAACCTCAAGGAGTGGCTTGATGTGCGTATGGACTGGCTCGACAAAGAGTTCTCCAGGATGTAAGGATCTCTATTCCGCCCGATAGCAGAGAATCGAGAATACGATGATCTCCACAAAGAGGAGGCCGACGACTGCCAGGATGGGAATGGCAGACGGAGAACTCATGCCAAGCATGGAATAAGCAACAGCCAGCGGTAACAATAAGATTGTGATGCCTGTCACGCGAAGGAAACGGATGGCAATTTCCACCTGACGGATATTCTTGATCTTGAAGGGCAAATTGATATGTCGTGGGAAATAGGCACATACCATACACGCGATGGCTCCTATGGTCAGTATGATGCAGGGAATGGCGACACCTGAAGGCGAACCGTAGGCATTCGGCTTTCCTGATGCATCGAAATGGGTGGGTACGATGTCGGGCGCACGATAGATGAACCAGATGATCAGTCCCCAAACCACGATGGCTACAAGGACGAAGACCATCTCAAAGATGGTACTCTCCATGGTGCGATGCACCTTGATTTCCTTTATATCAAAGTTGTTCTGTTCCATTGTCTTTCTTCTTTTTAGGCAGACGCTTGGCTTTGCGCAAGGCCTCGGTGATGATCCACTGCAGCTGGCCGTTGGTGCTGCGGAACTCATCCGCAGCCCAGGCCTCTATCGCGCTCATTGTCTCAGCGTCAACGCGGAGAATAAAACTCTTCGTACTCTTTTCTGCCATTAACTATAAACTATGAATTGTCAACTAAATCAATGGTTCAGCGTACCCGTGTTCACAACGGGCTGAGCACTGTCATCACCACAGAGCACTACAAGTAGGTTCGACACCATCGCAGCCTTCTTGTCATCGTCGAGATCCACGATATTCTCATTGGAGAGTTTATCAAGGGCCATCTTCACCATCGATACTGCACCCTCCACGATCTTCTCACGGGCGGTGATGATGGCTGAAGCCTGCTGACGACGTAGCATCACGGCAGCAATCTCAGGGGCATAAGCCAGATAGTTGATGCGGGCCTCTACCACCTCGATGCCGGCCAGGGCCAGACGTTCGTCGAGTTTCTGTTCCAATTGCTCGTTGATCTCGTCAGCACTTGAGCGCAGTGTGGGTTCGCCAGCCTTCGTGTCCTCATC
Source organism: Prevotella sp. (assembly GCA_017965475.1). Lineage (GTDB taxonomy): Bacteria > Bacteroidota > Bacteroidia > Bacteroidales > Bacteroidaceae > Prevotella. The sequence continues at coordinate 5,863 of JAGCPV010000127.1, forward strand.
GTCGTAGGCATACTGACCTGCCACCTGACGCAGGGCGGCATCACTCTGCACACGGACGAAGTTCTCCAACGCGTTCATCAGTCCCTTGGTGTCGCTGCCAATGGCATTGGGATTGGCGGCCATCGTCTGGGAATCCACCTCGAAAAGAGCCTTGTAGGTATCCTTCAGTTTCCACACCAGCACCAGTCCGATCATCACGGGGTTGCCCGTCTTGTCATTTACCTTGATGGGTTCGGCATCGAGATTACGGGCACGGAGGCTCACTTTCTTCGCACCGTAGAACGGGTTGATCCAGAAGAATCCTGTCTGCGAGAAGGTGCCGCTGTACTTGCCAAACCATGTGGTCACCTTGGCCTCGTTGGGCTCCAGCATCATCAGGCCACACCACATGATGATGTTGATGATCAACAGAAGGAGACTGCCGCCTAGCAACCAACCGCCACAGTTACCGTTGCTACTGTCGAGCAGGACGATGCTATATACGATGCCGACAATTGACAAGATGGCAATGGCCATATTCACGAACAGCATCAGGAAGCCGTTCATCACAATTCCTTTGAATGCATACTCTTTTGTTTCCATATTCTTTAATGTTTAATGTTTAATCTGGTGTGATATCATTTTGATATCGCAAAGATATGAACTATTTTTCATCCGGCAATGGATTTACTCCAATAATTAAGTATCTTTAACTATCAACTATTTGCTATTCACCATTTACTATTCACTATTTTGTACTATCTTTGCAGCCGTGAACATCCAAGAGATAGAAAACAAGAAGATTGCCGTACTGCTTTCGGGTGGTGTGGATAGCAGTGTCGTGGTGTACGAGTTTGCCAAACTCGGACTGCATCCGGACTGTTTCTATATCAAGATCGGCCCTGAGGAGCAGGAGGAATGGGACTGCTCCAGCGAGGAGGACTTGGAGATGGCGACGGCTGTGGCCCATAAGTACGGTTGCAAACTGGAGGTTATCGACTGTCATCAGGAGTATTGGGA
>JAGCPV010000128.1 GCA_017965475.1 Prevotella sp.
TGAAAAGCCTGATGTGGTGCATCATGTGGGGATTAAGACTATACTTTGGGGAACATTGGGGGCTAAGCTTGCATCAGTTCCGGGCGTGGTGAATGCCATTAGCGGACTTGGTGGATTCTTTGCCAAAGAGAATGATTCTGTAATGGCGAAGGTACTGCCATCGGTATTGGGGTTTGCGCATAGACATGAGAACCTGCTGGTTATTTTCCAAAATCAGGAGGACAAAAAACTCTATATTGAAAATGGTTTTATTAATGAGAACCAGGCTAGATATATAAAAGGATCTGGTATCGATATGAATGAGTTTTGTTATACACCAGAACCAGAGACGGGAAAGATTGTTGTGTTGTTGACATGTAGAATCATCAGAGAAAAGGGCGTTTTCGTTCTGATAGAGGCTGCTGAAATGCTCAGAAAAGAAGATGAGGAAAAGACTGAGTTCTGGATTGTGGGTGCTTTAGATGATCACCCAGATGCTATCACCAAAGCAGAAATGGATTCTGTTTGTGATGGACGATATATTAAATGGTTTGGTAGAAGGGAAGATATAAAGGATTTGTTGCAAAAATGCCATATTTTTGCTTTTCCCAGTTATTATATGGAGGGGCTGCCTAAGTCGTTGATAGAGGCATGTGCTATTGGAAGACCAATTATTACTACAGATAATATTGGTTGTCGGGATGTGGTTACAGATGGAAAAAATGGGTATTTAGTTCCTGTGAAAGATGCTGGTACACTTGCTGATAAGATAAGAGAACTGATTGATGATAAGAAGCTTCGTATAAAGATGGGAAAGGCCTCGAGGAAGATTGCTGAAAGGGAATTCTCAGTAGAAGATGTGGTGAAGAAACATTTAGATATTTATCAAGAATTGGTGTCATGAGGGTGCTGATGACAGGTAGCCATGGCTTTGTAGGGTCAAATCTTATCGAAGCTTTTGAATCTACATATAGTATAATAAGGTGGGATGTTAGGGAGGATAAACCACTGCCAGAGTGTGATGTGATGATTCATTTGGCGGGATTGGCTCATGATACTAAACGAGGTAAGATGTCTGAGGGAAGATGGAAGAAGGAAGATTATTTCAGAGTTAATACGGAACTGACGAAAAGGATCTATGATAGGTTTTTGGAGTCAGGGGCGAAGAAGTTTATTTTTTTTAGTTCGATAAAGGCAAAGGATAATGGTACTCCTTATGCACGCAGTAAATATCTTGCTGAGCGGTATATAAAAGAGTTAAGTTCAGAATTATTCTCTACCACCCCGAACCCCTCCTCCCAGGAAGAGGGGGAAAAGAGAATTTACATTCTCAGACCATGTATGATACATGGGAAGGGGAATGAAGGAAATTTGAATTTGTTGGTGAAATGGGTGAAGAAAGGATTGCCTTGGCCTTTAGCTGCATTTGAGAATATGAGGAGTTTCGCTTCGATGGGGAATGTGGTATATGTGGTTTCTGAGTTGCTGAAGAAGGATGTGGAATCGGGTATATACAATATTTGCGATGATGAGGCTGTTTCGACCAATGAGTTGATAGAGTTGATTTTCGAATGTCTTGGAAAAAAGGCTCATCTTTGGAGGATACCCAAAGGATTGATGAAGAGTATTGCGAAGATTGGAGACGCGCTGCATCTGCCGCTGAATACGGAAAGGCTGGGGAAATTGACGGAGAATTATATCGTCAGCAATCGAGAAATAAAGCTTGCTATGGGTATTGATCGTATGCCTGTTGATGCTAAAGAGGGGTTCAGAAAGAGCATTAGGAGCTTGATAAAAGAATAGAAAGACAATGGAGTATGTTGGGATTGCCATCATGCTGTTGGCATTTGAGTTCGTGTATCTACAGATAGCTAGGCGTCTGAAAATCGTGGATCTGCCGCACCATCAGAGCTCGCACAAAGGATGGGTGATCAGAGGGGGTGGCATTATTTTTTATGCTGCGTTCCTGCTTTGGTCTATTTCGCATGGATTTAAATGGGGGGGAGGTCTTTTGGGGTTAACGATACTGGCTGGTGTTAGTTTTCTCGATGATGTCCGCGGTGTTAGTCCAACGATCAGACTCATTTGCCAATTTGTTGCTGTTCTGGTGATGATCAACTATTCGGGACTATTGAATAATTTGTATCATGTGATACTGATTCTAGCAATTGCCTGTGTTGGAGCTGTCAATATTTATAATTTTATGGATGGCATCAATGGGATGATTGGTGGTTATTCGCTGGTGGTATCATTGGCACTGCTATATGTAAATAAATATATGGTGCATTTTGCTCCGGAAAGTCTGCTGGTATATGTGACGATGTCGGTGGTTGTGTTCTGTTTCTTTAATTTCAGACGAAGGGCGAAGTGCTTTGCAGGAGATGTGGGATCGCTTTCTATGGGATTCATAATGGTGTACTTCGTGCTGGTTGTAGCGTTAAGGGGGCACTCCATGAGCTGGATGGCCATGCTGATTGTTTATCTGGTGGATGGTGGGATGACATTATTCCATCGGGTCTTGTTAAGAGAGAATCTGATGAAACCACATAAGAAACATGCGTATCAGATCATGGCGAATGAATTGAAAATGCCGCATCTGGTGGTGTCGGGGATCTATATGGGATTGCAGGCGGTTTGCTGCGTGTGGTATTTTGCTTATCCGGGGTATTTGACGCTGTTCTTGGAGACGGGGATATTGGTGACGATGTATCTGGTATTCATGAAGAGGTATTATTATCTGCATGAGAAGAGGTGATGGGAGAGGATCTGACGAGGTATGAGAATTTCTTCTTTATTGAGCCGCTGCTGACCTTTGATGTCTGGGAGCATGCGTATTATCTGGATTACCAGAATCGAAGGGGGAGCGCATCTGGATGCGCTGTGGGGGATTGTTGATTGGGAGGTTGTTGAAGGGAGATTTTGCAGGGTAAACCCTAATCTGTTTTATTAGGCATACGCACCCTGCATTATAGCCGCCCCTTATCAAGGGGCTCTAAATCTCTGGCGCAGAGAAAAGAAGTAAAAGAGACATCCACCCCTAACAAACTTCCCCCTATATTGGGAAGCTTAATTGACTACGGGCAGAGACCGCCCTTGAGCGATGCTCGAGCCTGCTCACGCTCAACAGACAGAAAGCGAGCATTCGTCTGTATTCGCTCAATCGCAGCCTTCGCAAAGGTTCTTGCGTCCCGTTGGTAGCAAGCGGCAAAGCCGAGCGAACCTATAATGACCCAAGCGATTTTGATTTAATCTGAGTTTCTGACGAACCGCTTCACTCGTTCGTCCACGATTCGCAGGTATTTCCTTTTCATCTTGTCGTTCAAGAAGCTGTTGCTGATAAGTTTCGTGGTCAGCTCTGGTACAAGCATGTACTTGTCCAACACTCGCTTGATACGAGCATCGGTCAGTCCTATTTGTGCTCCAAACCGTTCAAAGTCCAAGCGGCATGGGTGGCCTGTATTGTCGTATATGTCGCTCTTCTCGATGTCAGGAGACAGACCACCGTCGAGTCCGAAGTCATCACCAATCACATGCAGACTTGTATTCAACAGGTCGTATGCCGGAGCAAGCCGGTAATCTCCCCCTTGACGGATAACCGAGAAGTTCTTCAGATGGTCATCGCCGTTTGCATAGATGTAGTTGAACACAACAAGTTCGTAGAAACGTTCCATGTCAACCATCCAGGCCGGGATTGTCTTTCGGATGCATTTCGCGATATCCTCATAGCAGCCGCTATATTTGAAATAGGTGCCGTCGGTCTGCTCATTTCTGCCTACGAGTGCGGCAAAGTCTTCCATTTCCACCTTTGTTCCATCAGGCCAAATATCAAACCTCTTGGTGATATACACCGTCTGGCCATCCTTGGTAAAACACAGTCCGTTCTCTGCTGTCACAATACCATATACTTGCCGGGCAATCTGCATCGTCAGATGCTCATTGGCGGGTATCTGTTTTCTTGTGGCCATGGTCTCGTCCCATGGGGCGGGCTTGATGATGTACGTAGATCGCTCATCGCTCTCAGCAATACGGATGCTATTATGGTCTATCAATCCTGGGAATTTCTCCTGCACGCCTGAAACGGATATGCGTTGCATAGCCTGAACAATCACGTCGGACTGTTTCAACTCATTGATATTGAAATTCAGGAATGGTGACACTTTCTTTCCGTCAAACAGTCGTTTCACTGCTTGCGGACTGTAGGTGTTATAATCCTCTGCCAGTGTCGATGGACAATATTTTATTTCAACCATTCTCTACCTCATGAAAGTTTACGGAGCCTATCATATCTGTACCGACGGTGGCCATCAGCATACCGAAGAAGTCTTTGTCGTCAATACGTTGTTCCCTGCAAATCACCTTCCTGTTGGCTCCTTCGGGGAGTAAGTTTGTGAAAAAGGGAAACAGATACTCTGCCTCGTATGGCTCCTTCCTTTTGGGCAGCGTTAGCGATACAGGGGGCATGTCGGATGCAGCATAGGACTCCGTATAGATAAAGGTATAGCCCTTGCCGGGATTCAACTCCGTCAGTAATCCTGCCTTCACATCATTTACGTATACTTCGAGCTGTCTCATAAGCTATATCATTTGATTGTCCTGATATGGAACTCCATTTCGAGTCCTAGTACCTCTAAGATTCGTGTTATGGTCTTCATCGAAGGGTTGCCTGCACCTCGCTCAATATCCTTCACTGTGGCCAGACTGACGCCTGCCATTTCCGCTAAGTCTATTTGGGAGATTCCCAAAACGCCTCGACGTTCTTTAACGACTTCTCTGAGATTCATAAAAGTATATTATAATCAACTTTCGGCTGCAAAGATAAGAAAAATCTTTGATGACTCCAAGAAAAGTTTAATAAAATATACTTTTTTATTGTCTTTTTACGCTTTTATGCGTCCCGATGGTGGTCATCGGGCGCGATGTGATTGACGGCGATGTGTTTTCGCTGACGAGTGCCGAGGTGGCCGGATATACGTCGGAACGCGTGCGCGAGACGTTTTGTGCGATGCAGAATGTGTCGATTCAGAGTACGGATGGCCGTCCTGCGGGGGCAAGTAAGATCCGGACCACGTATAGTGCTGGCGGTAAGATGTTTAGCCCTTCGACGGGACTGGCTATTGAGGACACGGGATTTTCCGTGGTGAATACGCCTCAATCGGCTGTTGGTGCTGCGATAGGTGTCAAGAATTTTGCGTTTCTGGCGAGTGATGAGCAGGTGATGGATATTAGACTCGAGGTGCTGGATGATGGTGATAATGTACTGATTACCAATGTGATAGAAGATATGGGCTCGTATTTTATGTTTTCATAGATAATTTGTTCCCGTATTTTATGGCTTTGCTTCGGGATTCTGGTGCAAAGATAGGGAAATTATCGGCTACCGCTTTGAAAAGTAATAAAGATGTTGAGACCTGACCCCGGTGATAAAAAACTTTATGTTGGGGCCTGACCCCGGTGATGAAAAACTTTATGTTGGGGCCTGACCCCGGTGATAAGTTTTTGGAAAAAATGTGCGATAAATGGAAAAAATGTGCTATCTTTGTCGCAGAATAATTAAATATTGATGATTATGATTAGTGATACGATTAAGTATATCGGTGTGGATGACCTCGACATCGATCTGTTTGAGAGTCAGTATGTGGTGCCTGAGGGCATGAGTTATAATTCTTATCTCATTGATGATGAGAAGATTGCGGTGATGGACACGGTTGATCGCAGAAAGGGCGAGGCGTGGAAGGAGAATCTTTCGAAAGCCCTGAATGGCAGACAGCCGGATTATCTGGTGGTGCACCATATGGAGCCCGACCACTCGGCACTGATCGCCTGGATGCTGGAGACGTATCCTGGGGTGCAGCTGGTGTGCAGCGCGCAGGCTGTGAAGATGCTGCCGAATTTCTTTGAGGGCATTGATTTTACAGGGCGTGTGATCGCAGTGAAGGAGGGCGATACGCTCGCGCTGGGTCAGCATACGCTGCAGTTTATCGGGGCTGCGATGATACACTGGCCAGAGGTGATCATGAGCTACGACAGCAAGGATAAGGTGCTGTTCTCGGCTGATGGCTTCGGTAAGTTTGGGGCGCTGGTGAATGAGACGGACGACTGGGCTTGCGAGGCGCGTAGATACTATTTTAATATCTGTGGCAAGTATGGCTCGCAGGTGCAGAGTGTGGTGAAGAAGATGGCTGCCATCGACGTTCAGACGATTTGTCCGTTGCACGGTCCTGTGCTGAAGGGTGAGGCTCTGGCTGAGGCTGTGCGGTTGTATGATATTTGGAGCAAGTACGAGCCTGAGAGCGAGGGCATCTTGATCGCGTACGCCAGCATTCATGGTGGTACGGCTGCTGCTGCTGAGCGACTGGGCGAGATCCTGCGCGAGAAGGGTGCTCCTAAAGTCGTGGTGAGCGATCTGAGTCGCGAGGATATGGCCGAGGTGATCGAGGATGCGTTCCGCTATCCGACGGTGGTGGTAGCTGCTTCGAGTTACGATGCGGGTGTGTTCCCCGTGATGCATGATTTCCTGTATCACCTGCAGATCAAGAATTATCAGAAGCGCAAGTTTGGTATCATCGAGAACGGCAGTTGGGCGCCTACGGCTGGTAAGGTGATGAAGGGCATGATCGAGGCCCTGAAGGACTGCGAGATCGTGGAGCCGATGGTGACTATCCGTTCGCGCATGAAGACTGGCGATGAGGCGCTGCTGGAGCAGTTGGCTGACGCGCTGATTTGATCATTTGAGCCGTGCACGATTATCCTGACAGGATGATGCCAGAGCAGGCGAGGGCGTTTCGCGATGATGTGCTGAATATCGTGAGTCAGATACCTTGTGGACGGGTGACGACCTACGGGCATATCGCGGCTTTGGCGGGTTGGCCAAGTCATTCGAGGATGGTGGGGCGCACGCTGAGATATACGCCTGGGGCTTCAGAGCTGCCGTGTCATCGTGTGGTTAATAGGGACGGTCGCACGGCGCCTGGATGGAATCGCCAGCGAACATTGCTTGAGGAAGAGGGCGTCCGCTTCAGGGCTAACGGGCATGTGGATATGGAACGGCATCTGTGGGAGCCGGAGATGGAGTTATGAAGAAATTCATCGTTGCGATTGACTCGTTCAAGGGTTGTCTGACTTCGGCTGAGGCTAATCAGGCGGCAAGTGAGGGTATTCTTGCGAGGATGCCTGATGCGGAGGTGGTGCAGGTGCCTGTGAGCGATGGTGGCGAGGGATTTTTGGCGGCGTTTCAGGCGGCGATGGGCGCTCCCTCCCCTCTGGCCTTGGGCCGTCTCTCCTCTGGGAGGGGCGAAATCATCGAGGTCAATGTGAAGGATCCGCTGATGCGAACGATTGTGGCGCAGTATCTGTTGAAGGACGATACGGCGGTGATAGAGATCGCCAAAGCCAGTGGACTGACGCTGCTCTTGCCTGAGGAACGCAATCCGATGGTGGCCACGAGCTATGGCACGGGGCAGTTGGTGGTGGATGCTGTAAGAAAAGGTTGCAAGCATATTATTGTGGGGCTTGGCGGAAGCGCCACTAGTGATTGCGGAATCGGTATGCTGCGGGCGATTATTGATGGGTTTGCAAAGGATGGCTCGTGGGACGATGTTACGGCGTTACGCGATGTGCGGTTTACGATAGCGACGGATGTGACTAATCCGCTTTGTGGCGAGAATGGCGCAGCGTATGTTTATGGGCCGCAAAAAGGGGCTTCGCATGATGATGTCCTTGCTCTTGATGCGCGCGCTAAACGATTTGCGGGGGCCTCTGCCAAGCATCTGGGCCGTGATTGTCAGAACATACCAGGGGCAGGGGCTGCAGGCGGTTTGGGTTATGCTTTTCTGCAATACATGAATGCTGAGTGCCGCTCAGGTATCGATCTGCTGCTGGAAACTATCCATTTCGACGAACTGCTGGAGAATGCTGATTTTGTGATTACCGGCGAGGGTTCTGCTGACCGCCAGACGCTGATGGGTAAGCTGCCTTTTGGTATCCTACAACGAGCGCAGCGACAGAACGTCCCCGTCATGCTAATAGCTGGCCGAATCGCCGACGAGCATTTACTCCTTGATGCTGGCTTCTCTCGCGTTGCCTGCATCAATCCTCCTGATTTACCCCTTGAAATCGCCATGCAACCAGAAACAGCAAAAGAAAATATACACTTTGTGTATAAGCATTTTATCCCTGAAAAGTCAATTTTGAATATTCCATAAGCCCAATAACAATGTTTGTGCTCTATTCTCTTTCATTTAATCAACGTCTTCGCCCATTCGGGGATATCGTCGGTGTATTGCTTGAATAGTTGGCCATCGGTCAAGCGATATAAGAGTTGTGCATCAGCATCGTCGATGGAGTTGTCATAGATATACATCCTCCAACCACTCGTGACGCAGAATCTTCGAGGTGATGGTAGTCTTACCAGACCCGTTGGGGCCGGCAATGACGATGAGGACGGGTTTATGATTCTCCTTTACCATGTGGCAGCAATCTTTTCGGCATCGCGCTTCAGATGTTCGAAGAATCGTGCCGTGGCCTCTTCCTTTTTTTGCTTAGCCTCCTCGGCCGCCTCATGCATCAACTGGGCGAGCATTTCGTCGGTAGGTTCCTCTAGGCTCGTCAGACGATAGTTGTCAATGGGCTGTGGTGTCATACACAATTATTTTATTTTTTCGCGGGCAAATTTACAAATTCTTTTTTATTTATTGTCCGAAATGACCGTTAAAGATGCAAAAAGTCGGCATTTTACATTTTTTATGCTCCAATGATGTAACATTTCTCATTTCTCACTACTTATGGGTAGATAGTCGAACCCAAACAGAACGCTTATGATGTACATTATTCAGAACCGCATCGTGCGGATTCTTTATACTGACAACGATTTCTGCGAGCTACTGAAAGCAACATATCCCGCAAACAAAATAGAATCGTCAACAAATATAATGAAACGATATAAATGATAATGGATAGGATGGGCCGAAGACCCAGATGGCTTTATACCATATTACCCAACGAAACATTTCTGCCACTTTGTTTGGAAATTACGAAAAGTATTCGTATCTTTGCAGCATAAACTAAAGCGTTATGAAGAAAATCCTTTTTATCGTCGGTTCGCTGAGGGAAGGTTCCTTCAACCGACAGCTGGCTCGTGAGGCAGAACGGATGATTGGCGCACGTGCCGCAGTAACTTACCTAGACTATAAGGATGTACCTCTGATCAATCAGGACATCGAATTTCCTGAACCTCAGGTAGTGGGGCGGCTGCGTGCCGCAGTAAAAGAGGCTGACGCCATCTGGGTGTTTACGCCTGAGTATAATTTCAGCTATCCTGGCCATGTGAAGAACCTGTTTGACTGGTTGTCGCGACCGTTGGCGGCTGGTGATTATGAGACGCCTACTGTGATCAATGGCAAGAAGGTGGCGCTGAGTGGTGCTGGCGGCAAGATGGCTACGGCGAGATGTCGCGAGAAACTGACGGAGCTGCTCACCTTTATCAAGGCCGACGTGATGGAACAGCAGACTGGTATTGTGCTGAATATCGAGGCATGGACGGAAGGACGTATGATTCTCAGTGATGAGCAGAAGGCTGCGTTGAAGGATCAGGTAGAGGCTTTCCTGAAGTTCGTGTGAATTATAATATAGAGGTATGAATTATTAAATTTTCGTGATATGGGCAAGTTTGAATTGATGGCGCTGCCGTATGCGATGGAGGCGCTGGAGCCGGTGATTAGCAGGCAGACGCTGGAGTTTCATCATGGGAAGCATCTGGCGGGGTATGTGAATAATCTGAACGGGCTGTTGCCTGGGAGTGGATTCGAGGAAATGACGCTGGAGGAGATTGTGTGCAAGGCACAGGGCGGCATCTTGAATAACGCAGGGCAGATACTGAATCATGAGTTGTACTTTGGGCAATTTACGGCTCCAAAGGATGGCAATGCTCCTACAGGTAAGCTGGCTGAGGCTATCGTGCGCGACTTTGGATCGTTCGAGGCATTTAAGGAGGCTTTCCAGAAGGCGGGGGCGACGCTGTTTGGCTCTGGTTGGGTATGGCTGTCGGTTGATCAGAATGGGGGGCTGGTGATTACACAGGAGGCGAATGCGGCCAATCCTGTTCAGAAGGGTCTGAAACCGTTGCTGACTTTCGATGTCTGGGAGCATGCCTATTATTTGGACTATCAGAACCGCCGCCCAGATCATCTCGCTGCGCTTTGGCAGATTATCAACTGGGAGGTCATTGAACAGCGGACTTAGTGCTGGGGTCAGGCCCCGAGTTAAAAAAAGAGGAGTGGCCTTCACAGGTGACTCCTCTTAAAAAGGTTAACGTAAGTACTTGACATTAGGCTTCGCCGAATTGTAATCTTTAGGTTCTTCATAGTCATTTCTTAGTTCTGGGGTCAGGCCCCAGTAGGAGGTAAGACCTGTCCCTTGTGCGAGAAAACTTAGTGTCGGGGCCTGACCCCAGAATGAGATATGATGTACGTGCTGATGGAGGTGAGGCGGGAGAGCTGGCGAATGCCGGCTCCGAAATCCATGGCGGCACTAAGGATGTCGTTGCGTCGTTCTTTGGAGAAATGATTGATGTCTTTCGGGTGTTTTAATCTATATGTGGATTTAAGGAAGTCGATGACGGCTTCATCGGGCGCGAATCCTCTGTATCTATCGAAATCGAGGACTTGTTGGGCTTTCGGCAAAGGGGTTCGAACTTGTTCTCTCAGTTCATCAAGAGGAATTTTATTCAGGACAATCGGGACGGAACAGACTGCTGACATCCGGTTTGGGGCGTTGATGTATTCTCGCCAGCTGCTCCAGTCGTAGTCTTCCACATTCTTACATAATTGACCAGCGATGGGATTCTGGTGGATGTATCGGATAAGTGTCAAAAAATAGGAATAGGTGCTGACGGGCTCGCTTTTGAATCGGTCTTGGAAGAGATGTCCGAAATGTTCATACCTGTTATTATAATAGATCGCGTAGCGCGAGGCGATTTGCTTGATGGTTTTCGATATCTTTTCTTCTTTTTCCTGGATGAGCAGGTGGACATGGTTGGGCATGAGACAATAGGAGTATATTGCACAACGCGGGGGTAGGGGACGCTTTAGCTCGTCTTTTGGGTGGATCATGTCATTGAGGATGAAGATAAACTTCCGATAGTCATCTTCGTTTTCGAAGATTTGCTGTCGGTTTACGCCTCTGAGCATCACGTGATAGATACCGTTTGGACTGAGCGATCTGGGTTGTCTTGGCATTTTTTTAGTATGTTTAAGGAACAAATTTCGACTGCAAAGATAGTTGTTTTTTCCGAAACGACCAAATATTTTGAGTACTTTTTTTGTTCTGGGGTCAGGCCCCGAAAATAAGTATCTAAAGATACTTCGTCTCGGGGCCTGACCCCAGTAGGAGGGGAGACCTGTCCCTTGTGCGGGAAAACTTAATGTTGGGGCCTGACCCCAGAATAAAAAAAGGAAAAATTATTTGGCGATGTGGTTGATTATTATTATCTTTGCAGGCAGTTATTCATTTAAAAATTGATGATTATGGCAACTGGAAATGTGAGGCCGGCGGAGATGGTGAGGATTACGACTCCGGAGCTGGCGAAGGCGTTTATTGAGGAACAGGTAAAGGAGCTGCGGGCTCAGATCGGTGACAAGAAGGTGCTGTTAGCACTATCGGGGGGTGTCGATTCTTCGGTGGTGGCTGCGCTACTGATCAAGGCTGTGGGTAAGCAGTTGGTGTCAGTGCACGTGAACCACGGGTTGCTCCGTAAGGGGGAGCCTGAGCAGGTGATCAAGGTGTTCCGCGACGAGTTGAATGCGAATCTGATCTATGTGGATGCGACGGACCGGTTCCTGGATAAGTTGGCCGGGGTGGCTGATCCTGAGAAGAAGCGTAAGATCATTGGTGCGGAGTTTATCCGTGTGTTTGAGGAGGAGGCCCGCAAGCTGGAGGGGATCAGTTTCCTGGCGCAGGGTACGATCTATCCGGATATTGTGGAGTCGGGACCTGTGAAGTCGCACCATAACGTGGGTGGACTGCCTGAGGATCTACAGTTTGAGCTGGTGGAGCCGATCAAGCTGCTTTTCAAGGACGAGGTGCGCGTAGTCGGTAAGGAACTGGGGTTGCCGGATAACATGGTGTATCGTCAGCCGTTCCCCGGACCAGGACTGGGTGTGCGCTGTACGGGTGCTATTACCAGGGATCGCTTAGAGGCGCTGCGAGAGAGTGATGCGATCCTGCGCGAGGAGTTTGCAAAGAATGGTCTGGAGGGTAAGGTTTGGCAATACTTTACGATTGTGCCCGATTATAAGTCAACGGGTGTGAAGGACAATAAGCGCAGTTGGGATTGGCCTGTGATCATCCGTGCCGTGAATACCCGTGATGCTATGACGGCTACCATTGAGGAGATACCGTATCAGCTACTCCACCATATCACCCAGCGCATTATCACTGAGGTTCCTGGTGTGAATCGTGTGCTGTATGATTTGACGCCGAAGCCTACGGGGACGATTGAGTGGGAGTGATCGCCGGGGAAAACTGGGGGACAGACCCCTCTGTGGAGTCGAGGACATCCACATTTGGGTCAGTCCCCGGGAGACCCCTCTGCGGAGTCGAAGACGTCCGCATTTGGGTCAGTCCCCGAAAAAATAGCCAGAAAATTTTGGAGGTAAGAAAAATATTCGTACCTTTGCAGCGCAAATGGGAAAAAGGAAACGAAGAGTCCGTTTGACAAGGGAATGAAGAGTCCGTTTGACAAGATATTAAACTGGTATTTTACAAAAAATGCACTGCCCTATTGGTGCATCTTCCTGATTGATTGCGCCATTGTACTTTTCAGTGGGGGAGTGACTTATCTCATTATCCATGATGCGCCCACGTTGTACGCCAATACCTTCAAGGTGTTGAACACGCTTTTGTGTTTTGTGGTCTTGTGCGTTCCCGGTTTCCGATGCTTCCATACTTATTCTGGCTTCATGCGCTATTCGAGTTTTGTCGATCTGATGCGCGTGGTGTATGGCAATGCGCTGTCGTGGTGCCTAGTAATGATTGCCCAAATGGGTATGGATCTGTTGCCACGGGATTTCTTCGTCCATTTCAGTCCGACCAGTATCACTCTGACCTTCATCATCGCCACGTTGCTGATGTGGGCGTTGCGTATTTTCGTAAAGACGCTCTACGATGTGGCTTTCTCGAACACCAGGGCTGTGCGCGTGCTGATCTATGGTGCTATGTCGGGTGGTGTGGGTCTGGCGAAGAATATCATGAGCCAGAGACCCAGACGCTTTGTCGTGAAGGGCTTTATTACCAATCATAAGAACACGAAGCATCAGCAGATCATGGGTGAACATGTCTATTCCGTCTGTGAGAATCTGGATCAGATAATCAGGGATAACGATATCGAGGGTGTGCTGGTGGCTCCATACCGTATCAGGGAGTTCCGTTATAATCAGGCTCTGCAGGATACGATCCTTGGTGCTGGTGCGAAGATCTATATGGCCCAGAATGCCAAGGAACTCACCTCGGATGGTGAGGTTCAGAATGACAATGAATACAGCAGCCTGAAGCTGGAGGCAGTGAATGTGGAGGAGTTGTTGCCGAGAGAAGAGATCCGTGTCGATCTGAAGTCGGTGAAAGAGTTGCTGAAGGACCAGCGTGTGCTGATCACGGGTTCTGCTGGTTCTATTGGTTCTGAATTGGTAAGACAGGTGGCCCGTTTCAAGCCTGCTGCCTTGATGCTCATTGACCAGGCCGAGACTCCTCAGCATGATATCCGACTGATGATGGCGAAGGAATTCCCGCATTTGAATGCCGAGGTGATTGTGACCAGTATCAGTCGTCAGCGCAGGATGGAGGAGATCTTCCGTACGTTCCGGCCTGACTATGTGTTCCATGCGGCTGCCTATAAGCATGTGCCGATGATGGAGGATAACCCTTCGGAGGCTGTGCTGAATAATATCTGGGGTACGAAGGTGATTGCAGACTTCTCCGTGAAATACGGTGTGAAGAAGTTTGTGATGGTATCGACCGACAAGGCTGTGAATCCCACGAATGTGATGGGTTGTTCGAAGCGTATCTGCGAGATCTATGTGCAGAGTCTGGACCAGGCCATCAAGGAGAAGAAGGTCGCAGACCATCTGTTATCGCTTGGTAATAAGGAAAGCTTTATCACGGCTTCGCAGATGGGTAGTCCGAGTGCCAGAACGCAGTTCGTGACGACGCGTTTCGGAAATGTGCTGGGTTCGAATGGTAGCGTGATTCCTTTGTTCAGGGAGCAGATCAAGAATGGTGGTCCTGTGACAGTCACTGACGAGCGTATCGTGAGATATTTCATGCTGATTCCAGAGGCTTGTAAGCTGGTGCTGGAGGCTGGTACGAAAGGCAATGGCGGTGAGATCTTTGTGTTTGACATGGGCAAGCCGGTGAAGATTGCCGACCTGGCCAATAGGATGATCAAACTTTCTGGTGCCAAGAATGTGGAGATTAAGTTTACGGGGCTGAGACCTGGCGAGAAGCTTTATGAGGAGGTTCTGAATGAGCTTGAAGGCACGAAGCCCACGTTCCATGAGAAGATCCGTATTGCCGAGGTCCGTGAGTATGACTACGACCAGGTTAGCAAGGATATCGATGAGTTGATCGAGATTTCGAAGAAGTATGATGATATGGCGACGGTGAGAAAGATGAAGGAAATCGTCCCGGAATACAAGTCGAACAACTCTGTTTATGAGACGCTGGATAAAGAGTAGTCTGGTTGTTCTGCTGGCTACTTTGTTGTTGAGTCTTCCTGCAGGATATGACACCAACCATTTTGCTATCTGGATGTTTTCCACAGCTTTTATCCATTCGTTGGCGTGGAGTCTGGCCATTTTGTGGGTGGTGCATCGTCGTCCCATCCTGATGCAGGGCTTTTTCGCCGTTATCTTTCTGTTTTTCTTTTTAGAGACGACCTGTTATCTGCTTTTCGGAACCCGTATCAATGAGACGGTCATGACGATTGTCATGCAGACGGATCTCCAGGAGGCCAGTTCGTTTGCCAATTCCTATCTGATCAGTTGGACGGCGTTGGTGATTCTGGTGGTGGGGTGTCTCCTTTTCTATCTGATGCTGAGGTGGGTGAAGGTGCAGCGGCTGGAGCCGTTGTATCAGCCGTGGGTGTCGCGTATCCTGGTGGTTGTGACCATGGTATTCGGTTTTGTCCTGCCCTCTATCAGTCTGCCGTGGACGAACCATGGGTATAACACGGTGGAGGGTTTGTATCATGCGATTGATTTCGTGGAGGAGTCGCATTCCGACTTGGACCAGATTGTGACGATGCTGGGCCGGATCCAGGTGTATCAGCAGCCAGAGCAGGCGGATGCCCCCGTGATCGTGCTGGTTATCGGGGAGTCGTATAATAAGTACCACGCTGCTTTATACGGTTATCCGCTGCAGACGACGCCCAGGCTGAGTGCTGAGAAGAATCTGGTGGTGTTTGAGCATGCCTATACCCCCGTCTGTTATACACACAGTGCGATGCGGTATATTTTCTCGCTGAAGAGTTGTGATCGTCGGCAGGCGGGTGATTCGTTGCAGTATGTGCTCTTTCCTGCGGTCTTTAAGAAGGCGGGTTATCGTGTGGGGTACTTTGATAACCAGTTTACCCAGATGAAGGTGGGGTTCCGGGATTACTCCAGCGGCTATTTCATGTCGCCGTCGTCTGTCAGTCACCAGTGCTTTGATGTGAGGAACACTTTCATCGATCCTTATGACGGTCCCTTTGTCGAGCAGTGTCAGGGCTCTTTCCTCAAAGCGGGGAAGTCGCTGAACATCATTCATCTGTATGGGCAGCATCTAGAGGCCAACAAACGTTATCCGAAGGAATACGCCTATTTCACGGGGGCTGATATCCAGCGGGAGGACCTGGATGAGGGGGAACGACAACTCGTGGCGGAGTATGACAATGCGACGCGGTATAATGATATGGTTCTGGGGATGATTCTGGATGCGTTCCGACAGCAGGATGTGGTGTTGGTGTATCTGTCGGATCACGGGGATAATATCTATGACGGTCCTCAGCGTCGCTATGGGCGGCCTGCCGGGGGGCTCTATGATGAGGAGTCGAAAAGGAATATCCGTGAGATTCCCTTTATCATCTGGTGGAGTGATATCTTTGCGGCCAAAAGGCCGGAAGTGGTGGCGGCCATCCAGCATCAGTCACGGCGGACGGTGTGTCTGGATGATGTGGCGTATCTGCTTTTCGACTTGGGAGGCATTTCAAGTAATTTCTCCTGTCCGTCGAGGAGTGTCATCCATACGAATTACCGACCCCATCGGATCGCGATGGAGTAAACGAAATCATCAAACTTGCTTGCAGATTAGCTTGCGGATTCGAATTCCTCGAGGAAGCGGGTGTCGTTCTCGGAGAACATGCGGAGGTCGCTGACGCGATACTTCAGGTTCGTGATGCGCTCGACGCCCATGCCGAAGGCATAGCCACTGTAGATCTTGGAATCGATGCCACAGAGTTCGAGGACGTTGGGATCGACCATGCCACAGCCGAGGATCTCCACCCATCCGGTGTGCTTGCAGAATCCACAGCCTTCGCCGCCACAGATGAAGCAGGAGATATCCATCTCTGCAGAGGGTTCAGTGAAGGGGAAGTAGGAGGGACGCAGACGGATCTTCGTGTCGGGGCCGAACATCTCCTTGGCGAAGGAGAGCAGGACTTGCTTGAGGTCGGTGAACGACACGTTCTTGTCGATATAGAGACCCTCTACCTGGTGGAAGAAACAGTGGGCGCGGGCGGTGATGGCCTCGTTGCGATAGACGCGACCCGGACAGATGACACGGATGGGCTCGCTCAGTTTTCCATCCTCGGTGTGCAGGCGTTCCATGACACGGGCCTGGACGGAGGAGGTGTGGGAGCGCAAGAGGATGTTCTTCGTGACATCGTTGGGATGCTGGGAGACGAAGAACGTGTCCTGCATGTCGCGGGCGGGATGGTCTGCGGCGAAGTTCATCTTGGTGAAGATGTGGTTGTCGTCCTCCACCTCAGGACCGTCGGCCAGGACAAAGCCCATGCGTGAGAAGATATCGATGATCTCATTGGTGACGATGGTCAGGGGGTGGCGGGTACCGAGCTGGATGGGATAGGGGGTACGCGTGAGGTCGAGGGTGTCGTCGTTGGACTCCTGTGTCTCACACTCCTCGCGCAACTGGTTGATGCGCTCCGTGGCGAGGGTCTTGAGTTCGTTGATCTTCATACCAACGGTCTTTTTCTGATCAGCTGCCACATTGCGAAAGTCATTCATCAGCGCCGTGATCTCACCCTTCTTGCTGAGATATTTCAGTCGGAGCTGTTCCACCTCTTCGGCGTTTTTCGCGCTTAACGTCTGCACTTCTTTGAGAAGTTCGTCTATCTTATCAAGTATCATAATCCGTTAAATTTGCAAATTTGCGTGCAAAGGTACGAAAAAATTAAGAATTAAGGATTAAGAATTAAGAATTATTTCGTATCTTTGCCGAAATTTTGAGAGAATCATCAATGAAAAGGTTTGGTATTGCGGTTTTTGTCATCACGTTAGTGATGTTTTCCTGTACGGGGAAGAAGGCCGGACAGACAGAAGAGATGCCTGCCGACTCTGTGGCTGACACGACGGACGTGGCAGAGACAGACACACTGGAACTGTTGATTACCGAAACGCCCATGCCCCGGGCTGCCGATGCGATGTTTGACGACTTTGTGTTTAACTTCGCCGCCAACAAGCGATTGCAGAAGGAGCGTATCATTTTTCCCTTGAGACAGACTGAGGCCGGCAAGACCTCTACGATCGAGAAGGACCACTGGCAGATGGAGCACTTCTTCATGCGCCAGGGTTATTACACGCTGCTCTTTAATGATGAGAAACAGATGGCGCTGATGAAGGATACGGCGGTCTCTGAGGCCATCGTGGAGAAGATCCAACTGAAGAAGAACCGTGTGACCAACTATCTGTTCCAGCGGATCCGAGGGGCATGGATGTTGAAGGGTATTCTGGTGACACCCATTGAGGAGAATGTCAATGCCGACTTCCTGTCGTTCTATCAGAAGTTTGTCTCTGACAGTGCTTTTCAGGTGAAGAGCCTGCACGAGACGGTGGAGTTCGTGGGTCCTGATCCGGATGATGACTTTAATATGATGGAGGGTGTGATCACGCCGGATACTTGGGAGGCCTTTGCACCTACCATGCCTGGGAAAGTGCTCTATAACATCGTCTATGGCAAGCCCCAGCCCTCCGGGAATGAGAAGATCTTCCTGTTGCGGGGGGTGGCGAATGGACTGGAGCTGGAACTGAGGTTTAAGAA
>JAGCPV010000014.1 GCA_017965475.1 Prevotella sp.
AGGCTACCGTTCCCAAGATCACCGTTACCCTGCGTAAGTCATACGGTGGATCTCACATCGTGATGGGCTCCAAGCAGCTTCACACCGACCTGAACTACGCATGGCCCTCTGCTGAGATCGCCGTGATGGGTGCCAGCGGTGCCGCTGCCGTGTTGTATGCCAAGGAGGCAAAGGCCAAGAAGGAGGCTGGTGAGGATGTGAAGGCCTTCATCGCCGAGAAGGAGGACGAGTACAATGAGCTCTTCGCCAATCCGTATCAGGCAGCCAAGTATGGCTACATCGATGACGTGATCGAGCCTCGCAACACCCGTTTCCGTATCTGCCGCGGTCTGGCTCAGCTCGCAACCAAGCGCGACGCCCTGCCCGCTAAGAAGCATGGTAACATTCCTATGTAATTCAGAATGCTTATGAACAACGAAGTATATGCAGCCATTGCTATGGCACTCCACGAGCATCTGGGCAATAATGTCCATGATGTGGAGACTGGCATAATTACAATCAACGCTCATCCCACTCAGTGGAATGGTTACGCGCAAACATTCACACAACATCCCTGAAGCATATGAAAGAATACAAATATACCATCAACGGTAACAAGTATGAGGTCGTTGTAGGAGATATTAAAGACAACATCGCCACTCTGACCGTCAACGGTGAAGAATATACAGTGGAAATGGAGAAACAGCCTGAGCCGGAGAAGAAGAAACCCGTTGTGAAGGCTGCAACATCTGCCGATGCCGACGATGCCCCTGCTGCATCAAAGGGTGCCGTCAACAAGGCTAACGCCATCAAGGCTCCGCTGCCTGGTGTGATCACCGATATTCTCGTTGCTGAAGGTGACGAGGTGAAGGCGGGTGATACCGTCGTCGTGCTGGAAGCCATGAAGATGGCCAACAACTTGGCCGCTGAGAAAGACGGTAAGGTGACTGCCATCTGCGTCAAGATCGGAGAAAGCGTCATGGAAGATGATGCCCTGATCGTGATCGAGTAAATCTCCACCACATCTATACAAAGAAAGAATGGGTCATGTGATGTGACCCATTCTTTCTTTTCTTATCAGATATGCTATGACCTTGAATATAATCTGGCAATGATGGCACCAGAGATGTTATGCCACACGCTGAAGATAGCACCAGGAATGGAGGCCATAGGATAGGCTGCAAAATGGATGGTAGCCAGACTGCTGGCAAGGCCGGAGTTCTGCATGCCCACTTCTATGGAGATCGCCTTGCGCTTGGACGTGGAGAGTCTCATCAGTCTTCCTATCAAATAACCCAGACCCAATCCGCAAAGATTATGAAGCATCACCACGACAACGATCACAAGACCGCCAAGCAACAGCTTATGGGCATTAGCCGATATGATAATCATAACGATAAATGCGATGGCCAGTGAAGAGACAGCAGGCAGATAGGCGACTGCCGCCTCAGTAAACTTAGGCCATAGCCGTTTCACGATAAAACCGACAATGATAGGCAGGATGACCACCCACAGGATGCTCAGGAACATACTCACGATATCGACATCCACCGTCTTTCCTGCCAGCAGCCATGTCAGCAAAGGGGTCAGGAATGGGGCCAGGATCGTCGATACGCCTGTCATTCCTACAGAGAGCGCCAAGTCTCCCTTTGCGAGATAGGTGATCACGTTAGAGGCGGTACCTCCAGGACAACAGCCCACCAACACGACACCCAGTGTCAGTGCATCGTCGAGTGCAAAAAGTGTTGAAAGCCCCCATGCCAGCAATGGCATGATGGTAAACTGCGCCAGACAACCAGCGATGACATCCTTAGGACGGCTGAACACCACCTTGAAATCCTGTAGGTTCAACGTCAGACCCATGCCAAACATTACCACGCCCAACAGGTAGTTGATAACCGTTGGTCGTACACTACTCAGCGTATCAGGGAACAACAGGGCGAAGACGGCTGCCAACAGCACCAGTACGCCCATATAGCTTGAGATATAAGAAACCAGTTTCTTCATTTCCGTATTTAAACAAAAAAGTCCGCTGGACAGCCCAACGAACTTCTATGCGGTGCGTACGAGATTCGAACTCGTGACCTCCTGCGTGACAGGCAGGCATTCTAACCTACTGAACTAACGCACCAGAATGGAGCGAATGAGATAAAAGATGCGGTGCGTACGAGATTCGAACTCGTGACCTCCTGCGTGACAGGCAGGCATTCTAACCTACTGAACTAACGCACCAGAAAGCGCCTCTTTCTTATTAGCGGGTGCAAAGGTACGACAAAATCCCGAAACCGCAAAACTTTTTCCTGTTTTTTTTAGTCCCCTTTTCAAAAAACAAGTTGCATCAGCACTACGTCACGATACTCACGACCATCATAGAGCCAGTCGCTGATGGTAGAAGATGACAGATAACCCTGTTTGCGGAACAATCTCAGCGAGGCCTCGTTGCTGGCATCGACAAATGCAAACAGTTGGTGAAGGTGCAGGGTGTGGAGAGCATAGTCGGCAATGGATGTCAGCACACTGGTGCCATATCCCTGACGACGGAAAGCGTTGAGGATGATCAGTCCCACCTCCGCGCGACAGTTATTCGGGTCGAAATTCACCAAATCGACAATACCAACAGTCTCCCCAGACAGGTTCTCAACCATCATCCTAACCTGACGATCCACATAGATATCATTGGAGGCTGTGGCGATATAGTTGTGAAGTGTATAACGCGAATAGGGAACATTGGAAATGCCCACTTTCCATAACTCTATATCGTTCTCAATCTGATAGAGCAGGTCGAGGTCTTCGGGTTCTATGGCCCTCAGTCGTATCTCAGGAGTTATCATATATGTAGCTTTTTGCGGAGGATGTCTGACAAAGCGATGGCAGCACGGAAGTAGATAGCCATCTTCACAGGCATGGTATAGAAGAAACTCAGATGACCGTAATGCTTACGGAAGAAGATGAGCATAGCCTGATAGAAGATGTGGACATAGCGGTAGTCACTCTTCTGTGTCGATTTACCCTTGAAGTGAATGATGGAATACGGGAGGTACCAGTTCTGCCAGCCACCTTTCAACAAACGATAGGAAAGATCGATGTCCTCACCATACATAAAGAACGCCTCGTCGAGCAGGCCGATCTCGTCAAGGGCATTCTTACGTAACAGACAGAAAGCACCGCTGATGACCTCTATCTGCGAGGGCTGATCCCATGGCAGATGGCTCATATAGTAGCGCTTCGTGAAACCCAGCATCTTCAGGCACGACACCCAAGGTGTGGGAATAGCGCGACGCGACTCAGGAGCCAGCGTACCGTCGGCATTGTGCATCATCACACCTGCCCCACCCGCCTCAGGATGGGCATCCATGAAAGCCAATGACTGACGAAGGGTATCTTCCTCAACGACAGTATCAGGATTCAGCAATAGCACATACTCTGCCTCCGACTGACGGATGGCGAGATTGTTTGCACGGGCAAAGCCCACGTTCTCCGGACTCTCGATGAGCCGTACCCACGGATAGTCAGCGCGCAGGACAGCGACACTGTCGTCTTCAGAGTGGTTATCGACGACGAACACCTCACCCTCGATACCCTCCAGAGCCTTCTGTACGCTCTGCAGACACTGCTCCAGATAGGTACGTACATTATAGCTGACGATGACGATGCTCAGTTTCATGTTTCCTCAGTAGTTTCTGCCAGACAGCGGTTAAGACTTGGGAATACGAACGGCAGACAGAGCAGCAGCATCACTGCCAGATAACCAAAGGTCGTGTTCATAAACCAATAATATAATAAGGTGTCAACCACCATCGGCACCTCCAGAATCAGGAGACGGATAAGTCCCCACTTCAGCATGGCGGGCTCCTGACGACTGACAAGGTCGTTGTGCACGGCCTTGAACTTAAACAGTCTCAGTCCTAGGAACGCCGCTCCCAGTGAGACGAGTTCCATCAGCGCTGTCAGGATGAACTCCGATTGTTTCTGTTCCTCCATCACGCCAGCCTCCAATATATCCGTCTCGTAAAGCAGGATGACCACCAGTGCCAAGGCTGCCAGTGACATATAAACGATGGTCAGTTTTTTACTAATTGATTTCATATCATTCTATTATTTGTCTTCAAATAAGGTACGGTTTGCGATGGAGCGGCCTAAGGTCACTTCATCAGTATATTCCAGTTCATTGCCGACAGCGACACCACGGGCTATCACACTGATCCTGACGTCGAAGGCTGCCAACTTACGGTAGATGTAGAAGTTCGTCGTATCACCCTCCATTGTAGGACTCAGGGCGAGGATCACCTCCTGTATGCCTCCGTCTGCCACCCGCTCCACCAGAGAGTCGATCTCGATGTCACTGGGACCGATGCCATCCATCGGCGAGATGATACCACCCAGCACATGATAAAGACCATGGAACTGCTGTGTATTCTCGATAGCCATCACATCCTGAATATTCTCCACGACACAGACAGTCGAAGCGTCGCGACGGGGATCCGCACAGATAGGACAGACATCAGAATCGCTGATATTATGACAAGTGTGACAGTACTTCACCTCATGCTTCAGCCGATGGACAGCCTCAGCGAACTGCTCCACGTCGGCATCATCCTGACGGAGCATCCAGAGCACGAGCCGCAGGGCGGTCTTACGTCCGATGCCCGGCAGTTTGGAAAACTCCGACACAGCCTTCTCCAGCAGTTGCGAGGGGTATTGTTGTTGTATCATCTTTTTATCTATTTAACTTCCAATCTCACTCAGTTCCAGCCATCGCATGGACTTCTCATCGAGCTCGTCTTTCAACAGAGGAAGACGCTTACTCTTCTCTGTCAGTTCTGCCACAGTGAGCGTACCACTACAGAGGGCATCTTCAAGCTGATGCTGCTCTTCCTCCAAGGCAGCGATATCTTTTTCCAGCTGTTCGAGCTCACGCTTCTCCTTATAGGAAAGCTTTCGCTTAGAATCGCTAGAATGACTAGGAATACTAGCATCCCTAGCATCACTAGAACTGCTAGAATGGGTAGAACTGCTAGTCTTCTTATCCTCCTTCGGCTGGAGGGCACTCCACTGACGATACTGCGTATAGTTACCGGGGAAGTCCTTGATCTCCCCCTCGCCCTTAAATACCAGCAGATGATCAACGACCTTATCCATGAAATAGCGGTCATGACTGACAACAATCACACAGCCAGGGAAATCCTGAAGATACTCCTCCAGAATCTGCAAGGTGACGATATCAAGATCATTCGTCGGCTCGTCGAGCACAAGGAAGTTGGGATTCTTCATCAGTACCGTACAGAGGTACAATTTACGTCGCTCACCACCGCTGAGTTTATACACATAGTTGTGCTGTTGTTCTGGCGTAAAGAGAAAATACTGCAAGAACTGCGAAGCTGTAAAGTGCTTGCCGCCACCCATGTCGATGTACTCGGCGATATCCTTCACCACATCGATGACTTTCTGCTGTTCATCAAACTGTAACCCCTCCTGAGAGAAATAGCCGAAGCGTACGGTGTCGCCGATATCAAAACGTCCGCCATCCAGAGCCTCCATGCCGAGAAGCATCCGGATAAAGGTCGATTTACCTGTACCGTTGTTACCCACGATACCCATCTTCTCGAAACGGGAGAAATTATAGTAGAAGTCCTTCAGGATCACCTTGTCACCAAAAGCCTTGGAGACATACTGGCACTCGAAGATCTTACTGCCGATATAGACATTGCGGGATTTCAGTCTGATCTGACGTTCCTCTATCCGCTGCTTAGCTACCTTCTCCAGTTCATAGAACGCCTCCTCACGATAACGGGCCTTATGTCCACGAGCCTGTGGCATCCGTCGCATCCATTCCAGCTCCGTACGATAGAGGTTATTCGCACGGGCAATCTCCGCCCTGCGGTTGTCGATACGTTCCTGCCGTTTCTCCAGATAGTAGCTGTAATTACCACGATAGGTATATATGGTCTGGTCGTCGAGTTCCAAGATCACAGAACAGACCCTGTCAAGGAAGAAACGGTCGTGGGTCACCATCAGCAGCGTCTTGTTTCCCCTGTTCAGGAATCCCTCCAGCCATTCGATCATCTCCAGATCCAGATGGTTCGTCGGCTCATCAAGAATCAGCAAGTCAGGATCAGTGATGAGCACATTGGCCAATGCCACGCGTTTCTGCTGTCCACCACTGAGTTGTCCCATCGGCTGCTGAAGGTCACTGATCTTCAACTGTGTCAGGATCTGTTTGGCTTTCAGCACTTTCTCCGGATCACCTTGATGATTAAAACAAGCATCAAGCACACTCTCTGCAGGATCGAAGACGGGCGACTGCTCCAACATCCCGACTTTCAGGTCACGACGGAAGATGATCTCCCCAGAGTCGTAGCCCTCCTTACCAGAAAGCACAGACAACAAGGTCGATTTACCCGTACCGTTCTTGGCAATCAGTCCCACCTTCTGCCCCTCGGCAATGGAGAAACTGATATTCTCAAACAGTACCAACGAACCAAACGATTTCGTCAGCTGTTGCACATCGAGATATGGGGTATCCTTGGCCATCTGCTATTCCTTCAGGCTCTTGTTGATCTGGTCAATATAGTCGAGCACCTCATCACGCCCCTGTTTTTTCTCAGAGGAAGTGACGAATATCGGAGGTAACTCCTCCCAGGTCTCGCTCAGCACTTTCCGATAGGCTTCCACGTTCTGTCTTACCTTCGTCGGCGAGAGTTTGTCGGCCTTCGTGAAGACAATGGCAAAGGGCACACTGCTGGTACCCAGGAACTGGATAAAATCCAGATCCACCTTCTGTGCCTCCAGTCTGACATCCACCAACAGGAACACGTTCACCAACTGTTGACGCTGTAGGATATAGCCGTTGATCATCTGCTCCAACTTCGCAATCTCCTTCTTCGAGCGCTTGGCAAAGCCGTAGCCTGGCAGATCAACAAGATACCACTCATTATTAATAATAAAGTGGTTGATGAGCAGAGTCTTACCCGGTGTGGCAGAGGTCTTGGCAAGTTTCCTGTTGTTCGTCAACATATTGATCAGACTCGACTTCCCCACATTGGAACGTCCGATGAAGGCATACTCGGGTTTGTTGTCCTTAGGGCACATCGACTCCATAGGAGCACTGAGTGTGAATTCCGCTTTCTTGATTTCCATCGTCGTTTTCTCTATTTTGGCTGCAAAGTTACAAAAATTTATCGGGAATATTTGGAGAATTGAAAAATAATCCGTAACTTTGCATCGTTTTTCAAAACATTGCTTCCGATCGCGAAGCATTTCCATCACATTTATTCAATCAAAAAGGTAGAATTAACATACCCATTTTATATGTACACAAAAGAAGAATTAGAAGCTATGAAGATACCCCAACTGATGGGTATTGCCAATGAACTGGGGGTTACTGTCTCACAAGATAGTGCTCTCGAAGATGTTGTCTATGCCATCATCGACAAGGCCGCAGAGAACAGTGCTGCAGGTCAGTCGGAAGATGCACCAAAGCGCAAGAGGACACGCATTGCAAAGAAAGATACAAGTAAAGTCTATACGGTAAAAGGCAAGGACGGTGAGAATCTGGACTCCAAGAGCAACCGTACCAAGAAGTCTGAGACCCCTTCACTCTTCTCTGACGAACCGCTTCCTGTCGCTACGGAAGAGGCAGAACCGGCTCCAGAGCCTGAGGAGAAGACTCCCAAGCGCCGTGGTCGTAAACCCAAGGCTGCAGAGGCACCTGTAGAGGACACCTCTGTAGAGAGTACGGAAGAGGCTCCGCAGTTGGAGGATATCATTCCTGAGGCTGTGGGACTTGCATCTACAAATGATGAGAGCGATGCAGAAACGGTCAATGCCGTCCAGATGCTCCGCGAGAAGATGGCAAGCCGCAAGGAAGAGGAGCCCCAGGAGGGTATCGTCTCTGACGAGGATGTCTGGGAGGGTGATCCTGACGACGGTACAGACTTCATTACCGTCCTCGATATCCCCATTGAAGACCATGAGGCCATCCCGACACTTGATATCTTTGACCGTCCGATGGCTCAGCAGCAAGAGACAGAACAGACTTATATTGCCAAGGAACAGAATGCGCCGAAGTATGATTTCGCCGACTTCATCACAGGCAATGGTGTTCTGGAATGCCTGACTGACGGCTATGGATTCCTCCGCAGCTCGGACTACAACTACCTGTCTTCACCCGATGATATCTACGTATCTCCCCAGCAGATCAAGAAATATGGTCTCAAGACTGGTGATGTTGTGGAATGCACAGTCCGTCCGCCGCATGAGAATGAGAAATATTTTGCCATGTCCACTGTCAAGAGCATCAACGGACGTGAGCCCTCAGAAGTACGCGACCGTGTAGCCTTCGAGCACCTGACTCCGCTCTTCCCTGAGGAGAAGTTCACCCTCTGTGGCGACAAGGCCACGACGAACCCCAGTGTTCGTATCGTCGATCTCTTCTCCCCCATTGGTAAGGGACAGCGCGCACTGATCGTTGCCCAGCCCAAGACTGGTAAGACGGTTCTGATGAAGGATATCGCCAATGCCATTGCCGCCAACCATCCTGAGGCTTATATCATGATGTTGCTCATCGACGAACGTCCTGAGGAGGTGACGGATATGGCCCGTACCGTCAACGCCGAGGTGATCGCCTCTACGTTCGACGAACCCGCCGACCGTCATGTAAAGATTGCCGGCATCGTACTGGAAAAGGCCAAGCGTATGGTAGAGTGCGGACACGATGTCGTCATCTTCCTCGACTCCATCACCCGTCTGGCACGTGCCTATAACACCGTTGCACCCGCCTCAGGAAAGGTGCTCACTGGTGGTGTTGATGCCAACGCGCTCCAGAAGCCGAAGCGCTTCTTCGGAGCAGCCCGTAACATCGAGGGCGGCGGTTCGCTGACCATCATCGCCACAGCACTTGTCGATACCGGTTCTAAGATGGATGAGGTGATCTTCGAGGAGTTCAAGGGAACTGGTAACTCCGAGATCCAGCTCAACCGCTCACTCTCCAACAAGCGTATCTTCCCGGCTATCGACTTGGTATTGTCTTCTACACGTCGCGACGACCTGCTGCATGATGACACCACGCTCAACCGTATGTGGATCATCCGTAAGTTCATTGCCGAGATGAATCCGGTAGAAGCCATGAACACGATCCGCGATCGTCTCGTGACCACCCGCAGCAATGAGGAATTCCTCATGTCGATGAACGGATAACAAACAAAAATCCCCCGCTCGGCTGAGCGGGGGATTTTCATATCTATTAAACAGAACTTTACTTGTTCACCTGGAACTTGGTATCGCCATCCTTGAAGAAGGCGTTGATCTGCTTGGCAGCAGCAATACCGGCATTGATGTTTGCCTCAGCAGTCTGGGCACCCATCTTCTTGGGTGTTGAGAAGTAACGGCCCTCGAACTTAGCGAACTCATCATTGGCATCGGGCATGATGTCCGTCACGAACTTCAGATCCTCACGCTCAGCCATCAGCTTGATCAGACCAGCCTCATCGATGACCTCCTTACGGGCAGTGTTCACAAGGATACCCCCCTTCTTCATCTTGCCTACCAGCGCGTAATTGATGCTCTGCTTGGTCTCAGGCGTAGCGGGGATATGCAGCGATACGACGTCACAGGTCTCAAAGAGAGCGTCCTGATTAGCGACAGCGTGAACGCCAGCCTTCTCGATCACCTCTGCAGGACAGTAGGCGTCGAAGGCATAGACATCCATACCGAAGCCCTTGGCGATACGGGCCACATTACGGCCAACATTTCCGAAAGCCAGAATGCCTAACTTCTTGCCTAACAGTTCACTACCGCTCTTACCATTATAGAAACCACGAACGGCCATCACCAGCAGACCAAACACAAGTTCTGCGACGGCATTGGCATTCTGTCCGGGGGTATTCTCTGCTACGACGTTGTGGGCGGTGGCTGCGGCGAGGTCGATATTATCATAGCCGGCACCAGCACGAACCACGATCTTCAACTGCTTGGCAGCATCGAGCACCTCAGCATCCACCTTATCCGAACGGATAATCAGTGCATCAGCATCCTTTACAGCATCCAGAAGTTGTGCCTTCTCAGTATATTTCTCCAGCAGCACCAGCTCATTGCCTGCTGCCTCAATCTCTGCCTTAATGCCATTCACGGCTGCTGCTGCAAATGGCTTCTCTGTTGCAACTAATACTTTCATGATAATGATTTATTAATGATTTGCCTCGAATTCTTTCATGCAGGCGACGAGTGCGTTGCAGCCCTCGATGGTCTGGGCGTTGTAGCAAGAAGCGCGGAAACCACCAACAGAACGGTGACCCTTCACGCCAACCATACCCTTCGACACGGCGAAGTCGAGGAAGTCTTTCTCCAGTTCCTGATACTCAGGAGCCATCACGAAGCAGAGGTTCATCAGTGAACGGTCCTCAACCTTGGCAGTACCTTGGAACATCTTGTTGCGGTCGATCTCGCCATAGACGATCTCAGCACGCTGCTTAGCCAGTTTATCCATAGCCTCAAGACCACCCTGAGCCTTGATCCAACGCAGATTCTCGAGAGCGCAGTAGATGGGCACTACAGGAGGCGTATTGAACATTGAACCCTTGTCAACATGTGTACGGTAGTCGAGCATCGTAGGAATCTCACGCGGAGCCTTACCCAACTTCTCATCCTTCAGGATCACGATGGTCACACCAGCCATCGACAGGTTCTTCTGAGCACCAGCATAGATGGCGTCGTACTTCTTCACGTCAACAGGACGGCTCATGAAGTCAGAAGACATATCAGCGATCAGAGGCACGTTGACATCCAAATCCTTGCGGATCTCAGTACCGTAGATCGTATTGTTCGTGGTGATATGCAGATAGTCGGCATCTGCAGGCACAGTCCAATCCTTCGGGATGAAGGTATAGTTGGCATCAGCCGAAGAAGCCACCTCAACGACCTCACCGAACAACTTGGCTTCCTTCATGGCCTTCTTGGCCCATACGCCAGTGTTCAGATAGGCAGCCTTCTTGATCAGGAAGTTGAAAGGAATCATACAGAACTCGAGGCTGGCACCACCACCAAGGAAGATCACAGAGTAACCCTCGGGGATGTCGAGCAATTCCTTCACGAGAGCCACAGCCTCATCGACGACGGGCTGGAAATCCTTTGCACGATGGCTGATCTCCATCAGAGAGAGACCTGAGCCGTTGAAATCAAGACACTGTTGAGCGGTCTTCTCAATCACTTCGCGGGGAAGCATAGAGGGACCGGCATTAAAGTTGTACTTCTTCATTTGATTGTTTATTTTTTAATTGGTTTCTTTATCTGTTTTCGAAAAACGCTGCGAAATTACACTTTTTATTTCAATCAGCCAAATATTTGAGCAGAAATTCACAAAATTATTCATTTTTCTTTCATTCTGTCAAGTCGGCTTAACAAAAACTATACGTCTTTATCCTTCCTGATCCTTGAACATATCCTGGATCTCGTCGATCTCCTCCGTGTCGAACCACTTCGAGAGTTTCTCCTTCGCCTGTTCCACGATAGAGGGGTCGATATCCGTCCAT
This sequence comes from Prevotella sp., assembly GCA_017965475.1. Lineage (GTDB taxonomy): Bacteria > Bacteroidota > Bacteroidia > Bacteroidales > Bacteroidaceae > Prevotella. Next base: position 11,505 of record JAGCPV010000014.1, read on the forward strand.
ACCTTTTTCAGGACATACATCAGAACGGCAAAGTCATCCGTAAGTCCAGCGATGGGAATGGCGTCAGGAATCACGTCAAGCGGACTGATCATATAGCCGAGGGCACCGATGATAATAGCTTTGTCCGTCTTACTGACGTGATCACTCTGAAGAGTATAGTACAATATCAGTGCAGCATACACCAGCTTTGCACCTGCCCGCTTTGCGATACGCGAGATCTTCTCTACAAATTCTGACTGTGAGAACTTGTTGGCATAACTCATAAAATCGGGTAATTCCATAATTCTTATCGGTTTAGTTTATTTATTGATTCTGATGATTCTGATTCCAGTATGCGAGGGATGCTGCTGCAAATACTGGTAGAGCGTCATCGGCTCCTCCACCACCTTCTTGTGTAACTGCGAGGCATTCAGCAGATGCAGCGCTCCGTCTTTCCACACGGCAAAGCCTAGATGGGTGATGTCGAGCCCCTTCTTATTGCAGGTGATGGCGATGATATCCCCATCACGCACGGCCTTCTTCAACAGAGCCGCATCTCCCACGACACCCTTGGGGATATAGCGGAAGCGCCCGCCCGTCACGCGCCGTTCCATCTCCCGGATCTTCCCCACGTACTCCGGATGGTTCCTCAGTGCCTTATAGCTCTCAGGATGCTGACTCATATAGTTCACGCTGACCTGCTGCACAGCGGAGAACGGAGGATTCGGAGCCTGTATCTCCATGATGATCCCCGCCTCCGTATTGGCAGTGATCCACTCCGTGAAATAGTGGATACGACTCGTATAAGTGTCGATACGCCCGTCGCGATAGCGCATGGCCACGAGGGCATTCAGATAGTCGCGCCAGGTATAGAGATGACGGTAAGCACAGAGCGTCAGTGCCGTCACCGTCTCCACCAGTGTCGTACAGTCCAACTGACGGGTGTTCACCACCAGCCGTTCGTCGTTGTTGACCTCCAGCGTATGGGCAACATACGGCACGTCCAGGAACTTCCGTGCGAAGAACAGCGGGTAGTTGGCGGAGATCGGCAGCAGGCGCGCCTCTTCCAGCAACTGGCAGACGGTCACGCTATCCTGAGGCTGGGCACTCACCTGCCCTGTCGAGGCCTGGGCTCCGATGCTCATCCATACACATATTATAATATATAGTAGTCTCTTCATTTGTTCTTATACTTCTTCTTCAGCACGAAATTGTAGCCTATATAGGCCGACAGCGTACCATACATATTATTGGCCTTGAAGCGCGACGTGCGGTAGTTGTTCGTCCGGAAGATCGCACTTATGCCCGCATACCAGCGCACATTATTATAGACCAGCGCAAAGCGTCCGATGATATCCGGGTTCACCTTCCCGAAATCGAAGCCCTTCTTCTCATCAGCCGTCTCTCCGTACGACGTCTTATAGGCGACAGCCAACTGTCCGCTGGCACAGAACAGGAAGTCCTTGTAGAATACCCAGTTGTAGGCATATCCACCAGAGAGGATGAAGTCATTGTACTTGATGCTGTTGAACATCATCCCGCTGTCCAGCTTCACCTCCTCTCCTGCCGGCATCCGCTCGTTGATGGCCTTCACCAATGTAGAGTGATCCAAATCGAGCGTGTTGTGCGTATAGCCCGCACCTGCCATCCACGATCCGCAACTGATCTTCTGGCAGGTCGATTGGCTGAAGGCTGCCGGATAGGAGAAGTGCTCGTTGTTGAAGATATAGTAGGCGCTGACGCCAGTAATACCCACTTTTACCCCCGCAAACGGCATCCCCTCAAACAGGCTGCCGTCGATGCCATAGCCCAGCCTCACATCCTTGATCTTATAGTCGCTGCCCGAGCGACGGTAGTACAGATCCACGCCGAACTTAGACGAATAGAAGCTCAGATCGAACTCCTTCCTGTCATTACTGCTGTTGAAGCCCAGGTTCTTGATGTCGAAGGTATATCCGAGGAACAACCACCGCCATCCGAAGTACGGTCCCATCTTCGTGAGTCCGTCGGGCGCCAGCTCAATGCTCTGTTCATTGCTGCTAAGCACAAAGTTTTCGAACGTCCGGGTGACCTGGAACATCGCTGAGAACTCGAAGTGGTTAGGCTCGATATAATCGTCCTGTGTCCTGTCGAAACTACGGATGGTCTCCCGCAGTTTACTGCTCTTCTTCAGGGAGTCAGCGGGACTGTTCTCTGCGACCGTCATCGTATCCACCCTTTCAGCATGCGCCTGAGCGACAGACAGGGCAAACAGCAGCAACAGCACTCTCACCAACCTTTCCACCAGTCTCAGAACTTATTTAATATCCGATCCATCGCCCAGTTCACAGGCGTTGCCGACACGCTCGTACACGTACAGATACCCAATCCCTGAAGATGCTCAATCACATTCTTGATCAAAGGATACTGTACATACGGCGGATTCGGCACCGTGATCTGTTCATCGCCCTGGCTCGTCTGGAGCCGGATTGGCTTATAGTCAAATACGGAGAAGCTCACCTGCCCTTCCGTTCCGATAATCTCAATACAATCCTCACGGGCGCTCTCGTGGGCCACGTAGCACCAAGAGCCGCTGCCCGGCAGTCCGTTCTCAAAACGGAAACAGGCACTCACGGAGTCCTCGGCCTCATAGAGTCCACCCCTGTTGGCACAGATACCCCGTGCCTCCAGGATCACGCCGAACATATCCTGCAACAGATCCAGCTGGTGAGGCGCCATATCATAGAAATAACCGCCTCCCGCGATCTCCGGCTGCAGGCGCCAAGGCAGAGGAGCCCCCGTCCTGATGGCCTCCGCATCAGCGGCGCGCAACGGCTCCGTATAACGGATCTGCACATTCAGGATCTTACCGATCTGCCCACTCTTCACGATCTCCTTCACCCTCTGAAAATAAGGCAGGTAACGACGATAATAGGCTACGAA
>JAGCPV010000129.1 GCA_017965475.1 Prevotella sp.
ATCGGCGTGAAGACCATCAAGAGTGAGGCCTGTGAGAATATCGCTCAGGCCCGTCAGGCCGCCAAAGATCTGGGATATCCCGTGATCCTGCGCGCTGCCTACGCCTTAGGTGGTCTCGGCTCTGGTTTCTGCGACAATGAGGAGGAACTCAATAAACTGGCGGAGAAGGCTTTCTCATTCTCTCCGCAGGTGCTGGTGGAGAAGTCTTTGAAAGGTTGGAAGGAAATTGAATATGAGGTTGTGCGCGACCGTTACGACAACTGTATCACCGTCTGTAACATGGAGAACTTCGATCCGCTCGGCATCCATACGGGAGAGAGCATCGTGATTGCGCCGTCGCAGACGCTGACCAATTCTGAATACCATAAGCTCCGTGCGCTGGCCATTAAGATCATCCGTCATATCGGTATCGTGGGCGAGTGTAATGTGCAGTATGCCTTTGATCCTGCCTCAGAAGATTATCGCGTGATTGAGGTGAACGCCCGTCTGTCGCGCTCTTCGGCTCTGGCCTCCAAGGCAACGGGTTATCCGTTAGCCTTTGTGGCTGCCAAACTCGGTATGGGCTACGGTCTTTTTGAATTGAAGAATTCCGTCACGAAGACCACCAGTGCTTTCTTCGAACCTGCCCTCGACTATGTGGTCTGTAAGATTCCGCGCTGGGACCTGTCAAAATTCCGTGGTGTGGATAAGGAACTCGGCTCGTCGATGAAGAGTGTAGGTGAGGTGATGGCCATCGGCCGTAACTTCGAGGAAGCCCTGCAGAAGGGTCTCCGTATGATCGGACAGGGCATGCACGGTTTCGTGGAGAACAAGGAACTACAGATTCCCGATATCGATTCTGCCCTTCGTGAGCCGACGGACAAGCGCGTGTTCGTCCTCTCGAAGGCTATGCACCTGCCGGAATACACCATCGATCGTATCCACGAGTTAACGAAGATCGACAAATGGTTCCTCTATAAACTGAAACATATCATCGATATCGACGAACGGTTGAAGAAACAGAATATCAACACGATCGACGAGGATCTGCTCCGCGAGGCAAAGGTGTATGGCTTCACCGATTTCCAGATAGCTCGCGCCATTGGCTTGGAGGGTGAGATCAGTACGATGCATGAGGCCCTGTTGCTGGTGCGAAACCGTCGTAAGCAACTCGGCATCCTGCCCGTGGTGAAACAGATCGATACGCTGGCTGCGGAGTATCCCGCCCAGACGAACTATCTCTATGTTACCTATTCGGGTGTGGCCAGCGACATCCAGTATGAGAACGACAAGAAGAGTATCATTGTGCTGGGCTCTGGTGCCTATCGCATCGGTTCGTCTGTAGAGTTCGACTGGTGCGGCGTGCAGGCACTGAACACCATCCGTCGCGAGGGCTGGCGCTCGGTGATGATCAACTATAACCCCGAGACTGTCTCTACGGACTATGATATGTGTGACCGTCTCTATTTCGACGAGCTCACCTTTGAGCGTGTACTCGATATCATCGAGTTTGAACAGCCTCACGGTGTCATCGTCTCCACGGGTGGACAGATCCCCAATAACCTCGCCGTCTATCTCGACGAGCAGCACGTGAATATCCTTGGTACGCAGGCTGTCGATATCGACGGCGCTGAGGACCGTGCGAAGTTCTCGCAGATGTTGAATGAACTCGGTGTAAACCAGCCTGAGTGGAGTGCGCTCACCTCGATGGAGAATATCGACAAGTTTGTGGATAGGGTAGGATTCCCTGTGCTGGTGCGTCCGTCGTATGTGCTCTCGGGTGCTGCGATGAACGTCTGTTCGAACCGCGAGGAGTTGGGGCGTTTCCTGCAGTTGGCGGCCAATGTGTCGGAGGATCACCCTGTGGTGGTCTCGAAGTTCATTGAACACGCTAAGGAGATCGAGATGGATGCTGTGGCCCGTGACGGAGAGATCCTGGCATATGCCATTTCCGAGCATATCGAGTTTGCAGGTGTGCACTCTGGCGATGCGACCATCCAGTTCCCACCGCAGAAGCTATATGTTGAGACCGTACGCCGTATCAAACGTATATCGCGTCAGATCGCTGCCGCCTTGCATATCAATGGCCCTTTCAATATTCAGTATATGGCGCGTGATAATGATATCCTCGTTATCGAGTGTAACCTCCGTGCCAGCCGTTCGTTCCCCTTTGTGTCGAAGGTGCTGAAGCTGAACCTGATCGATCTGGCCACAAAGGTGATGCTCGGTTTGCCAGTGGAACGTCCCCACAAGAATCTGTTTGATCTCGACTATGTGGGTATCAAAGCTTCGCAGTTCAGTTTCAACCGTCTGCAGAAGGCTGATCCCGTGCTGGGTGTCGATATGGCCTCTACCGGTGAGGTGGGCTGTATCGGCGACAATACCAATACGGCTCTCCTGAAGGCGATGCTTTCCGTGGGACATCGTATTCCCAAGAAGACGGTGCTGCTCTCTACGGGTACGGCCAAGCAGAAGGCAGAGATGTTGGATGCTGCACGGATGCTCGTGAGTCATGGTTATCAGCTCTATGCTACGGGGGGTACATCGAAATACCTTTCCGATAATGGGGTTGAGAATACCATGGTACACTGGCCTTCGGAACCGGATCAGCAGCCACAAGCCCTCGATATGCTCCACCGTCATGAGATCGACATGGTGGTCAATGTGCCTAAGAACTTGTCGGAAAGAGAACTGACCAATGGCTATAAGATCCGTCGTGCTGCCATTGACCTGAATGTGCCGTTGATTACGAACAGTCGTTTGGCCAGTGCTTTCATCAATGCTTTCTGTACCATCAATCTGGATGAAATAGGTATCAAATCATGGGCGGAATATAAGTAGAAAGTGCTCTAAAAGCAAAAAAATGGTGCAATAATTTGGAAATATCAAATTATTGCATTATTTTTGCAACCAATATTAATACTGAACCTATAATAATGGATGCAGGAGAAACTCTAGAATCAAAGATCAACCGAAGTGAGTATAAGATACTTATTGTCGATGATGTCGTCAGCAATGTATTGTTGCTGAAGATTCTTCTGACTAATGAGAAATTCCAAGTCTGTACGGCCAATAACGGTACGATGTGTATTGAGATGGCCAAAAAGGAACACCCCGATCTGATCCTACTTGACGTGATGATGCCCGACATCAGTGGTTTTGATACGGCAGTGATCTTGAAGAAGGATGAGGAGACGAAGGAAATACCCATCATCTTCTTGACGGCCTTGAATACGCCGGCAGATCTGGTGCATGGTTTCCAGGTAGGAGCCAGTGACTTCCTGACAAAGCCCTTCAACAAAGAAGAGTTGGTGATGCGTGTGATGCAGCAGATATCACTGGTGGCAGCCAAGCGTATTATCGAAAAGCAGAATGCAGAGTTGAGGGCCACCCTGAACAACCGTGATAAGATGTACTCCGTGATAGCCCATGACCTTCGCTCGCCTATGGCCAGCATCCGTATGGTGCTCAACCTCGTCGTACAGTCTTCCACTCCAGATACCGTAGGTCCGGAGTTGTATGCGCTTTTGGATCAGGCCAACCGTGAGTCTGAGGAGGTGCATGATCTGCTGGATAACTTGCTGAAATGGACGAAGAGTCAGACAGGACGCCTGAATGTCGTTCTGCAGGATCTCGACCTGAACGATATTATCCCAGGTGTGGTGGATATCTTTGAGATGATTGCCCAGACCAAGAAAATCAAACTTGACCTGCAGAATACAGGTCAGAAGTTGGTCGTTGTGGCCGATAATGATATGTTGAAGACGGTGGTGCGAAACTTCATGTCCAACGCCATTAAGTTCTCTCCTGAGGGAGCCTCCATCGAGATCATCATGCAGGCGGAAGGCGACTTTGCCAAGGTCAGTGTGAGAGACCATGGCGTGGGTATTGCAGCAGACCGTATTGACACCATCTTCCACAAGGGCGAGACTACCTATGGTACAGGTGGTGAGGAAGGATCTGGATTGGGTCTCCAACTCTGTCAGGATTTTGCCCGTAAGATTGGCGGTGATTGTACTGTGGAGTCTGTTGAGGGGCAGGGTAGTACCTTCAGTGTGCTGATTCCGTTAAAGAAGGACTGATGGCTACACCTATTTATATTATAGAGGAACAAAGACTTCGCCGCAACCTCACGCTGATTGCTGATGTTGCGGCGAAAGCCGATATAGAGATTATCCTTGCCTTTAAAGCCTTTGCTCTTTGGAAGACGTTCCCCATCTTTCGTGAGTATATCCACGCCACGACGGCAAGTTCCCTTTCTGAGGCCCGTCTGGCCTATGAGGAATTTGGAGCTCCTGCCCATACCTTTTCACCAGCCTATACGGATGAGGAGATCGATGAGATCATCCATTGTTCCTCCCACCTGACCTTCAACTCACTCTCGCAGTATGAGCGTTTTCATGGACGGGCGAAGGATGTGTCTATCGGCCTTCGGATCAATCCGGAGTACTCGGAGGTGGAAACCTTATTGTATAACCCTTGTGTTCCAGGGACGCGTTTCGGGGTAACGGCTGATCAGTTACCAGAACAGTTGCCGACAGATATCGAAGGTTTTCACTGTCACTGTCACTGTGAGAGTGGGGCAGATGTGTTCCAGCGTACGCTTGTTCATATTGAGGAGAAATTCGCCAAGTGGTTCCCACAACTGAAATGGATCAACTTCGGCGGTGGTCATCTGATGACCCGTAAGGATTATGATGTGGAGTTACTCATTTCTTTGATGCAGGACTTCCACCGTCGCTATCCTTGGCTGAAGGTAATTCTGGAACCTGGCAGTGCCTTTGCCTGGCAGACGGGACCGCTGGTGTCGCATGTGGTGGATATTGTAGAAGATAAGGGTATCCGTACGGCTATTCTTGATGTCAGTTTCACCTGTCACATGCCAGACTGTCTGGAGATGCCGTACTACCCTGATGTTCGCGGAGCCGAGCATGTGGATGAGCCGTCGCATACGGAACCATATACTTACCGTCTGGGGGGTAACAGTTGTCTCTCTGGTGACTTTATGGGTTATTGGCAATTCGATCATGAATTGCAGATTGGCGAAGAGGTTATCTTCGAGGATATGATCCATTACACGACGGTGAAGACAAACATGTTCAATGGTATCTCTCATCCGGCCATCGGCATGCTTCATAGTGATGGAAAACTGGAAATCCTTCGTGAATTTGGCTATGAAGACTACAAAAATCGGATGGATTAGCAGTTTTTTTGAAAAAAAGTCACAGAAAAGTTTGCCAGTTCCGAAAAAAGCATTACCTTTGCACTCGCATTTAGAGAAATGCCCCTCTGAAGGGGGAGAAAATTGCGGAAATAGCTCAGTTGGTAGAGCACAACCTTGCCAAGGTTGGGGTCGCGGGTCCGAGTCCCGTTTTCCGCTCACTTGTTGAACAAAAAAGAGGCATTAGGGAAAGGCTCTAATGATACAAAATGCCCAGGTGGCGGAATTGGTAGACGCGCACGTTTCAGGTGCGTGTGCCGCGAGGCGTGCAGGTTCGAGTCCTGTTCTGGGCACTCTTTTTTATTCAGC
>JAGCPV010000130.1 GCA_017965475.1 Prevotella sp.
AGCAATCACAAGGAGAGACTCCCACTCGTCATTTGGGGTATCACCCTGCTTCTTAGCCTCGGTCAGTGTGACAATCCAGTCAGAGAAGACATAGTCGCGACCACCAATGTTCTTCACCCAGTTACCATTGTTTTCAGTAGGTAGGGCGCTCTGAAGGATGTATCCCAGAATCATATCCAGATTATAAATACCATCCTCCTGATTAGAGATATCTACATTATAGAGATCCTTAAACTGCTGCTTGCTCAGTTTGTAGTTATAGGCATCCTTGGTGACATTGCCAATGGTGCCATCGCTCTTCGTATATTTGATATAGTCGGCAATAGCCTGGTTAGAGACATTATCTATTACATAGCGAACTTTCTCACCCTTGGTGTCTATAAGATCAAAGTCGGCAAAATCATTGGCTGCATATACAGTTCCCTGATAAAGAATCCAATGGGAATTGCCGTCGATGAAATCCTTGGCTTTGGCAGTGCCCTTCCAACTGCTATACAGATTATCAATGGTTCTGTTCTCATAATCCAGACCAACGAAAGAACGGTTCCAACCATCATCGAGGGTTGCACCAAATTTGCCAATAGCCTTCAGAGAATCCTCGTGAGCGATAGCCCAAGCCTCGATAACCCGCCAGCCAGCCAGTGCGCAGCAGTCGGTATGATATTGGTTACCCGTGCTAGAACCGAAAGCAACGAACTCGGTAGAAGAATTCTCCATCAGAGTGATCATATCAGGATGTGTGACACCTTCGACATGGGTTGTATTGCCTTTATGATCATTTGCGTTGGCACCGGTGTTCAGTACTTCATAAGGAACACCTAAATTCCATGTACCATTGTTGTAGTCATTGACATGATCTAACCCTTCTCCCATATACAGCCAATCCATGTTGTCACTACCAATAAGCGGAGTACCATTAGTCTGGGTATATTGTTCTGAAGAGATGGCTCCAGGAGTTGCACCACCCTTGTAAACCTGCTGAATGAAGAAATTGGTAAGATGAGGATCCTCATATGTAAGACCTGGGTTAGCCTGGAAGTAGGCCATCACACGAATTTTCTGACCATCAGTCAGTGCATCGGGAACAATCCAATTACCTTTAGTTGGATCACCCCACTCATTGAGGTTCTTGTTTTCTGTACGAGTGCCTGCCTGGGCTGAGCCGAAGCCCCAATCTACAGCAGAATCAGGATGTCCGAAACGGGTTACGAAAGCATCTTCGTAAACCTTGTTAATGTTTCCCTGTGCGCTACTGCCTCCCTCAATGTCATGGGAGCAGCTGGTGAATAAACCACCGAATACCACGGCGGCCATTCCTGTCATCAAATACTTTTTCATACTGAATTCCATATTTTAATAGTTGTTGATAAAGATTCAAATGATCGAAAAGTGCTGCAAAGATACATAAAATATAATAAGGTAGCCAAGGATTCTTAGTTAAATATTGTTAACAAACACAAGAACAACCGTAATTTGCTACAATTTGTATAGAAAATGATAATTCTCGCAAAGTCGGCCGATCTTCGGGGGGATAAATCCTTGAAAAAAGAAGAGGGGCGCCAGCTCACGCGGACGCCCCCTGCTGCAATGAATGTATTTTAATTGTTACTTCTATTAATTTGAAGGTGGGGTATATACAACTGCTCTCAGTGTGAAGTTCTTACCTGCAACAATTACTTGTTCCTGATCTTTTCCAAAGTGCTCATTGTCATTACCATACTCCAATGTAAATTGGACATATCCGTTGAAAGCTACAAAGTTGTTATAATCAGTGTTATAGCCAGCAGTACCAATGAAGTTCCTGTTACCCCATGAGCTTCTTACGGCGATAATAGCATTCTCTGCATTAGTACCATAGACGGTGACTTTACCACCTTGTCTTAAACTTGCCCAGTCACTGCGTACTCCTAAATATTGTACAAAGCCATCACCCATAGCCTGTGAACCTTCCCAAAGAAGAATTTCTCCTTCTTGCAACTCGATCTCTTCTGTAGTTTCTACTGTCTGGGTGACTGTCGGGTTACCGATTTCTTCATAATAATATGTACCAAGATCGGCATCGGTATTCGTGAACTGGCCTCCATATGGATTTGTCATGGATAATTTACCATCAAAGTTGTCACCATAGTAGAGGGCATTCGGATTCTTGTTCTCATGGGTAAAGAAATCCTTATTGGCATCCGTCTCTGCAGTAGCCCAACTGCTGAAGTCGGGATATGCCTCAATGATGCTTCTGCGCTCACTGGGCCATAACGTTCCGATAGGCAGACAGATCTTATGGGGTACATTACCTGGATCAGCATGCAGGTCACCAACATCCTGTAGGTCGCTTCCGAACTCAGCTGTCTCTGGATTATCAGTTGTCTGCCATAACACAGAGATGGGGATATCGTTGAGCGTGATCTTATGCTCAGGATCATTCTCTAACAACGTGTTGATAATGGCAGTGATGTTGATCTCATTTCCGTTCTTATAGCTATAGGTCTTTGGGGTAGGATATGCAGCCATGTTATCCCAACTGTTTGTGAGACCGGTGTGGCTGTCAATAGTGTTGAGCATAGTTGTCTGACCATAACTCCCCTCAAACATATCGTGGATGTTAGTAGTGTGGAACATCTTGGCGGGAATGGTGCCTCCGGCTGCCAACATGCAGAGCTCTGCCTTATATAAGGCGGGATCAAATTTCCAATCTACAGCCTTACCGTCAACAGAGGTTTCCACATACTCTTCGTGTTTCCAGATCCTGGCATCGAAAACGATATCATTAAAGTCGATATCCTTTAAGCCGACTGCACCCAGATCTTCACAGAACACGCGACCCTGTGACATAAGGGTCTTCTTAACCTTGCGCTGGACAGTCGTGGTCGTGACTTTCTGACCGTAGTTAATAATCAAGGGCTTGGTCTCTGTAGGCTTGATGGCCATCACGATATCGTTACAATCGAAGTCGGCCTGATTATTACTTGTGGGCCACCACCAGTCTTCCAGACCGACGGCGTATGTGCCGTCAGACAAGGTTGCAATGGCACTATAGAAATGATTGTTCTCATTAGTACGTGACTTCGTAGAATACATCACGTTATCACCGTTGATGACATAGAAACCTATACGGTAGCCAATGGGGATGTTCAGCGTGATCTTCTTGGCCCTGACCTTAATATTTAAACCATTACCAAAGTTATGGCACATGACATGCTCGCAAGTCCATTGATAGAACTCCTTGCCATAAGCGCTTTTGCACTCATTACAATAGCCATTGCCATTGGGATTGGGATTAATAGACGGGTTCTGGTAACCGGAATCGTCAGAAAAACCATATTGGAAGAACCCATTATTCTGGATATTATCTACAAACTGAATGTAATGGGGGTGGTAGCTACCTCCGTCAGTATTAGGATCCAAATTGGGATCATAATAATAGACACCAACTTGGTCTGCTGCACTGGTAACGGAATAGACAATGCTGAACTCAATGGGGCCCTTGGACTCCAATTCATAGTCGTTCAACTTGTTGGCTGCACTGATACCCTCTGGAAGTGCTCCCAGGATCTCTGCCATTTTGGTGTGATCGAAAGTGACATCCCATCCGTTACTGACAGTCTTGCTGCCATCATCAAAACGTGTTCTGGTATGGGCACGGGCGCGGGCATCTGCCTCGGTGTTGGAAAGACCTGTGAAGCCCCAATTCTGATTGGGATCGACGTCTTTACCGCCAATCAACTCCTTAAAGGTCTGTTCATAGGCTTGTGTCTTTCGCTGGGCGAGGGGAACATAGTCCACATCGTGATCAGCACAACTGGCTGCAAAGCCTCCTGCATAAAGAGCCAGTAATCCTTTAAACAAATACTTTTTCATTGCAATAAATACTTAATAGAATGTTACGTAACTAATAAACTAAATCGATTCGGCTGCAAATATAGGCAAAAATCTCCGAACTTGTATCAAAAATGATGTTAAATTCTGCAAAACAGTCTATTTCATGATGCTGTTCTGCGATAAATTTTGTAATTTTGGCCCAAAATATCAACAAAAGGAAGGTATGAAGCAACTTCAATGGGCAGCCCTTGCTGTCATCATGATCATGATAGGCATGAATATTTCATGTAGCCGTCACATGTTTGACGAGGATAAATACAATGAACTCGTTGACAGTGTCTCTCCTGTGGATACGGTGGATCCCAACCATAAGTGGACGCTCACCGTGGAGAAGGTATTAAAGATCCAGACGCCTGATTCGGGTGATGTGCAGAAGGTGAAGATCCTGACGGCGAACCCCAGGGAGACTGGCGCAGCTGAGATCGTGGGCGAGGCCTGGGTCCCCGCCGGAGAGCAGTTCCAGATGCGGGTCTCCTACTCGAACCTGCTGACGACACTCTACGCGGCACTCGTGGATGACGAGGGACGGTATAGTATCGAACAGATTGACCCCGAGACACAGTCGGAGGTGACATTCTCCGACCTGATCGTCGATCATGAGAAGATCTCCTACGACCCGAGGCCACAGCAGTTTACCTATTGTTTCGAGGCGGAGTATCCGCTTCCTGGTGATTATGATTATAATGATGTGGTACTGCGCGTGTCGCATAAGCGCACGGGTATGCGCGAGGTACAGTTCAACGTGCAGCTGTGTGCCGTTGGAACCACAGAGCAGGTGGCTGCTGCTATCCGTCTGGCAGGTTTTAACTACAGTGAGATCGAAAGTGTGAAGACGATAGATAGTCTGTCGTTCAACCGGACGAACGGCAAAGATCTCCCAGATCAGGTGAAGACGGTGGTTTCCAAGGATAAGACAGCTTTCTACGACTCTTTCCTGTCGTCAGGCTTGAATGGTGAAGCCGTGCTTAATCTGTTTGGAGATGCCCACTGGGCTACTGGCGATCTCTTGGAAGAGAACTTCGGCACCTTCGACCGCAAGATGTACAATGTGTCGAAGAAGATTGACAAGGACCATACACAGTTTGTAGCCCGCAGCATCACCTATGTCGTCAACTTCAAGTCATCGACCACCCTGAACAACCTCTCGATGAATCAGGTGGATCCTTTCATCATGGAGATGTACAATGGTGGTATTTTTGAAGTGCATCAGTTTGCTTTCCAGCTGGCCCCAGTGCTTTACGACTATTCTCCTTCGAATATCAAGAATCTGCCGTGGGGGCTTTGTGTGCCGATGAGGGATTTCCGTTGGCCGTTAGAGGGCCAGAACATGGGCTTCCATATGAAGGATGTTCACACGTATGGCGCCTACCAGACCACCAGCCATTCGTTCGGTGAGTGGGCGGAGGATCAGAAAAAGTCTATTGACTGGTATAAGTATCCGAAGGAAAGTTTAGTATTCTAATAGGAGACGATCTTACCCTTTGCGGCATTGCTGCTATCGTACCAGTCAATAGAGGTCTGCACGTTAGATCCCCATTCACTGAACTGCGGGTATGCGATACCGATGTTGTTGGCTTCGATAGGCCAGAAACATTTACCTGCCCTGTTACCATTGATAACGAGGTAGAGCGGTGCAGTACCGAGTGTCGAGGGTTGTTTTTCCGATGTGATATCGCCATCCTCGTCTTCGATACTTAAGGAGAAGTCAAGTAATTCGGTACGGAAATTGCCATCGGTGAAGATAATTTCGCCGAGCTTACGGAACGTGCGGTTGACAGTTGAATTATTAACGGTGCTATTGACATCTATACCGATGGCGGCATGAACCTCCTCGCCAAAGACCTCGTCTTTGTATAGGATGGTGCTCTTCGTCTTGTTGCCGACACATACAATTTGTACGTTGGCGGTAAAGGTGCCGTCGCCATTATCGATGGGGGTGTTGACGCGGATGACGACATCGTTGTAGTCGAAATCCTTGGAAGACTCATTCAGGGTCTCAAAGAGATAATAGACACTTCCGAAGTCCGGGATAGTACCAGTCTCCTCCTTGCTGAAAAGATAAGTGTTGTACGATGGGGCGATGCTGTAGGTGCAGGTCTGACGGCTGGCATCGATACCGTTGTTCAAGGCGTCGGTGCCGACGAAACAGTATTTGTCATCGACCAGGGTCCATTCATAATTATCCACGTCCAGTGCCCGCCCCTCCCGGCCGTTCATCCAGTAATAGAGCATACGGAGGTTATGGTAACCGGAAAAGGTCTCCTGCAGTTTGCCGATGCCGACGCCATGCTTGTCGCCATCCCATGTGTTCAAGGCTCCCTTGTCGAAAATGGTGGGGAATTTGGTGGGTACAATCAGCTCTACATGGTCGAGCAGGTAGGTGCCTGCCACACCATCGGTAGTAGCGCAATAGTTACATTTATTAATATTCAGGACAGCGTTCGCCTTAAAGCCGTCGCCAACAGGTCCTTGGACACCGAAATTGTCGATGCTGAGGTTGCCGTAGCAGCGCAGATAGGCAGCATTGCCCATGTAGAGCACCTTGTCACCGCTGATGTCGCCGTTCAGGTTCAGGTTCTTGCACTCAATATAGCTGCCGTCATCCATCTTCGAGGGGCGGCTGAGCGTCAGTTCACCAGTTACATTTATGTAACCGGCATTCTCAACAGAGAGGTTCTCGTCTGCCAACGATGAGACATAAACGGAACCGGCATTGGCGAGGATGCTGGGTGTGCCAAGGCTGTCGGCGGTACAGGTGATCTTTGTGCCGACAGTCGTACCGCCAATGGTACCAGCGTTATAGAGCATACAGCAGTTGATGTTGAGGGTCTTGGTCGTGATGGTGCCGGCATTATAGCTGTAGATACCGTCAGTGGTGGCGAAATCGACGGTACCGTCACCAGTGATGTTTCCGCCAGGGAGCACATAGATCAGACCAGCGTTCTCATCAGCCATTGGCGTGGTGGAGAGCTTATAGTTCTTGGGAACCACGATCGTACCGCCAGCGCCGACAATGAGCACATTGTTTCTCAGCACCTGTTGGTTGAAGGACAGTGTCCAAACAGCCGTCACATAGACGGACTTCTTCTGGTAGGTACCCAGACTGGGGATAAAGCCTGTGAAGTCGGAGTTGACCTGGAAGTGCACCTCATCCTCGTCGTTCAGATCTACAGGATCCGTCGGGCCATAGAGGGTGCCGGTGGTATAGGCGGACAAGTCGGGCAGACTGCGGGCGGGAACGCTCCATCTGTTGCCTGTAGAAGAGGAATAGAATAATGTTTCCTGAGGGCTCTTGCCTGAGAAGATGACGTCGGCGGTGCCATTTATGATGGAGAAGGGCTTGCAGGCTGCATGACCCTCGGCATCGTAGCAGGCCGCATAGAGCAGGGGGGAATTGGCAGGACGGGCGATGTTGATGATCTTCGAATCACCGGACTTCAGCCTGGCCATGCCAATATAGACGGCATTGGCATCGAGGATCAGAGGGGATTGGGAGATATAGACCGTGTATTCGGCTTCATTGCCATAATCAACACTAATGTTGACGATGGCGTTGCCCACCGTGTTCCAGTCCTGATGGCTGTCAATCTCCTTACTGCCCATCACCATGGCCTTGAAGTTATCGACAAACTTCTGCTCTGGCGTGGAACCGTAATCTCTCTTACAACTGATTGCAGCTAAGCATAGGGATATAGCCACTACGCATTTTATCCAATCACTCCTTTTCCTCATAAAATGGTATAGCCTTTAGAACGTTTTGTGGACCAGCCAGGGCTTGAACCTGGGACCTCCAGATTATGAGTCTGTTGCTCTAACCAACTGAGCTACAAGTCCGGGATTTGGGATGCAAAGTTACATGAAAAACCTTAAATATCCAAATTTTTTACGTGAATCTTTCGCTCTGCGCCTATTTTTTCGTAACTTTGTCGCCCAATGGAGACAATTTACCTCAATCAGGTCCGGAAAAGGCTGGCTGCCTGCGTGGCGACCGTCGGCATGTTCGACGGTGTGCACCGTGGTCATCAGCACGTGATCGGACGCGTGGTGGAACTGGCACATGAGATGGGACTGGCCGCTACGGTCATCACTTTCGACAAGGTGCCCCGTCAGGTGCTCGATCCGTCGTTCCGTCCGCAGCTGCTATCGACTTTGGAGGAGAAGGAAACCGTCATCAGGCAGTTGGGCGTGGATACCCTCGCCATCCTCCCCTTCACCCGTGAGACGGCAGGACTGTCAGCGCGGGCCTTTATGCAGCAGGTGCTCCGCGAACAGTTGCAGACAGAGGTGCTGGTCACAGGCTATGACAATCGTTTCGGTCATGACCGGACGGAGGGCTTCGAGGACTATGTACACTATGGCCGTGAACTGGGTATGCAGGTAGTCCGCGGGGATGTGCAGTTGATGGACGACGGAGAACGGCCCGTCAGCTCGTCGCTGATCCGGCAGTTGTTGGCTGAGGAGGGACGGGTGGATCTGATGCCCCATTACCTGACACGTCTCTATCAGCTACGGGGGACGGTGACGGCCGGTGAGCATATCGGTCATCGGCTCGGCTATCCCACCGCGAACCTGGAGCCCGACGAGGCCGACAAACTGATCCCTGCCCCGGGTGCCTATGCCGTGTGGGCCACCTTGGAAGGAGAACAGCAGCCCCGGGCAGCGATGATGAATATCGGTCACCGTCCAACCTTCCATGGTCATCGTCAGACGCTGGAAGTGAATATTCTGGACTTTGAGGGTGATCTCTATGGTCAAACGATGAGCGTCTCGTTCGTCGAACGCCTCCGGGCTGAACGGCGTTTTGAGTCGCCAGCGGCCCTGGCGGCGCAGTTGGAAACAGACAAAGAACAAGTCAAAGCAATATTAAGATGAAAAAAGCATTGATCTATACTATTGTGTTCGCAGCCATCCAGTTCGTGGCTGGCGGACTGGTCGCACAGGCCTTTCGGTTGCTGCAGGGTGAGGGTGCCGAGACGAGTGCCACAGGACTGATTGTCACGACGGCTGCAGCCAGTATCGTGACGGTGATCGTCTTTCTGGCCACAAAATGGACGGTGGTGTCGCGCCACTGGGTGCGGACCCGTCCTTGGTTTGTGCTGTTCTGGTGCGTGCTGGCCGCCCTCGGACTATTGGTTCCGTCGGAGTGGCTCCAGGAGCTGATGCCGGCCTTGCCCAACATTGCCGAGGAGACCTTCGACCTGATCATGAAGGACCGCTGGGGCTATGTCGTCGTCGGTCTGTTGGCACCGTTGACAGAGGAGATGGTGTTCCGTGGCGCTGTCCTGAAGGCCCTGTTGCAGTGGAAGCCGAATCCCTGGGTGGGTATCGTCATCTCGGCCGTGCTCTTCGCACTGATCCACATGAACCCGGCACAGATGCCCCATGCCTTCCTTGTCGGACTGCTGCTGGGCTGGATGTACTACCGCACAGACAGTATCGTACCGGGTGTGGTGTATCACTGGGTGAACAATACGGTAGCCTATGTGTTGTATAACCTCTATCCCAATCCGGACATGACACTGCTGGATCTCTTCGGCAATCAGCGGTCGGTACTGATGGCCCTGGTCTTTTCGCTGTGCATCTTCCTACCCGCGTTGTATCAGTTGAACATGAGACTGAAGAAATAACCAAGAGGGCTGGCAATCTGCCAGCCCTTTCTTGTCTTGTGTTTTCAAATGGATTGTTTTATAAAGAAAGCATAGAAAATATTATTCCAGATAGGTGGAGTTCTCTGTGGCGGCTGCCTTGATACTGTCGGTGGCATTCTCCGCCTGGATGGCATTCAGTACATTGACAGTGTCGGTCTCCTGCTCATGGAACTTCGCATAGGCGTCCTTCGGGTCGTCCCATCCCCATTCCCACGGTGCCTGGGCGGCATTGCCCAACGTGAGGATGATGGCAACGATGGCAGCAGCCCTGAACAGCGGCATCAGCCGGTCTTTCAGCGTGACGACCTTAGCCTTGGGGGCTTCACCGATCTTCTCCAGGATGCGCATGTCGAAGGCTTCGTCCAACGGGGTTTCACGCTCTGTCTCGCAGACAAAGAGATCACGGTATTTCCGAAGGCTCTCCGGAATGTCCGAGCTGTCGGGCTGACTGAAGAAGGTGCGCAGAATGGCCTCTTCCTGCAGGGTGGTCTCACACTGCCAGTAGCGCTCTAAGAGTTGTTCGATGTACTTATAATCCATATTCCTCTGTTTCAAGATATTTCTGTCGGATGGCTTGTCGGGCACGGAAGATATTCACCTTGACCTGTTCCTCACTGATGTCCATGATGGCGGCAATCTCCTTGTAGCTTTTGCCCTCGAAATCGCGCAACTGCATGACTGTGCGCTGTTTTTCCGGCAACTGTCCGATGAGGCGGCGTATCAGCCCTATGCGGTCTTGCTGCATGGCCCGCTCCTCGGGGTTGGATGAGTAGCTTCGGTCGGGGGCATCATGCACCCCCTCGTCGAGGCTCTGGTTCAGACTTTCCATCCGTCGCATCTTGTCGAGTGCGAGGTTCCGGCAGATGGTGAGGCAGAAGGCTTCGATGGATTCGATCTCGTCCCACTGGTCGCGCCTGTTCCAGACCTTGATCATGGTTTCCTGTACGACATCTTCCGCTTCCGCAGGGTTGAGAGTGATGCGGAGGGCAAGCCGGTAGAGCTCGTTTTTCAGCGGAAGGATATCGTTTTGGAAGCTGATCTTTTTCATCCTCTCTGTATAGTAAGACGAATGGGAAACGGAAAAGTTACAGGAAAACTAAAATAAAATAAATGTAATAAATCTGATAGATTATCTGATCACGGTGCCAGCGGTTCCGTCGATGGCGGTGGCCAGGGTGATGATGACACGGCAGACACCAGCGTCGATGGCGGAGAGGGCGTTCTCGATCTTCGGGAGCATCCCACCGCTGATGGTGCCGTCGGCCTTATATCGGATAAAGTCTGCGCGTGTGATCGTGGGGATGACACTGTCGTCATCGTCAGGGTTACGGAGCACCCCTTTCTTCTCGAACGAGAAGATGAGGGTCACGTCATAGTAGGGAGCCAGGGCCTTGGCGGTCTCCGAAGCGATGGTGTCGGCATTGGTGTTGAGGATATGTCCTTCGCCGTCGTGCGTCAGGGGAGCCACCACGGGGGTGATACCCTCTTCGATAAGACGACTGAGCATCCGGCCGTCGGCACGATCGACATCGCCGACAAAGCCGTAGTCGATACCGTTCTTCAACGGGCGCTTATGGGAGCGGATGATGTCGATGTCGGCACCGGTCAGACCGAGGGCATTGACACCATTGGCCTGCAGACGGGCCACGAGGTTCTTGTTCACCAGACCGCCATAGACCATCGTCACTACCTGAAGCATGTCGGCATCGGTGATGCGACGACCTTCTACCATCTTCGACTCAATGCCGAGGCTGGCAGCTACCTGCGTGGCGCGGCGGCCACCGCCATGGACGAGCACTTTACGCCCCTCGATGGCACTGAAGTCCTTCAGGAGCTGCGTGAGCTGGGCCTCGTCTTCGACGACGGCACCGCCCACCTTGACGATCGTGATTTTCTCTTTCATTTTCTAGTATTTCTAGCCAATTCAGGTGATCTGGCCGTTCTGGCTATTCCAGATAGGTATAGCCATAGAGGCCGCTGCGGTAGTTGCTCAGGAACTCCTTACCCTCTTCGAGGGAGATCTTGCCCTGTTTCACGCTCTTGGCGACCCAGACCTCTAATTGGCGTACGAGTTTCTTAGGATCATACTGTACATAGTCGAGTACCTCGGCCACTGTCTCACCGTCGATGATCTGGTCGATGTGGTATGTACCGTCTTTCTCAGAAATATGGACGGCATTGGTATCACCGAAGAGGTTATGCATGTCACCGAGGATCTCCTGATAGGCACCCACCAGGAACACGCCAAGGTAATAGGGCTCGTTCTTTCGCAACGGGTGAACGGGCAGGGAGTGTGAGTTATGGCGGTTGGTGACGAAATTGGCAATCTTACCGTCGCTGTCACAGGTGATATCCTGGATGGTGGCGTTGCGTGTCGGCCGTTCGTCGAGCCGCTGGATAGGCATGATGGGGAAGAGTTGGTCGATGGCCCAGCAGTCGGGCAGGCTCTGGAACAGTGAGAAGTTGCAGAAGTATTTATCAGCCAGCAGCTTGTCAATGTTCATCAGCTCTTCAGGGATATGCTTCAGACTCTTGGTGAGGATATTGATCTCATGACAGACGCTCCAGTACATGGCTTCGATCTCGGCACGGGTCTTTAGATCGACGATACCGTGGGAGAAGAGGTCAAGCACCTCCTCACGGATCTGCTCTGCGTCGTGCCAGTCCTCCAGCACGTTACGGGGGGAGAGGTTGTCCCAGATATCATAGAGATCCTTCACCAACTGGTGGCTGTTTTCGTCGGGCTCGAACTCCTCGGGCATCTCCGGCAGGGACGCCGTCTCCAACACATCGATGACGAGCACGGAATGGTGGGCGGCCAGGGAACGGCCACTCTCAGTGATGATATTGGGGTGGGGCAGTCCGTTTTTGTTGGCGGCATCCACAAAGGTGTAGATACAGTCGTTGACATACTCCTGGATGGAATAGTTGACGGAACTCTCACTGGATGGGGAGCGTGTGCCGTCGTAATCGACGCCGAGACCGCCACCGCAATCCACGAAATCCACGTTATAGCCCATCTTATGGAGTTGGATATAGAACTGTGAGGCTTCGCGGAGGGCTGTCTGGATACGGCGGATCTTCGTGATCTGACTACCGATATGGAAATGGATGAGACGGAGGCAGTCGCGCATGTCCTTCTTGTCGAGCATCTCCAGGGCATCGAGGAGTTCGGCACTTGTCAGACCGAATTTCGAGGCATCACCACCACTCTCTTCCCATTTGCCAGAACCTGATGAGGCCAGTTTGATGCGGATACCGATGTTAGGACGGATATTCATCTTTTTAGCAACTTTGGCGATGATATCCAGTTCGTTGAGTTTCTCCACGACGATGAAGATACGCTTACCCATCTTCTGGGCCAGAAGGGCCAGTTCGATATAACTCTGGTCCTTGTAACCGTTACAGACGATGATGGAATCGCTCTGGCACTGCACGGCGATGACGGCGTGCAACTCGGGCTTGGAACCAGCCTCGACACCGAGGTTGAACTTCTTACCGTGGGAGATGATCTCCTCGACGACCGGCTGTATCTGGTTGACCTTGATGGGATAGACCACATAGTTCTCGCCTTTGTATTCGTATTCCTCGGCAGCCTTCTTGAAACAGCTCCACGTCTTCTCGATACGGTTGTCAAGAATGTCCGGGAAACGGAGCAGTACGGGGGGAGTGACATCACGGAGTGCCAGCTCGTCCATCACTTCGCGCAGGTCTATCTGCGTCTGGTTCTTGCAAGGCGTGACATAGACATTGCCTTTGTCGTTGATGCCGAAATAGGAGGTACCCCAACCGTTGATGTTGTAGAGTTCCTTCGAATCGTCAATAGTCCATTTCTTCATCTCGATAGATATAATAGATGTAATAGATACAATAGATGTATTATATATCCAGTAGCTCGCGGATCTTGGCGACACTGATCTTGATCTTCTCGTAATTGTCCATCAGGCTGACATCAAGTGTATAGCGAGCCTTGGTGTAATAGGGTTCGCGTTTCTCCAACTGCTCCCGGATGAAGGCGATGAGCTGTTCGGGTGTCTTGCCCTTCAGCAACGGGCGCTCGACCTTTCCCATCAGCAGGTGCTTGTAGAGCACTTCCGGGTCGGCCTTCAGATAGACCACCTGTCCCTGCTGGTTCAGGTAGTCCATATTGTCGAAGAAACAGGGTGTGCCACCACCGCAGCTGATGATGACATCCTCAAACTCGGCGACCTCATGGAGCATGTTGTATTCGATCTTACGGAATCCCTCCTCGCCCTGTTCGGCGAAGATCTGTGCGACCGTCTTACGCATCCGGCTCTCGATATACCAGTCGAGGTCATAGAAGATGATGCCCAGTTCCTTGGAGAGGGCCTTGCCGACGGTGGTCTTCCCCGCGCCCATGTAGCCGATGAGGATAATCCGCGTCATGTCAGCTCTTCTTTGCCGGGACAGCGTTGATCACCTTCATGCACTCGTCATAGGTCAACTGGGCTGCCTTCTCGTGCATGCTCTTTGGCAGACGGTAGTTCTTGCCGTCGTAGGCCAGATAGGGACCATAACGACCGTTGAGCACTTCCAGTTTCGGATCTTCGAGGAAGATCTTCAGATGCTTCTGGTTGTCCTGTTGGCGCTTCTCCTCAATGAGGGCGATGGCCTCCTCAAGTGTGATGGTCATGGGGTCGGCATCCTTCGGTAGGGAAGCGTATTTGCGGTTATGGAGGATATACGGGCCGAAGCGTCCGGCACCGATGGTGACAGGCTTGTGCTCGTAGTCTCCCAGTTCACGGGGCAACTTGAACAGTTCCAATGCCTCTTTGAGTGTGATGGTCTCCATGCTCTGCTCCTTGGGGAGCTGGGCGAACTGCGGCTTGTCCTGGTCGTCGGCAGTACCAATCTGGACGACGGGACCGAAGCGTCCGATCTTAACGAAGACGGGACGTCCGCTCTTCGGGTCGGTACCGAGCTGACGCTCACCGGCCTTGTGCTCGTTGCGGCTGTTCATCGTCTTCTCCACCTCAGGCACGAAATCGTCGTAGAACGTCTGCATCATGTCCGTCCATGTCTCGCTGCCTTCGGCAATCTTATCAAAGTCCTGCTCCACCTTGGCGGTGAAGTTATAGTCCATGATATCGTTGAAGTTATCCATCAGGAAGTCGTTCACCACGATACCGATATCCGTGGGGATCAGCTTACCTTTCTCAGAACCCACGTTCTCCTTGCGGGTCTTCTGGCTGATCTGCTTACCTTTCAGGGTGATGATGGTAAAGACACGGTCCTCACCCTTCTTGTCACCCTTCTGCACGTATTCGCGCTGCTGGATGGTGGAGATGGTGGGGGCATAGGTCGAAGGACGGCCGATACCGAGTTCTTCCATCTTATGGACGAGGCTGGCCTCGGTGTATCGCTGGGGACCCTGACTGAAGCGCTCCGTGGCGATGATCTCGCGGCGGGTCAACTCCTGACCTTTTTTCAGTGGCGGCAGGAGATGTCCAAACTCCTCCTGCTGTTCCTCATCCTCGGAAGATTCGCGATAGACTTTGATGAATCCGTCGAACTTCACGACCTCACCCTGGGCCACAAACAGTTCATCGGTGCCGTTGACATTGATGTTGACGGTTGTCTTCTCGATCTCTGCGTCAGCCATCTGACTGGCGATGGTACGTTTCCAGATCAGTTCGTACAGGCGTTTCTCCTGTGATGTTCCTTCGATTTCCGACTGATCCATATAGGTAGGACGGATGGCCTCGTGAGCCTCCTGGGCTCCCTTCGAACTGGTATGATATTGACGGGTCTTACTGTATTCCTTTCCGTATAGGTTTACAATCTCTTGCTTGCTGGCATTCAGACAGAGACTGGAAAGATTCACAGAGTCAGTACGCATATAGGTGATCCGTCCACTCTCGTACAGGTGCTGTGCCACCATCATCGTCTGTGAGACGGTAAAGCCGAGTTTACGGGCGGCCTCCTGCTGGAGGGTTGAGGTGGTGAAAGGAGGTGCCGGGGTACGCTTCACGGGTTTCTTCGTGACACTTTCCACGGTGTAGGTGGCCTCCTTGCACTTCTCCAGGAAGGCATTGACCTCGTCCTCGGTCTTGAAACGGTTGGCAAGCAGGGCCTTCACCTCTGTGGCCGAACCGTCGGTATTCGTGATGGCGAAGACACCATTCACGCTGTAGTAAGTCTCGCTCTGGAAATTCTGGATCTCCCGTTCCCGTTCCACGATCAGGCGTACGGCCACACTCTGCACACGTCCTGCGGAGAGGGCGGGCTTCACCTTGCGCCAGAGCACCGGCGAGAGTTTGAAACCTACGATGCGGTCGAGCACACGACGGGCCTGCTGGGCGTTCACCAGATTCATGTCCAGATGGCGCGGATGTTCGATGGCTTCCAGAATGGCAGGTTTGGTAATCTCGTGGAAGACGATACGGTTGGTCTTCTGCTTATCCAGTCCCAGCACCTCACACAGGTGCCAGGAAATAGCTTCTCCCTCACGGTCTTCATCGGATGCGAGCCATACCTTCTCGGCTTTGTTTGCCTTGGAACGCAGGTCGGCAACCAGTTTGGCCTTCTCTTCGGGGATTTCATATTCTGGCTCCAGTGACACTTCATCGACACTGAGTTCTTTCTTCTTCAAGTCACGGATAT
Organism: Prevotella sp.; assembly: GCA_017965475.1. Classification (GTDB taxonomy): domain Bacteria; phylum Bacteroidota; class Bacteroidia; order Bacteroidales; family Bacteroidaceae; genus Prevotella. The sequence goes on from JAGCPV010000130.1 coordinate 16,149, forward strand.
GGCCGTAGCTGGACATCACCTTGAAGTCCTTCCCAAGGAACTTCTCAATCGTCTTCGCCTTAGCTGGAGACTCGACAATTACTAAGTTTTTTTGCATACTTTGTCTCGTTATGATTTCTTACGGGCTGCAAAAGTAAGCAAAAAAGTGGCTCACACCTTATTTATATAGAGGATTTTTGTATTTCTTAACAGTTCAGCTGTAAGAATCGGTGGACAGCCTCACGGATGGAGCGCAGTCCGAAGCGCTCCACATAGACCTCTCTGAGCGGTACCCACGTACATTCCGCCACATCGTCGCTGGCCTGTACGACAGCCTCCTCTTCCACGTGGCAGAGGTAGAACATGTCGAGCGTGTGGATGTTCATCCCGGAGTAGGGATAGATATTGGGGATGGAGAAGAGGTACTTCACCTCTTTGATGTCGAGACCCGTCTCCTCTTTGATCTCTCGGATGATGCCCTGCTCACCGGACTCCCCGTTATCGACAAAGCCACCAGGCAGGTCGAGGGTACCCTTGGCGGGTTCTTTTCCTCGACGGGCTACCAGCAGTTCACCCTTGCTGTTGAGGATGAAGGCCGCTGTTGACGAACTGGGGTTCTGATAATAGGTGAACCCGCAGTTCGAACAGTGCTTACTCTTGAAGTTATGGATATCGAACAGATCACTGCCACACTTCGGACAGAAATGGAACGTGTCTAATGGATGATTCTTCATTTAGTTTCTTACCCTTTTGTTTTTTACCTTTTTACCTTTCCCAGTTGTCCGTGCGGAAGGGGAAGAGCGGCAGGTTGCCACCGTTCTTCACGTTGCCGAGCTGGAAGTTCTTGAAACAGTAGCGCACGGCCACGGGCTTCTTCACCTTGTCGGAGGTCAGCTTCAGGGCCTCGTCCCAGTAGCCGCCGCCCTCCTGCCAGAAGTGCTGGGCCGTGGCGGGGTAGAACACCTTGTCTTCACCAGCGATCTCAAAACCCTCGATACCCTCGAAGGGGGCATCGGTGTGGTAGTTGTTGTCAAGGTGGATATAAACAGCATCGCCGTCAATCTTCATATCCTTGAAGGTAGAGCTCTGGTAGAGGATGCCTTCGAAGCCGTAGTCACGGTTCAGCGCCGTGTAGGCCAGACGCTCGCCCACCTGTTGTTTCTGTGTGGGATGGATCTGACTATACTCGTAGGGATAGACGAGGTCGTTGGTGCAGACCAGACTGCTGTTGGGGATGATCTGCGCAGCCTTGAACTGCTGTTCGCGGAGCAGGGCACCGCTGATGGCATTCAGGTCACCGTCATCGTAGGCCCAGGGGGCAATCTGTACGAAGTAGAAGGGGATCTCACCGAGGCCGAACTGTGTGCGCCACTGATCCACGAGGATCTTCAGACGCTCGGAGTACTGGTCACCCGGGTCGCCGACATTCGAGCAGCCCTGATAGAAGAGGATGCCCTTCACGGTGTAGTTCAGGATGGGGTTGAACGTGCCGTTGCCCCAGAGCAGGCTGCGGTGGTAGTCCCACTTGTCCCATTTCTTGCAGATCTCCACGGAGTCCGTCGGGTCGCTGGTGTATTTCTCCAGGTTCTCTTTCGTCAGCCAGCTCTCCACACGTGAGCCGCCCTTGTTGGCCTCGATGAGACCGATGGGGATGTCGAGGGCCTGGTGCATCGTACGGGCGAAGAAATAGCCTGTGGCAGAGAAGTCACCCACGGTGTTGGGGGAACAGACCTTCCACTCACATTGGGCATCGTCCTGCGGTTCGGCACGCATCACACTGGGGATCTTCACTGAGCGCACGCCCTTGTGGTTGGCTGCGTCGATGACCACCTGGTTATAGTCTTTCACGGGACACATCCAGAAGCCTTTCACGGGCATCTCCATGTTCGACTGTCCGGCGCAGACCCATACCTCGCCCGCGAGTACATTATTTATAGTGAGCGTCTCTCCGTCGTCAAAAGTAATCGACAATGGCACGTATGAAGCCTTCGGTGTCTTCACCTTCACGAGCCACTTGCCGTCCTTGCCGACCTTGGCACTGACGGTCTCGTCGCTCCATGAAGTACTGACCTTCACTGTCTTGCCCGGCTGTGCCCAACCCCAGAGGCGGGCGTCCGTCTGCTGTTGCAATACCATGTTGTCGCAGATGATGTGCGGCAGCCTTACCTTGGCGTGTGCACTGATTGTCAGTGCCACCATTGCCATGATGAAATATAAACGCTTGTACATATTGTTATTGGTTTAGTGTCTGTAACGAATCCGGTTCAGCCTTCCTGACGAAAATCGGGTAGGGAATATCATGAACACCTTTCTTTAAGGCAGTAATATCTAAATGGTTTAATTGGTATCTGATAGCGCCTTCATTTTCCTGGACTTTCTTACCACCAAGTTGTTCTATCTGATGGAGATAACCATTAAAGACTGATTCTGAGAAGGATGCAAAAACGATGTTGCCGGTAAACGTATCAATCCCTATAAAACTGGAGATTCCATCACCGTTTTCTATGGGGGTGACGGAATAGGTGCCAGTTCCCGATCTGTCCAACATACAGTCCTTGTAATACAATGGCTCGAAATTGAACTGGTTGTAGGAGTAGTATTTCTTGACATAGTTATAGCCACACTTGTTTTGCATGATATTATCCACCTCATCCTTGGAACGCAAACCTTTATAGTCCCCATTTTCCATGATGATATTGTCTGCCACCTTGATAACGTCGTCCATAGAAATCGCACCTTCTACAGAGATTACTTCTTCTTCTTCTGTCGAAGATATCGAAGATATTGAGGGGATTTTGAGATCCCTGTGGGTATAGAACCACCAGCCTCCACCCACTATTAATAGGAACGCAACGACAGAAAGTGTTACACCAAGAATGATATGAACGGTCTGTTTGGTGTTATCAACATATTGTGGAGCTCCGCAAAGAGGACAAGTCGATGATCCCTTGTCAATGTATTCACCACAGCTCACGCATTTGTCAAAGATGGAAAGGTCACCTCCACACTTTGAACAATACCTTGCTATGGGCGAAACTTCCGCATTACAATACTTACACCTCATGAGCCGTTCTATTCATACTTTGTTGGTTTAAAAGAATGGCAGCCATATATAGCTGCCATCTTCTGTGTGTCGACACTTGGATTCGGACCAAGGACCCCCACCATGTCAAGGTGATACTCTAACCAACTGAGCTATGCCGACAGATATTGTTTGCGGGTGCAAAGGTAATAAGAATTTCTGATATCTGCAAGAAAAACCGATATTTTCTTGCAGATATCAGAAAAACCTTACAGTAATTTCTTGATCTCGGCCTCTAAATCCTTGATCTGAGCGGCACGCTTCACGAGGTTGTTGTCACGGTCAATGATGAAGAAGTCGGGTATGGTCTGAATATTATAGAGCAGCAGGCGCTGTGACTGGATGCCGTCGGCATCGCGCACGCTGATCCAAGGAAGGGCGGCCGTCTGCTGTTTCCAGAAATGCTCGTCGGGATCGAGGGAAACCTGATAGACCTCGAAGCCCTGGCCCTGGTACTTGTTGTAAAGCTCACGGAGCATCAGGATACGGGCGGGGGACTCATCCATGGCGAAGACATGGAAGTCGAGCAACACCACCTTACCCTTCAGATCCGTCAGATGGCGCAACTGACCCTTGTTATCGATCAGGGCGATATCTACGATGCCAGACTCCTGTACCTTGCTGGCGTCAATCTGGATATCGCGCTTCTGGGCATCAACGATGCGCTGGTTCTTCATGCCCTCAATGGCGATGTTGTGCAGGTTCTGTCCACGCTCGGCATGGGGATAGTAGGTGTCCCAACTGGTGGCGACGGCGGCAAAGGCCTTGATGTCGTCCTTGTTCGTGCGGGGATCGAAGATGAGCCACTGACCGATGGTTTGGAACAGGGCAAAGTAGGAGTAGGCCTTCATAGGCTCCTTGTAGATATAGTTGAGCTTCACATCCTCCTTATAGGCATCGATGAGCTTCTGGATACTGTCGTTGGCCACTTTGATACCCAGTTCCATGTTCTGCTGGAGGGCGATGGCCTGATTCTGCAGGGCCATCTGCTTCAGCGTGAGCTCCTTGATCTTCTCACAGTTGTCGGAACCGGAGATGGTGTAGTTGGAGGCCATGCCTGGATACTCACCCTTCACCTGTACGGTCTCTGTGGAGTCGATGCTGACGTTGATGATCTGGTCGGAAATCCTAAGACGGTAGAACTCGGGGGCGATGGTCGATTCCTGACTGAAGGCGAAGTCGCCGTTGTCATTCAATTTGACGGAGTCGAGCACATTGATGCCCTCCAGACCCACGTTCTCAAAGTAGAGCACGGAGTCCTTGGCGTTTGTGATCTGTCCTTCCACCGTGAACTTCTTGTCGTTGCACGCGGTAATCATCGTGGCTGCCGCAAACAGCAGGGAAGCTTTCCAAAGATGTTTCATATCTGATATCGTTTTTTTCTTTTTGCGGCTGCAAAGGTACACCTTTTTTCATAAAAAACGAAAAATAATCCCGTTTTCTTCGTTTATTTATATTATAATGTGTAACTTTGCGCCTGTTTTTTTATATATTAGATGTTTTAAACAAGATGAATGTAATTACAAAGACCCTTCAATTGGCTGATGGACGTACCATCACCATTGAAACCGGGAAAGTGGCAAAACAGACCGATGGTGCCGTCATGCTGACGATGAACAATACCGTGCTCCTGGCCACTGTTTGTGCCGCAAAAGATGCAGTTCCCGGAACAGATTTCATGCCTTTGCAGGTAGATTATCGTGAACAGTACAGTGCAGCCGGCCGTTTCCCCGGCGGATTTACCAAGCGCGAAGGCAAAGCCAGCGACAACGAAATCCTGACATCACGACTGGTGGATCGTGTGCTCCGCCCGCTCTTCCCGTCAAACTACCACGCTGAGGTATTCGTGAATGTGATGCTGCTCTCTGCAGATGGTGTGGACCAGCCCGACGCTCTGGCAGGTTTTGCTGCCTCTGCCGCCCTGGCTTGCTCCGACATCCCCTTCGAGTGCCCTATCAGTGAGGTGCGCGTAGCCCGTGTCAACGGTGAGTATGTCATCGATCCTACCTTCGAGCAGATGAAGGAGGCAGACATGGACATCATGGTCGGTGCTTCTGCCGAGAATATCATGATGGTGGAAGGTGAGATGAAAGAGGTGTCAGAACAGGATATGATCGGTGCCCTGAAGGCTGCTATGGCTGCCATCAAGCCGATGTGCGAACTCCAGGCTGAGCTCTCCAAGGAACTCGGCAAGGATGTGAAGCGCGAGTACGATCACGAGGTGAACGACGAGGCTCTGCGCGAGCAGATGAACAAAGAGCTGTACCAGCCCACCTATGACATCACCAAGCAGGCTCTGGAGAAGCAGGCTCGTGCTGAGGCTTTCGAGAAGATCCTCGCCGACTTCGAGGAGAAGTATTTCGAGGCACATGCCGAGATCACTGCCAACTCAGAGATCTCAAAGGATGAGTACGTGGCTATGATGGACCGCTACTACCACGACGTGATGCGCGACGCCATGCGCCGTTGCATCCTTGATGAGGGTATCCGTCTCGATGGCCGTAAGACCGATGAGATCCGTCCCATCTGGTGCGAGGTCTCTCCGCTGCCCATGCCTCACGGAAGTTCTATCTTCACCCGTGGTGAGACACAGTCGCTGAGCACCTGTACCCTTGGTACGAAACTCGATGAGAAACTCGTTGACGATGTGCTGGAGCATGGCTATCAGCGTTTCCTGCTCCACTATAACTTCCCGCCGTTCTGTACGGGTGAGGCCAAGGCCCAGCGCGGTGTAGGCCGTCGTGAGATTGGTCACGGTCACCTGGCATGGCGCGGTCTGAAGGGTCAGATCCCCGAGGACTTCCCTTACACTGTTCGTCTGGTCAGCCAGATTCTTGAGTCTAATGGTTCTTCTTCCATGGCTACTGTCTGTGCCGGTACCCTCGCCCTGATGGACGCTGGTGTGCCCATGAAGAAGCCCGTCTCCGGTATCGCCATGGGTCTGATCAAGAACCCCGGTGAGGAGAAGTATGCTGTGCTCAGCGATATTCTTGGTGACGAGGACCACCTGGGTGACATGGACTTCAAGACTACTGGTACGAAGGACGGTCTGACAGCCACCCAGATGGATATCAAGTGCGACGGTTTGTCGTTCGAGATCCTGGAGAAAGCCCTCATGCAGGCCAAGGCCGGTCGTGAGCATATCTTGAAGTGTCTCACTGATACGATTGCCGAGCCTCGTGCCGAGATGAAGCCTCAGGTACCCCGTATCGAGGCCTTCGATATTCCCAAGGAGTTTATTGGTGCCGTTATTGGCCCGGGCGGAAAGATCATCCAGCAGATGCAGGAGGATACGGGTGCCACGATCACCATCGACGAGGCCGACGGTGTGGGTAAGGTTCAGGTCAGCGCTCCCAACAAGGAGAGCATCGACGCTGCCATTGCCAAAATCAAGGCCATCGTGGCTATCCCTGAGGTCGGTGAGATCTACGAGGGTACCGTCCGCTCGATCATGCCTTACGGCTGTTTCGTGGAGATCATGCCGGGTAAGGATGGTCTGCTCCATATCTCCGAGATCGACTGGAAGCGTCTGGAGACCGTCGAGGAGGCTGGCATCAAGGAAGGCGACAAGATCAAGGTGAAACTGTTGGAGATCGACCCGAAGACGGGTAAGTATAAGTTGTCTCACCGTGTGTTGATCGAGAAGCCCGCCGACTATGTGGAGCGTCCTGCCCGTGAACGTGGTGAGCGTCGTGAGCGTCCCGAGCGCGGTGATCGCAGAGACCGTCGTCCGGATCGTGGCGATCGTCGCGACAGAGGTGACCGCCATGGCGACCGTCGTCCCCATCATGATCATCAGGAGGAAGCTCCAAAGGAGGAACAGGCTCCCAAGGACTTCAGTGACTCCCTCGATAACATGGACTTCTAAATAGCAAGACCCTCGCCACTACGGCGAGGGTCTTTTTATTTACTTAAAATTCACCTTCTCAGCATATTTATCGCCATCCACATTAATATATATAATGTACTGGCCTTTGCGGAGGCCGGTGCAAGTCCGGCGCGCAGTAATACATCTCTGCCGTCATCATAGAGTCGCAGTAGCTCATGGTCATCAGGAGAAGCATACAACGAAAATTGATGCTGTTCAATAAAATAACTTAAAAACACAAAAATATAACAAGGTTTTTGTTATCTATTTGCGTAGTTAGACAAATAATGTCTATCTTTGCAAACGAAATAGTAAATACAAGATAATGGCGAGCATAGCAAGCTGGATATATAATAAGCCGCTCAGAGGCAATTACACTTTCACACACGATGAGGTGGCGCAGGCATTCCCTGACATGAGTGCCGGCAGCATTGCACGGGCACTGACCAGGGAGGTGAGCAAGAGACGGATTATGTCGCCCCTGCGCGGTTTCTATGTCATAGTGCCGGATGAATATGTACTGCGCGGGGCTGTGCCGCAGTCGTTTTACTTGGACGACATGATGCACCACCTGGGACGCAAATACTATGTGGCTCTGCTGAGTGCGGCAAGTTATCACGGAGCTTCGCATCAGGTCCCGCTACGGTTCAGCGTGATGATAGAACCTCCCGCCATGCGTGACAAGAAGGGAGAGAAATACCTTACGCATTATTTCTGCAAGAGCCATATTCCTGAGGCATACGTGGAGAGGCGGCAGACGCGGACAGGCTACATTAACGTGTCGTGCCCTGAACTGACGGCAGTGGATTTGCTGACGTATCAGGCTAAGACAGGCAGCGTTTCGCGGGCAGCCACTGTTCTGGCAGAACTGGCAGAGAAACTGGATTTTGGGCGCTTAAGCGCCGACTTTGCGAAGGAGGTGCCGGTAACCAGTCTGCAGCGTCTGGGCTATATTTTGGACGAGGTGCTGGAGGAAGAGGAAACGGCAGAGTCGTTGTACAGTCTATTGAAGAGTTCCGGTTTCGTGCTCCAGTATGTGCCTTTAAAGGCGGGAAAGAGTTGCGAGGGGTGCGAAAGGAACGCTAAGTGGAGAATTATTGTGAACGAAACCATCGAGATTGACGAGTTATGATACCAGAGCGATATATTACGGAATGGAGCGAGCAGGCCCCATGGGTGGTGAATAAATTCATCGAACAGGACCTGATAGTCTGCCGTGCGTTAGTGTCTATTTATAGCGATGCATTTCTTGTGGAGCATCTGGCGTTCAGAGGCGGCACAGCATTAGGTAAGTTGTATCTGAAGCCACAGCCCAGATACTCGGAGGACATCGATTTGGTTCAAGTGAAGGCAGAACCCATCAAAGAGACCATAGACCATCTAAGGGATGCGCTGGCCTGGCTGGGCGAGCCGGTGGTGAAGCAGAAGAAGCACAACAATACGCTGGTGTTCAAGGTGCAGCCGACGGATATGGATGCGGGCGAGATTCACTTGAAGGTGGAAATTAACTGCAAGGAGCATTTCTCTGTATATCCGATGGTAAGAGTACCTTTTGCGGTGGAGAGTTCGTGGTTCAAAGGTGCTTGCGAGGTGCAGACCTATGAGTTGGCAGAACTGACCGGGACGAAACTGAGGGCTGTGTATCAGCGGAGAAAAGGACGTGATTTGTTTGACCTGTGGAAGATTCTGTCAATGCACCCCGAGTTGGATAAAGGGAAAGTGATGGAGAGCTATGAGCGGTATCTGGGCTTCACAGCGTCTCACTTGCCAACATACAAAGAGTTTTTGTTGAATATGGACGGAAAACTGCAGGACGAGGAGTTCCTGACGGATACAGAAATGATTCTTGGACCACAAGTGGAGTATGACCCTCAAGTGGCGTGGGAAAAGGTGAAAGCGGAGTTAGTGGAGAGACTTAATCCTGAAGTCTGAATCTTGAAACTTGAAACATGGAACTTGAAACAAATTTTCAATTAAAGTAGTGTCATGTTTATATCAAGCATCCCCACCAGTAAACGGCTGTCATAGCGTTTCCACCAGGAAACCACCACCATGGGATTTGTCCCAGCCATCGGGACTTTTCTAAAGGTCACCTTTAGCCGGCTAAAGGTGACCTTCACGGTGCTGAAGGTCACCTCTACACCGGGACAGACCCACCAAAATCTATCAAACAATTTGTCCGTGGCGCGCGCGTACATATGCGCGCGCATTTATAGTTGCTATACTTACTTTTTATCCTGCTCATCCCGCTCATCCCACACCCAGAGCAAAATGATTTGGGTGTGGGATGAGCGGGATGAGCGGGTTATTTTCTAAGTTTCCCTACTACCACGCGCCCGCGCGCGAAAAAACATAGTGTGCCACCCCGTCGCAGGGTGGCACGATCCAAAACAAATCTAATACAGTGTGTTCATCAAGGGGCAATTACTAACAATGTCTTTTATTTCACAATCACCTTCTTGCCGTTTTGGATGTAGAGGCCCTTCCGCGGTGTGCCCATGACCCTGCGGCCTTGGAGGTCGTAGATCGGTGTGTCGTCTATAGGCAGCTCTTTGATACTCTGAACGGAGGTAGCATCATCATATTGGTAGATGATATTCCCCTGCTGGGTACATTTCACGAGCTGTCTGAAAGCACCGCCATACAGATCTCCTCTCATGCCCACCAAGCCATGTTTCATGGATCCGATACCCTCTATCCAGACATCGTGATGATATTCTTCGAATAGGACCTCACCGTCAAAGAAATGTGAGAGGTGAATACACTTTCGGGGGGTCCTATCAAAAGAGTTTTCAAGTATCGTATCTGACACTGCCGTAACAACATAGGGAAGGAGATCGTAATCAGAACCAAACTGAAACACATCACCCACCTGTAAAGAGAAATCCATCGTCACAAGGTTTTCTATAGAATTATCATTGTCTTTGTAAAAAAAGACTTTACCTGCGTTGTCCTCTCCTATGTATGTTCCACCGAAAGATCCACCGAATTCCCCTGATTCCCAATCACTCCAGTCATCCTCATATTCCCACCTGTATCGTGAAAACAACAGTTTGTAGGAAATTCCCTCAATGGAGGTCTCGTCCATGAGTTTGTATTCGGTATAGCTTACCGTTTGTTCGGGACTAGAGAGAGTATTCTTAATAGTCCATATTTTCTCATTGTCAAGAAACGAATCATAATCCTGCCCAAACGATATGGCTGGCAGTAATGCTATCAAGAAAAACAAAAAGAATCTTCTCATACCTACATATAAATAATTATTTCACAATCACCTTCTTGCCGTTTTGGATGTAGAGGCCCTTTGTCGGTGGGCCCATGACCCTGCGGCCTTGGAGATCGTAGAGCGTATTGGCGATTGGTGTCTCTACCTCGCTGACGGACTTCATCCCGCTGATTGTCCCTTTCTCTGGCCAGACGTCATAAAGCACCTCTCCGTTGCGCTCAAAATGAACGAGCATGGAACGATAGTGACGATCCTCTTCTGATTCTTCCTGGAAAAAGGTTCGGGCTTGATACGGTTCTACCGGGCCAAAGAGGCATTCACCATCATTCCAAGTTGTCACACCAATTCCCTGAATGATACGGACACCATTCACATCCGCATAACTCAATGAACTTGCACCTCCGAAATCACCTTCCTTTATTTCATCAATAGTGCCAAAGTCAAATGTTCCTGGAGGGAAGATGGCTGTAGCATTGGAGCTTGTTATATCCTCGAATTCCACTATTGTTCCGATGCTCCAGCCAAACTGATAGGCATTGCCCGGAAATAGCAGATATGAAGAACCATCGAACCCAATGATTGGCGGTATCGTTGCTAAAACGCATTTGTCATCTCCATTGAAACTCCCTTCCCATAGCAAAAGCGTGAGAGAGTCTGTCCACTCGGGGCCGTTGGTATATACCTTTTTAAATGTATTGAGATCATCATCCCATTCCTTTTCTACATATTCCCCTTGCACATAATACTCTATCGTCTCAAAGTTCGGCACCCATTCATCGCCGACCTTCGAATACCAGCTGTCATACTTCAGCGTGTCAAGCCTTATCTCCGTCCACTTCGTACCCTCGGGGAAATACTCTTGGGCTTTTGCCACAAACAGTTCGTTCTCACCTAACATCTCATTACCTACCCAGCAGGAATGGAAGGTATTATAATTGCCGGGCAACTGAACAGGACTTACCAGACCGCAAGAACTTCCCAAGCCTTCTATCCAGATACCATTACTTGACCCGATAACCTGATCATTCTCCAGATACTCTTCCACAACCTCCATCCTGCGCAAGAGACGGTCGCCATACTTGATGGCATCAACCGCAACAACCCTGACAATGGTTTTACCGTCCTTATCCGCCACTTCGCTCACAATCTCCCCGGCTTCCTTGCCGAAATCATAGATGAGTTGGGGCGTGTCTTTGGTCTGGAATACGCAATAGACCCTCTTCTCATCCTCACGCAGGGCATACTGATATGCACCAGTACTGACGTCGTATATCTTTTTGTAAGTGAGGTCGTTGATGGTCGTATCACCTCTGACGACAAGGGAGAAATCATAATAATCTTCCGAAAAGGGCTTGTTATGAGTATATTTCCACGTCTTGCCCTCTTTCAGCAACGGCTCATAATCCTGCCCGAACGACATGGCTGGCAGTAATGCTATCAAGAAAAACAAAAAGAATCTTCTCATACCTACATATAAATTATTATTTCACAATCACCTTCTTACCGTTTTGGATGTAGAGGCCCTTTGTCGGTGGGCCCATGACCCTGCGACCTTGGAGGTCGTAAATCCCTGAGGATTCTGTGTCCGTTCCAGTGGTTACGCCCTGAATGTCCGCTTCGCCATAACTTGCCAAATCTGGTACTGATGCTGCAAAATCTCCACTTTCAAACATTTCATTAGCGCATTCCATTGGGCTCTTATCACTCTCTGGAGTAACATACAGGGCATACAATAAAGGTATTAGAGGACTATTCCCAACAATTCTGAGTTTATATTTCTCAGCATAGGAAGTCAGCAAGTCTATATCCTCATCTTTCTTAAGCCGAACATTCAGGTATGGAGTCGCAAAAACCTCCACATTGTCCTCTGTAAGATAACTTGAGGTTATTATCACAGACTTTGCGTCTTCTTCCCAGAAATCCCGTGAGGATAGCTGCTCGAAATCTGACCGAAGAATGATAAAGATGTCGAAAAGATCCTCGTCTTTTATCATATCCTGGACCTGGACATTCGCACGAATCCTCTCGCTTACATCTTTATTGTCCTTAGATATACTGACACAGACCTTGCTTTCATTTAGGGTTAAAGGCATTTTTTCCCCCTTGTAGTAGTAATAATAGTCCTGTGCCATCGCATGCATTGAACATGAGATGAACAACAACATCAACAAATAATTTCTGCTCATAATCATTACTATTTAATTTCTGATAGCCAATATTATACATTATAACAACTGCAAAAGTACGAAATAATATATCATTTAGCAAATAGTTATTAGTATTTCTATATGTTTTCAATTAGTTTCCTATCGTAAGCGTAGTGCCTAATGGCACTGTCGTAGAATTCTTAATTTCCACATATCCTGCTTGCAACGTGATATTACCTTGACCAAGAACAACGTCTCCATATGCCTTTGTGTTGGTAACATTTCTTCCCACATAAATACTGCCTGCGGAAATTAATCTTGTTCCAGTGATGGTTTCGTTCTGAATATATACGGTGCTAGGGGTATTTATCACAGAACTGTATGCGTCAACAAGGCCGTATCCATATTCGTTATTCCATAATCCATCAGGTTTTGTAATATTGAAATTAACTCCTGATAGTTTCTTTGCATTACTGTTAATAATACTGTTGACTTGGGTAACTGTCAATTCCGAGTTTCGCTGCAATATTAAAGCTGCAACTCCGGCAACATGGGGGCATGCTGCAGAAGTTCCGCTTCTATATCCTTTCTTGTTATTTGGAAGAGTGGAAAGGATGCTATCTCCAGGCGCAACAATGTCAAGTTTTACTCCATAATTTGAAAGAGTGGCTCTCATCCCTGTATTGTTAATTGAACCAACAGCAAGAATCGTGTCATTGCAGTTAGCAGGATAATTAATACTGTTCATGCTATTATTCCCTGCTGCAAAGACAACTACACAACCTTTACCCTGACGACCATATCTAAAAGCATCATATATGGCCGCATCTATTTCATCATAATGAATTGAAGAATGCCATGAATTCGAGATGATGTCAGCACCGTTTTGATAAGCCCAAATAATTCCGTCTGCTCTTTTTAATTGGCTGTTAGTCGTCATTTGCAGTGAATTGCTTATTGAGACAATTGTTGCTTCAGGGGCAACTCCCGCAATTTGGATACCATTATCCTTAACGGCTGCCGCTATTCCTGCACAATGTGTACCATGGTCACCATAGACCTGACTCGGAGAAGAATTTGTTTCGGTATCATAACTCAAACTGCTAATGTTAGACATTAAATCTATATGATCCATATCCACGCCTGTATCTAATAATGCAATTTTTATTTTTTTTCCTGTGGAATAATTCCATGCTTCGGGCGCTGATATATCTATGCCTGGATGACTACTATTATGCAGTCCCCATTGCTGGCTATACATAGGGTCATTAGAACATATAAAGTCATCAGAACTCAGGTCTGGTACTGATGTTGCAAAATCCCCACTTTCAAATAATTCATTAGCGCATTCCATTGGGCTCTTGTCACCCTCTGGAGTAACATACAGGACATACAATAAAGGTATTAGAGAACTATTCCCAACAATCCTGAGTCTATATTTTTCAGCATAGGAAGCCAGCAAGTCTATATCCTCATCCTTCTTAAGCCGGACATTCAGGTATGGAGTCGCAAAAACCTCCACATTGTCTTCTGTAAGATAACTTGAGGTTATTATCACAGACTTTGCGTCTTCATACCAAAAATCCTGTGAGACCAACTTCTCGAATTCTGACCGAGTAATAACAAAAATATCGAAAAGATCCTCGTCTTTTATCGTTTCCTGAACCTGAACATTCGCACGAATCCTCTCGCTTACATCCTTTTTGTCCTTAAATATACTGACACAGACCTTGCTTTCATTTAGGGTTAAAGGCATCTTTCCCCCCTTATAGTAATAATAATAGTCCGTTGGGGCTATCGCATGTACCGAACATGAGATGATAAACAATATCATCATAACATATTTCTTGCTTATCATTGTAAAGGCATTTATCTATTATTCTTTAACTATATAGCAAAGTAACCCTTTTCTTGATTACTTCGATATTATCATCTTCTTCGTATCGATCTCCTGCCCATTGACAATCAGGGAGTAGAGGAACATGCCTTCGCCGAGTTCATAGCCTCCAAAGGAGACGCTCTCCATGCCCGATGAAACGGGCATTTCCCTGATGGTCTTGCCCGTCATGTCGAAGATGCAGATGGCGGCATCCCTGACATCATCGGCCAGAGAGAAGCGGATCGTGGTCTGCTCCTTGAACGGGTTCGGGGTGTTCTGGTAGAGTTTGTTCTTAGAGGCGAAGGAGCCTTCAACGCCTGTCTCTCCACGGGAGGCAGCTTTGGTCATTCCACCTGATGCCTGACCCTGCAATTCCTCAATCTTCTCACTCAGTTCGTTGATGCTCTGTACCAGCAGGGGTATCATCTCCACGTAGTTGATGACCTTATTGCCGTCCTTGTTTACATAGACCAGATCGGGGAAGGCTTCTTCCAACCGGTCTGCATCAAGGGCATAGTGGCTTTTCGTATAGAACTGCTCATCCATGATGTCGGCCTCAGGCTGCACGGCCTCTGCCGTCCTGGTAGAGTCCTCGTCTGGGTCGAGGATAGCGTCTGTGTCTTCGATTGGTGCCGGCCGCTCTTTCTGATAGGTCGTGACATGGAGCCCCGACAAACCACTGGTTGCGGATAGCCCCTTTAAGGACTGGCCGCTGCCTGACGAGTTCGTCGAACTGGATGACTCGCCAAGAAGGGCACCCTGGATGGCCGAGCTCGTAACGATGCTGCCAATTACCTTGACATTACCACGGAAGAAACCGGCGTATTTGTCGCCCGTGCTCAGGCCTGCGCCGTTGTCGTTATAGATCGTGCCATAGACACCTGCACCGGTAGTGCTGTTGCTCTGGTTGATGCTGCCCACGATGCCGATGGCCTTCGTCCCTGTATCTGCATTGCCATACACGCCGATACTGTTTGTAGTACCGTTGGCACTGCTCTTCAATCCGATACACTGGGAGGCATTGGAGGAACTGAGTTTACCTCCGTAGATTGCCGAACTGCTGTTGTTCCCGTCCGCAGAAAAAAGCAATCCGCTCCTCCCGCTGCTGGTACTGCTGCAAGACATCTGGTATGAGGTACTGCCTGAACCATTGATGGCAACCCTGCCATTGCTCATGACTTTGAACTGGGCACTTGCAGAAAAGGCAAGTACGCATAGACTGATTGATAATAATGTTCTTTTCATTTTTTTAATTGGTTTTAGTGATTTCGTGGCAAAGGTAAGAAGAAATACTTATTATGGCAAGATTCCATAAAATCACGGTATCACTCGTCCTCTACGGTGATCTCGTACTGGTCGATGATTCCGTCGGCAGTCGAGAGTGTCAGGATGTACGTGCCCACGCTGAGGAAGCTAAGGCAGTCAGTGTAGCTCTGCCCCGCACTCAGCGATACTGTCGTGTCCAGATAAGTCACACCATTGGACGCGATGCTAATCTCCAGCCCTGTGATGGCATAGTTCGGAGTAATAGCCAAGTCGCCAGTGTTGTAATCCAGATACAGGCTGATGACATTCTCAGATCTGGGCGGAGGGGTTCCTTGAGAAATTCTTTTGCTATTGTACTTGTCTGCAAACATCTCTGTTGGGGTCAGCAACAACCCAACTAACAACACTAATAATACTTTTTTCATATTCTTTGAGTTTTAGAAATTCGCTGCAAATATATGGATAATCACTATAATTTCAGCAAAATGAGCGTTGCAACATGATAATACGTGATTCCCCTGTATTTAAGCAGTTTAGCTAAATCGTGGTGACAAATAATAGTGAATCTAAAACGCCCATTTTTAGCATGATGCATATTATTGCCGATTTTGAACGACAAGAATCTACCAGATTTTTTGTTTCTTCGATAAAAAATATCTATCTTTGCAGCATGATGATAAAGAAAATATTACCTCCATTTTTCATTCTATTCCTGTTGTTTGCCTGTAACGGCATTCAGGTGTCAGAGAAACTTGACCAAGTTGACTCTTTGATTGCTAAAGAGCAATATGATTCTGCCTGTGCCCTGATGAAAGATATGGCCAAAGCACTTATGACAAATGAGGAACAGGCGCATTATTATCTATTGGAGACACAATTAGGTTATCTCACGAACCAGCCTTTGGAGTCGGATTCACTTCTTGACTTAGCTATTACATACTATAATAAGGTGAGAAATCAACATAAATTGGCAGATGCCTATTATTATAAGTCATACAGGTCAAGAATTAATCAGGATTATCCTCGTGCTATACTATACTGCAAAGAGGCTGAACGTCACAGTAAACATGCTAACGATATTCGCCTTCAATATAAAATTGTAGAAAACTTGGCATATCTTAATGGGCGATGTGAGAATGATCTTCTTCAACTGCATTATGCAAAAAAAGCATTATCTACAGCAATGAAAGCAAGAGAAGGAAATTGGATAGCTTATTCCTATAATCTAATTAGTTTTTCTTTTGCAAATCTTGGTCAATGTGACAGTTCTTATTTTTATGTCCAGAAAACAATACCATATATTAAATATGTATCTGACACAGACAAGGCAACGTTTCTAATGAACATTGGCGTATTATATAAAGAGAGTAACAAAGAAAAGGCCAAGGAATATTTTGAGAAAGCGTTAGCCTATGATGATTTGCCAGAAGTACTAGAACATTTGGCTGACATCTATTATTCTGAAGGTGACGAGGAAAAAGCATATAATTTATGGAAGAAAGCCTTGACAAAAGATAGTAAATACGAGAAGGATAATCTAATTTATAGTATTTTATCCTATGATCTTGAACGTGGTAAACTTGTTGAGGCAAGTAAGAACGTAGATGAAGTGATTGCCATTAAGGATAGTATGATTTATGCCTTAAGGAATGATACTATCAAAGACCTACAACTACGCTTTGACCATGAAGTGGCTATGCATGAGGCAGACAAGAAACTGATCAGTACCCAAAGACTAATTCTGGGTCTCATCATTCTTATGGGCGTTATGGCTATTTACATCATCATCCGAAAGAAGAAACAAGAGACCAAGGAGAAAGAATACCAAATGCAGCTTTATACCTATACTACAGAGATAAACAAACTGAGGATCGTCAGAGACAATGCTCAGGCGCAGATCAAAGACTTAGAAGGTCGTAAGGAAACAGACAGGCAGAAAATATGTAAACTGGAAGAAGATGTGAGGAATGCAGAAGATGCCATCGAGAAATACAACAAGGATATCAAGAAACTCCTTGATGATAAGGCGCCCAGGTTAAATCATGGCAGGTTGCTCTATGACCACATTATGAATGGAGGAAGCACTATCAAATGGGACAAAAACGATGATTCTGATTTCGTCTATTATTATTCATCCATCAACTATGAGGCCTACCATAATATTATAAAGGTGAGAAGGTTCTCAAAACTAACAAATCACAACAATGTTTATCTCATTCTAAAGGAGGCATTGGACAAAGACGATAAAGAGATTAAGCATATTATGGGACTCTCCCAAGAAGGTTTGCGCTCTATAAGAATGAGAACAAAACCCCTATAAGGAACTCTCATAACCGTTTCATATAGGTGCGTTTTTATCTCCTACAAGAGATAATCTCATTGATTATTAGCTTCTTTTACCATACCTAATTGAAACGCATGAATCTTGCCATAATAAGTATTTGTTCATATCTTTGCCACCAAAATTATATTATATATGGCAAGGGCATTTTTATCTCATAGCAGTAGTGACAAATCTTTGGTAAGGAAAATTGCTAATTTATTAGGTAACCAAAGATGCGTATTGGACGAAAACTCATTTGAACCTGGAGCTAAAACTTTAGACGAAATTTTCAGGGAATTAGATGAATCGGATGTGTTTGTTTTGTTCATCTCCGATAAAGCACTTAATTCCAATTGGGTACAAACGGAGATAAATATGGCTTATAAGGCGATGAGTGAAGACAAGCTTGACAGGATTCTTCCCATTATAATAGACGAGAAAGTGGATCACACAGATCATCGCATACCTAAATGGCTTTCGAATGACTATAATCTGCGTTATATTAAAAACGAAGTCATCATATATCATAAGATAAGGGACGCACTTTATGATGTGAGTTACAAAAAAAGCGAACATAATCAGGCGTTGGAACGTATCTTTGTCGGACGCAATGAAGAGATGGCAAGATTTGAGAGAGATGTGAATAACCTAGAGGGATGGACTCCTACCTATATCATTGCATATAACTTCTATCAAGGAATTGGTAGAAGTACATTCCTGAAAAATGCTTTATTAAAAGCGCAGTTTATCTCGAAATTGTCTTCTCATAAGCCTATAACACTCGACAGGCGTGAGAGCATTGAGAGTTTTATATATAAGCTGAATGCCATCAGTGAAGATGAGGTGGTTTATAAGAGTGACCTGTCAAAGAAAACTATGGACGAAAAAGTCGCGATGGCTGTTACACAGGTAAAAACATTCATGCAGAACAAGGAAATCGTCTTCATTGAAGACAACGGAGGTATCATATTGCCAAATAAGGAAATGGCTCCTTGGTTCAAACAGGTAGCTCATAATAAAGCATTTGATAATAATCTTGTATTTTGCATCATATCAAAATTCCGCCCCGATGAGCGACAATTGGAACGTGAAAAACGTTCTTTGGTTTACATGATTCCAGAACTTAAAAAGGAAGAATACAAGAGTCTTTTCATCAAACTATTGAAGATTTATGGCCACGACGATATTTCAACAGATGATAAGAAATTCTTCTTGGAACACCTTAAAGGTATTCCCGCCCAAATCATTTATGCCGTCAAGATGATAGATATCAACCTTTTTGAAGCAAAAAAGGGAATCAAGGAGATTGACGAATTTACAGACAAATACAGCAAAATTCTTTTAGAGAAGCTGCGTGAGATGCCAAAAGCATATCAGATAGCCGTAATGCTGTCACAAAACGAAGTGTTCAGTATGACTTTGATCAAAAAAATCTTTGGTGATAATCAAGAAACAGTGGATGCCATGCAGATACTCATCGACTTGTCTGTGGTGAGTTTCCTTTTTGGTGGCTATGAATATCTTAGCCTCAACTCTGCCCTAGCAGACTATATTCGTCGTTCACGTATCCAGATTGACAATAATTACGGTAGGAAATTAACTGAGGAGATTAAGAAACTATTAAAGAAGGATTTGGGTAATGTACTTATAAATGACTATTCAGCATTTATGCTTACACTTCAAAATATGCTAAAGGAAGGGAAAAAAATACCATCCAAATATTTCATGCCTTCGTTACTGCTTAAGAATGTTATTGTTCTTTATGATCAAGGGAAATGTAACCTGGTCATAGATATATGTGAAAGGCTCTTGAGCGATACGAACTATGACGAACAGATTATGTGGGAAACAAGATATTGGCAAACGGCTGCAATGGCAAAATGTAAAGATCGGAGAGTTTTGGACAATCTCAGATTCTTCAAATATGACAGTGTTGCACAGAATTTCCTGAAAGGTTTCTACTATCGTCATATTGGTGAAAAGAAAAAAGCGCTCGATTGTTTCTATAGGGTATTAGAAAAGGATAAGACCCATGCAAAATCCAAACGGGAAATAGTGAACATCCTGCTTTCACAAGGAAAGTATTCTGAAGCACTTGATATGGCCAAAGATAATTATAGTATGAACAAAACGAATATATACCATATTCATTCATACTTCATCTGTCTCATACGTAGAAAAGAGTATTTAGTACCCCAAGACATTAAGGTGCTTGATAGTCTTCTGGAAAACATGAAAGACAATGTTGCCACAAAGGCCGAGGACATGGCCAGATGTATGGAAGGGGAATATGCCTACTATGTAAAGAATGACATTAATCGGGCTCGAGACATCTTAAAGAATGCAATTGAAATAAATGAGAACAAATCTTATCCCAAGAAATCCTTATTTGAGATTTATCGTACAGAAAAGCGTTTGACAGATTTCTACAAATTAGGTATTGACCTAAATAATTCTGTTTATGAAATAGAAGATTTTGAATAAATAGAATCCAACTAAACACGTTACAGCGACTCCAGTAACTGTCTTACCCTGAAAAACGTTGAATCAAAAACAACGTTTTTCAGGGTAAGACAGTCTCGTATTATATTTATTATAATTGATTAAAACTTGATTAAATATTTACTAGTCGTTCTACCCACTCATTAAAATGAGGGCACTTGGCACGGAGTTCGTCTATGCCGATCTCCTTTGTCACGGATTTACCTGTAGTAGGCTTGTTGTAGTTATAATGAATTTTCTTTTCCCCCTCAATAGCCTTAATAATGCGCTTACTTGGAGCAGTAGTCGGGCCATTGTCTATGAGTTCAGGATTCCCTACTTTTTGAAGGTCTTTAGTTAGCTGCTCGCAACGCTTCTCACAACCAGGATAGAGTTTGGACAAGTGGTTGATACCGCAAAACAATAATGCCTCGAACTCATGCAGTTGGATATATGGGATAAAGTGTTTCTCACCTACCGCTTCTGAAAAAGCTTTTTCCAAAGCCTTTATGCGAACGTATGGATCATAAATAGTTGAAGCTTCCATGAATCCAGGGAAATCATCTGGCAAAGCGTATAAATCGAACATCGTTGTGAATATATGACGCTCGTAATCGTTATCTTGCTTTGTCATTCGTAGCAAGTTTATATCCGTCTCAACATGTTTGTATGTGGACATTCCTCCGCGGGCATTCCTTTTTTTGTTTGTAGTGATAAGAATACTTTTTACTCCTGTCACTCCTTTATTTTGAAGATAAGGTCGAAGGACTTCCTCAACGAACCCTTGTTCTGTTTGCCCCTCACAGAGAACATGAATAATCTTTGCTTTCATACAGGTCGCCCTCCAATGATGTTTTTATCCCACAATTCGCTGACTGTGTAATGCTCAAGCCAGAGTTTATAGTCACTTTCTTTCAGATGAGTTACAGATGTGCTTTGAGTCTTCTCATCCATCTCAACCACAGAGATATTCTCAACATCAAATAAGTCAACTAAATCCTTGCTTTGCGTAGCAATAATCACTTGCGCATGAATGGATGCATCTTTTATCATTTCTGCCAATTGAGCAATAGCATAAGGGTGAAGTCCTAATTCAGGTTCATCCAATATAATAACATCTGGCATAGTCTTTACAGGTTGCAATAATAGAGTTGCCAAGGCTATAAATCTGATAGATCCATCTGAGAATTGATATGCATTGAGCCGATAATCTGTTGCAGAATTGTCAATCCATCGAAGTGAAATGGTATTATTGTTTGGTTCAAGATAAAAATCTTGGAACTGAGGTATTACATCACGCACATAATCCACAATGCGTTTATATGAATCTATATAATTGTCGCGAAGAAATAGCAAGAAAGAAGGGAGATTATTACCATGAGACTGAAGATAATTTGCAGTATCTACAGGGCAAGCTTGTCGCAAAGGACCTTCGTTAGAAGAATCATGAAATTGATATACTTTACAATAGGCCAACATCCAATAGATAGATTTTGCAACAGAATCTTTGCTATCTGCAAGAGCAGACTCTTTAAAGTTTGATTCCAATATTACCTCATATGGCTTATTCTCGGTTTTACGATGCCATTTTATGCTTTCTTCTGTAATGATAAGTCTGTCAGGAGCTGCATTCGACAATGAAAAATGATATGAGTAAGCGGACTTAGTGTCAGTAAATTCTAACGTTCCTGACATTATTGGCGTTTTTTTGGGACCATAATGAAGCAAGGAATTTGCAGTTCCAGACTTTTCCACGTAGACGCCAAAAGATTTACTCATCATATAACCTAACATCCTAAAGAAACTAATAATGTTACTTTTACCAGCTCCATTAGCACCCAATAGGATATTCACATTACCAAGATTCAAAGTAACAGGATTATTATGGGCTATTGATTTGTAGCCACAAATAGTAACCTTATCTAATTTTTTACGAAGATAATTCTTTCCCATCAGAGTTGTTTTTATTGATTCGTGTGCAAAAATAGTGTTTTATTTTTAGAATAGCAAATAATTAGATAGAAACTTTACCTTATTTATATTAGAGTTTCCAAGGGAACTGGAACTTGGGTTTGGTGAAGTGACGCCTGAGGATGCAGTGCCAGAAATAGGCCAGTTGATAGATCTTCTGGGAATTCCACAGTTTGAAGTAGGAGGTATAAGTGAAGTTCCACTTGAAATGGTGCCTGATCTTGACGTCGATGTCGATATGCGTCTGATCCACCTTGTACTTCCTGTCGAGGAGGAAGTAGGCGAACTTGATGGCGGCCATGCGGGGCTTGGGAGGCAGGTCGCCCTCGATGGAGGGCATGACATCCTTTCGTTTCTGGATATGGTAGAGCGCACCGCAGCCTTCGAAGCCACAGTGGCCTATCAGGAGCGACGGCTTACCCCAGTAGCAGGCTTCCAGACCTGTAGATGAGCCGAACGAGATGACCTTCTCGCAGGCGTCCATCAGGTCGTAACTGCTCACCTTGCTCTCTGGGGGGATCACCGTGACGTTGGGCAGTTTGTCGTACTGATAGAGATCCACATGGTCTTTATAGTTGATGCCCTTCAGGTTGGGGTGTATCCTTATATAATAATGTATATCGCCCTTGGAGTGGCTGAGGATATAGCCGATGGCCTCGCACTGTGTGGAAAACACCTTGTTGGTGCTCCAGTCGTCGCCAAGGGCCACCTGCTCGTCGAGCGAGGAAGTGAACATGGCGATGTTACGTTTGCAGGGGTCAAAGCCCTCTGGCAGCAGACCTTTCTTCTGGCCAGCGACGTAGGCCTTGACATCGACCACCACCTCGCCCTTGCGCCTGCGCTCATAGAAGGAAGAGCCGATCCTGATCTTCTCCTCCTCGGGCTCCTGTGACTGTTCCCAGGTGGTGATGGCCAACTGGTTCCATCGCTCGATATTGTGCGGGAGCGCGTCGGGATAACTCATCTTCTTATACGGTTCGCCGTAGCCTCCCACGGTCTCCACGGCCTTGAACTTGATGGCGAGGGTCTTGGCGATGTCGTAGAAGAGGCGGTTCTCGTAGAGACGGCCGTTATGGACGATGATCGTGTCGGGCTTCACCTGGTCGATGATCTCGTAGGCCTTATCCACCAGGTCGCAGAGTTCACTGAGCAGCGGGAGGGCGAACTCGTGGAACTCGTCGTAGCGCGTCATGTCCAGGTCGCGGGTCGTGGAGTAGTAGAGGGAAAGGACCGATCTACCCACCTTGACATCGCGATACGTGAAATCCTCCAGTTCGTCGGCCTTGTGGAAATCGATAACCTGATCCCTGTGCTTCATGTCCTCCTTCCTGATGGGAATCATGTGAACGCCGGCTCCGTAGGCCCGCTGGTACTCGCGGTACATGCGGTGGCAGAACTGGCAGTCGCAGGGGTAGCCGTCGAGGTTCATGAAACAGGAGGAGAGCCCGCAATGGCAGTAGGCCCAGTAGATATCGTCGCCTTTCTCCTTACCGTCGAGGATATCGTCGATGATCACCCCGATATGTGGGGCGGCAAGGGCACTGGAACTGTAATATAGTCTTTTCATGCAGATGCTTTATTGTCCGTTATACCTGCACAGTTTCTTGCTTCTGTTGTGCAGGATGTCGTTGAGGATGAAGGGGGTGACGTCGCTGAAGCGGATCACCTCGTAGGGGACGCTGCCAATCAGTCCGCTACTGACGATCCCATAGGCATAGAGGTCATCGACAAACGGATCGGGCGTGCAGACGACATCAAGGTCGAGGTTCCTGACATACATGGCGTATCCCTTTTCCGACTCCTGGCCGTCCTCATCCACATAGTGGCTCGTGAAGAGTTTGGAGAAACGGTAGGAGGCCCCTGATTTCTGTTCGATATAGTGGATATAGGTGAAACTGTTGCGCAGGGAGGCGCTGCCTATGAAGACGTTCTTGGCGTTGACCCTCTCCAGGTAGGCGAAGGGTGAGTCGGCACCGAAGGATTCCACATTGTCCATGGCCACCAGTTCGTCAGTGTCCTTCCCCCATACGGCAAAGGAATAGATGGGGTGCTTGGTGCGGATGAAGTCCTTTCTCCTGAGGGCCGCATTGCCGATGGCACCCGTCTTACTGGGCGTACGGCGGTAGTCGAAGGTCTTCCCCTGACAGAAGCCCCAGTTGTAGGTGGGGATCAGGAGCGTGCCTTCTTTGCCGACAGCCTCCTGAAAACGGTCGAGCAGCACGTTGGCATCGAAGTGCTCGCCATGCTCCTGGCACTGCATGAACAGATCCGTGATGTCGGACGTCAGCAGGACCACGTCGCCCCGCTGGATTCCTATCTCCGAGGGAATCTGCTGATAACTGATGTATGCTGCCATTCGTATTGTCTAATAGGTGGAACGCCCACCGTCGATGACGATGTTCTGTCCAGTGATCCATCGGGCTTCGTCAGACAGGAGGAAACAGACGAGGTTCGTGATGTCCTCACAGTGGCCTACGCCTAAGGGATAGGTCTCGAGATGGGCTGCACCGGCCTCTGACTGGAGGAAGGCCTCGGTCATGGGGGTCTCTACCGTTCCCGGTGAGATGCTGTTGACGCGCACCTTCGGGGCCAGTTCCTTGGCCAGTGTGATGGCTAAGGCGTTCAGCGCTCCCTTCGAGGCGGCATAGACGGCATTACCCTTCTCACCGCGGATGGAGGCTAATGAGGAGATAAGCACGATGTTCTTCAGCGAGCCCTTGTTCTCTTTCTTCAGCAGCGGACGGATGAGTTCGATGGCGGAGAGGATATTCACGTTGAAGATGGTGTCGATGGTGTCGGTATCGGCCTGACGGATGGACATCGCCTTGCTCGTGCCGGCACAGTGCACCAGGGCATCGATCTGAAGGTCGTTCCTATGGAGGAGGTCTGTCAGTCGTGCTGCCACCTGACGCCTGTCGGCATCCAGGTCGCAGACCAGTTTCAGGGCCTTATAAGGGCCGCTGATCTGTCGGATCACGTCGTCGAGTTTCGCCTCGTCGCGTCCGACGAGGATCAGGTTCCTTTCACTGGAGAGGCGAATGGCTACGTCGAGGCCGATGCCTGAAGTGGCGCCTGTGAGAAGGGTATAGGTATCCATCAGCCTAAGATCAGTTTGCAAAGGTCACCGATGGTTGCACAGGCCCTGATGTCAGCGGCCTTAAAAGTCTTCTTATAGTTCTCGGAGACCATCGAGATGATGCCGAGAATGGCTAAGGAGTCCCAGTATTCGAAGTCCTCGAGGACGTCGGTATCATTGACGGTCTCTTCTTCCAGGATCTCTGAAAGCTTATCCTTTAATTCTTCCATATATGATGATTAAAATTCTATAATCTGATTGAATTTGACAGGTCCGATCTCCATTAGGATGGCAGCCCAGGTCAGTCCGACACCAAAACCAGACAGGCATGTCAGGTAGGATGCCTGTTCCAGTTTCTCTCCCAGGTTATAGGAGATACAGGTCGGTACGGTCACTCCACTGGCATTGCCGAAGTTCTCCACGATGTTACTGGGCATCTTCTCATAAGGAACGCCAATGGCATCTGCCAATTTGTTCAGCATGAACTTGTTAGGCTGGTGGAACATATACCAGTCGATGTCTTCTGCCTTCTTGCCTGCGTCTTCCAACAGCTGATGGATCATGGGGGGCACCTCGCGCTGTACGAAGTTGAAGACATCGTCGCCCTGCATGACCAGATTGTTCAGTGATCTGAAGTTGCCTGCCTCGTCCTCATGTTCTATGGCGGTCTCTTCCGTGCATGGCATACGGAAGCCCCCGGCAGGAATGATCAGTGCCTTGGCACCTGTTCCGTCCATCTTGACAGAGACGAAGATGTCCTTCTCCTCGTCCGTCTTCTCCACGATGGTGATGGAAGCAGCATCACCGACAAGGGGTTTGCTGTTCCTGTCATGGATGGACACCTTCGGACTGAGAACGTCGGCATTCATCAGCACCACCTTGTTGACAGCGTCCTGCTCCAACAACATGAAGGCCTGCATCAGACCAATTTCGAAGCCTGCACAGCCCTGGTTGATATCCATGCAGATCATGTCGTGTTTCATGTTGAAATGACCTTGTATCAGGTTGCTGGTAGGAGGCATGAAGTAATCGGGCGACTGTGAGACAAAAAGTAGGGCGTCGATATCATCCTTGTTGAGCAGCCCCTGGTCGAACAGGTATTGCAGACCATGGATGCAGAAGTCGGACGAGCATTGTCCCTCGGCAGCGACGCGATGGGTGTTATAGCCCATGATCTTCTTCAGGCGCAATGATTTCTTCTCAGGGAAATTGTAGTTCCCCATCTCCTCTTCGAAGGTGACGACACGCTTGGGAAGGATGGTCAGGATGCCTGTGATCTGCTTGTTCTTAAACTTCAGGTTCATGCTGCTCCGCTTTTCTTGACTAGGGCCTCAATCTTATCGAGGGTAGAGAAATTCTCCGCGATGACATCGGTACCATTGATCTTGATGTTGAACTGACTCTCCAGTTCGTCAACCAATGAGACCACATCAAAGGAATCCAACATTCCCTCTTCGATGAAGTTCACATCTTCGGTGAAATCAAACTCTGGCCGGAGATCGGTCAGGATTTCCACAATTCTTTCTTTCATATCTATACTTATCCCTCCTTTTTTGACGCTGCAAAGGTACAACTTTTTTTTGGTATATGATACATTTTCCAGGGATTTCTTCTTTAATCCCCTAAAATCTTAGTACCTTTGCATGTTGGAAACGTAGAAGTGAAAATGAGTGATATGCAAAATACTTCTGTGGGAGCAAAGCGTGACCCCTACTGGGACGCCCTGAAGTTCGTTTTGATCTTCCTAGTGGTGTATGGCCATATCGTGCCTTTTGCTGATTACTCTCGCTATAAGGTGGCCGCGTTTAATTACATGTACCTGTTCCACATGCCGCTGTTCATCTTCATTTCTGGACGATTTTCACAGATTCGTGACAGGAAGCGCTACATGCGTTCTATCTGGCGGTTCCTGGAGACACTGTTGGTATTCCAGATCATATATGTCGTGCTTCTGGAGAAATGGGATGTGAGATATCTGATTACGCCCGACTACCATCTGTGGTATTTGTTGTCTCTGGCGTATTGGCGGCTGATGCTCTATTACCTTCCTGAACGTTGGCTGTCACACCGCTGTCTGGTGCTTGTCATCTGCTTTGTCATCAGTTTGTCGGCTGGCTTCATCGATGTCGGGGAGCCCCTCTCCCTGCAACGGACACTGACGCACCTGCCATTCTTCATGTTAGGCTATTACACCTCTGATATTGATATAAGAAAATACATCAATAAGATCCCATTCCTCGTGGCTGCCGGTGCATTATTTGCGGTATTCTGCTTGTTCTTCTTCGTTCTGCAGGAGTCTTATTCGTATGTCTTTTATGGCTCGATACCTTATTGGACCGACAACTGGCCGGAGACGTTTACACGGTTCCTGTGCAGATGTCTTTTCCTGCCGTCGGCCATCGTGATGAGTGTGCTGGTCATGCGGGTAGTGTCAGCGTGGAAAACGCTTGCCAAATGGAGTAGTGTGACGTTGTTTGTTTACATCTACCATCCGTTGCTTTCACAGGGACTCTTGAAACAAGCCACCGCCAACGGCCTGATTCC
>JAGCPV010000131.1 GCA_017965475.1 Prevotella sp.
GACGATGAACGGAACCGAATGATCCGCCTTCCTACTCAGCATCGCCAGTACGGATGACGTGCTTGACAGGAATCCAGAACGACTGGCCATAGTGACCTCTACGACCCGGCTTGATACCAATCAGATCATTCTTCACCTTCTCGTCATGAGTCATGGTAGCGAGCTTGCCATAATAAGTGTCGATCAGCTCAACACCTGTCTCACCGTAGATCATGTCGTCGATGTGAATCAGCGTAGCCTGCAGACGCTTGGAGTCCTTACCATCATTCTCAACGAATGCCTGTCCGTACCACTCGGGAACACCGATTGAACCCCAGCCCTGAACACTACCCGTGTAGGCCTGCAATGGCGGCTTCTTGAACTTATCAGAACGGATCTGGAAACACTGGGGCTCCATCCAAGTGCTGTGCTGGTTCCAACCCCAGCCACTACCTGAGTTGTACTCACCAGCATTGGCATTGTAGCGGATGTTCACCTCGAAGATCTTCTCGGGGCTACCGTCACCCTGGATATGGAACTGGTCCATGTACTGATCACCGGGAACAAGTGCATACTTGCCAGAGTCGATCACCTTCTTCAGGGCATCTTTGGCACCTGCAAAGTCCTCAGCAAACATCAGAGCCTTACCAGCCACAGCCCATGCGAAGCCCTTGGTCACACGATAAGCACCATTCTTATCTGTAGGATCCTTGCGCTCAGGTAGGTCACCGACAACTTCCAAGCACTCTTTAGCAACCCACTTGTAGTAATCCTGCTGCGTCTTAGGAGCATTCTCAGGAGCACCTTCAGCATCACTGTTGGTAGGAGTCTCCGTAGCAGTCAGAACATGATCTACGAAAGGAGGTGTTCCCCAATAGTTAGCCAGCAGGAAGTACTGATAAGCACGGAGCACACGGGCTTCGGCCACAGCCTGCTTACGCATCGGGGTAGAAAGATCCTTGAACTGATCGATGACAAGGTTATCTGTATAAATAGAGAGGTAAAGGCCTTTGTAGTGGAAGATAATGGCCTCGGGAGTGTGGAGGAAACGGAACTCATTCACAGAACCACCAAACTCATGGTCACCATAGTACTCACCACCATAGCATACATCATCGCCCGGGTCGTTAGCCAGCACCTTTGCTGGGGTATAGATGCCAGGGCCCATAGCACGACCCATCGCATTACCATTGAAGTTCTCGTATGCAGCAGCCAGAGCTTTCTCGACATCCGCATCCGTCTCATAGAAATCGTCAATTGCGACGACACCCTTCTGCTCAATTTCAAGCTGATCCTGGCAAGAAGTCATAGCCACACCGCCAGCAAAAAGAGCGAGCATTGGAATTATAATCTTTTTCATATTCTTTTCTATTTTCATTATTTATGTTTCAATCCTTCAGTCCAATACCATTAGAATGAAATATTCACACCAAAGACAATCTTCTTAGATGTCGGATAGGTACCATTATCGAAACCACGTAAGCTACCGTTGTCACTTCCAAGAGATGCAGTCTCAGGATCAGCACCGGGATAGCTTGTGATGGTGAAGAAATCGTCGAGAGAAGCATAGAGTCGGAGCTGGTTAACCAGGAACTTCTTCGTAATCTTTGAAGGAATCGTGTAACCCAGCTGGATCTGCTTGAACTTGAAGTATGCACCACTGAAGATACATGCTGAAGAGCTGTAGAAAATCCAGTCCTTAGAAACGACCTTCATGTCAGGATACTGACCAGTGGTCCAGCTGCCATCCTCGTTCTGTCTCCAAGAATCCTGCCAGTAGGTGTCGATACCGTTGATACGGGGACGGTCAGCAGATACCATGAAGTTGTAGATCTTGTTGCCATAAGCACCAGTACCGAATACGGTGAAGTCGAAGCCCTTGTACTCAAGGTTCAAAGTGATACCGTAAGTGAACTTAGGAATAGCGGAACCGATATCTTCCTTGTCTTCCTCTGACGGAGACAGGGTCAGACCTCTCTGATACAGAGCATTACCGTCAGCGTCAGTAGCCTGCGTACCATCTGCGTTAAGAACGGGAACCTGACCGTAGTACAGAGGTCTTCCGGTATTAGCAGGATCAAATTCCTTATCATTGGTCTGGATAAGCTTCTCATTATAGACACCGGCATAGTTATATCCGCGGAAGTACCAGATGGCATGACCAACCTCCATACAAGGTGTCAACTTGTTGTTGAATCCAGAAGGACCAGCAGCAACATAACGCGGGAGCGAACCTACATTCTGAACCTCGTTCTTCAGGGTAGAGAAGTTTGTCATGACGCTATATTTCAGGTCACCAATGTGATCACGCCAGCCGAGTTCAATATCAAAACCAGTATTGAGGATCTCACCAGTGTTAACCGTTGAAGTAGAGAAACCGAAAGCAGGATCTGGCTCAACGTCAATGAGGAGGTCCTTGGTCATCTTACGATACCAGTCGAGTCCGAATGACAGACGGTTGCTCAGGAAGCGAGCGTCGATACCAAGGTCGATCTGCTCTGAAGTTTCCCAAGTCAGGTCAGGATTAGCAATAGATGAAGGCTTAGCACCCGTCAACTGGCTGTCACCAGGTGTGCCCTCGCCCGTGAAGTAGTAGAAACCACCAATACCGATGGTAGGCGTATGCTTGTAACCGCTCAGAACGTTTATGTTACCATTGCGACCCCAAGATCCACGAATCTTCAGGAAGGAAACAGCGTCCTGGCTGATGGCATTCTTAAAGAACTTCTCATTGCTGATGGTCCAACCTAATGAGAATGAGGGGAAGTAACCCCAGCGGTTGTCCTTAGCCAACTTCGAGTTATCGAAAGCATCAGCACGATAGTTCACCTGCAGGAAGTAGCGATCGTCGAATGAGTAAGACAGACGGCCGAAGTATGAAAGCTCGGTAGCATCGCCAGGAGCGTTACCTACGCCCAGGTGAGACTTACCATTATCATTCAGATAGTTAATGTAACGGAAGTTGGGAGCTGCATCACCCTCAAGGATCATACCCGTATCAGAAGAAGATACGTTGGTGTTGTCCCAGTGGTTCTTCGTGAATGACATACCAACCATGGCACCAACATTGTGCTTGCCAAACTGCTTGTTGAAGTTGGCGAAGTTTTCCCACTGATAGTAGAGACCTGCATTGGTGTTGGCAGAGATTGAATAGGTATCAGCCTTAGCCATAGAAGACAGGAAGTAAGGCTCTGAATAGCTGTGACCGTTACTCTGTGAAATACGATAACCGAGGCGAGAAGTGATGGTCAGGAAATCAAACGGCGTCAGATTGGCTGCCAGAGATCCGCGGACATTAATACCTTCGTTGTAAGAATTAGCACGGTCGCGCTGACCCAGAGGGCTACCAGTAGCTTCCTCTACATACTTAGAAGTACCATACCACATGGGCTTGCTCTCGTCGAAGCCTGGAGGCAACAGCAGATAACCATGACCTTCCTTCTCCCACTCAGAGGCAACATTCTGACCGAAATCATCAGTATTATAAATATAAGCTGGGGTCAGCGGGTCGATGGTTACGACAGAATTCAGGAAGCTACCATAACCGGAGCCCAGATTCTTTCTCTTCCATTTTTCAATAGAGGTATTGCTCTGAACGCTCAACCACTTGAAGAACTTATAGTCAGCATTCACCTGACCAGTGAAGCGCTTGTAGGTATCCTTGTCACCCTTCACGATACCATCGTTATCAACGATGCCGAGACCTGCGAGGAAATGACCCTTTTCATTACCACCTTCTACAGTGATGTTATGCTGGATACTCCAGCTGTTTTCGAATACTTCGTCGTACCAGTCGGTATCGAAACGCTCAGTTCCGGGAACACCTATGGTAGCACCATCTTTCTCCTGAGTCTGAGCATAATAACCATTGTTAACAAGCTCTGTCTCAGTGAGGTCGCCTAAGTACTTATGGAAGTCAATCCAAGTCTTAGCATTGTAGAGATCAGACTTCTTACCAAGGCTCTGGCTGGCAGCCTTCAGCGTATAAGAAAGCTTGGCCTGACCCTTAGAACCGTTCTTGGTGGTGATGAGCACGACACCGTTACCGGCCTGTGCACCGTAGATAGCTGCAGAAGCACCATCCTTCAACACCTCCATAGACTCGATCAGAGAGGGATCCAGATACTGGATATTGTCAACCTTCAAACCATCGACGATGAGCAGCGGGCCGAGGTTACCAGAGTTCGAAGAATAACCACGAACACGGATGGTAGCACCAGCACCAGGAGAACCGTCATTGATGATCTGGACACCAGTTACCTTACCCTGCAGAGCTGCACCAGCATCTGAAGTAGAAAGGTTCTTGATGTCATCACCCTTCAAAGAGGCAACGGCACCAGTCAGGTCACTCTTCTTCTGCACACCATAACCGATCACAACCACGTCATTCAGCGTCTGAGAGTCTTCCTTCAGAGAGATGACGATGTCGTTACGACCATTCACCCTAACGGTAGCGGTGGTGTAACCGATGTAAGAAATGACCAGTGTTGAGTTGGCATCAGCCTGAACACTGAAATTACCATTGAAGTCGGTGACAGCACCAGTCTTGGTACCCTGTACTTTCACACTGGCACCAATAATTGGTTCGCCTGCTTCATCATTTACTGTTCCCTTGATAGTGCTCTGAGCCATCGCTCCCAGAGGGAACAAACAGAGCAGGAACAGAAACACTAACGGCTTTTGTAGTGATTTAAAATTCCACATAATTAATTAATAAGTTTAGTTTTATAATAAATGATTAGGGTATAGATCCTATCTATAGTTCTCACCTTCCCCTCCCACTGAAGGGGTCTCATTCATCCTTTTCTCAAGGATATATACCTACATCATTAAATTAGTTAAGTCGCTGCAAAGGTACGGGTTATATTTTAAAACGGCTTTGCTTATTGTAACACATTCTTTCCGTTTTGTAACAAAACCCCACATTAATTAACTAAACTAATAAATAAATGATAAAAAATGTCTGATTATAAAGAATTCCAAGTGCTTTCCCTGACATTCAGCCGGGCATTGATCGTGATGCTTTTCACACTCTCATCTCCATCCATTTGACTGAACAACAATTTAAAGACTTTACATCCTATCTCTTTCAAGTTCTGCTTGACAAACGTCATCGCCGGATACGATATACTTGACACCCAGTCGCTCATGAACCCGATGATAGCCACATCATCAGGAATACGCAGGCCTCTACTGACAATAGCCTGAAATGCAGAGATGGCCAATATCCCATGGCTCGCAAGGATGGCATCAGGTGGATTCTGCATATTGAGGAGTTCCAGCGTATCAGTCAATCCAGAGTTAAAACTGGCAAAGCTACACTTGACCAACTCTTTCTTAATATCTATACCACGCTCCCGCAAAGCCTCCAGATAACCATGCTTACGGTCTATCGTCTGTTTCATCTGGTTAGGACCTCCCAGGAAAGCGATGCGACGTGCCCCGCCATCAATCAGATGCAAAGTGGCTTGTCTGGCAGAATCCACGTCATTGGTACAGACCGTCGAACATCCGATATCCGCTACCCTGTCGAAAAGGACAAAAGGGATATGACGATCTTTCAACTGCTTCAGATGAGCGTAATCGGTAGTCTCTTGTGAAAGACAAAGTACGATGCCTTCCACACGCATGTTCAACAGATGCTCAATACACTCCACCTCATTATCATATTTATCGCCCGAGTCTGTCAACACACACATATATCCTTTCTTCCTGGCCTCCGCCACGATCCATTTCACGATATGGGCATAATGACTGAACGACATGTCAGGCACAACGATCCCTATCGTATGGGTAGTGGCATAACGGAGACTCATGGCAAAGGGATTAGGACGGTAGCCTTTCATCTCTGCGAGCCGCAGGATCTCCTGCCGGAGTTCTGAACTGACACCCGGTAACCCTTTCAGAGCCCTGGATACAGTAGAGACGTTGACATCCAATATCTTGGCAATATCACGCTGTGAGATATTCTTCTTCATTACATATACAATTAAGCCAGTACAAAATTACTAATTCGCCTATCATATATAACGCAACAAACGCAATAGTTTTACGCAAAGCGTTGCTTTACAAAAAAACACCACCGACTTTCACAAGCCAGTGGTATTACCTAACTAATTAATGATTATGTAGGTATTACATAAATCATCTTCTTCACATTAAATATATATAATGTATTTTTGTGTTGTAGTGCGCAAAGGTATGTATAATCTGCTAGTCAGAAAAGCGAAACAACGGAAAACCTGCACGCAACGCGTTGCCTTTGACGACCACAGGATCGGATTACCTAAAAACACTTAAATCACACCGTAAAGTTTTGGTTATCTGATACTTTTTCACTATATTTGTACCCACATGCAAACTAATTAAAACGAATTCGACGATGAAGGATTTCAATTATTACGCACCAACAGAAGTGGTGTTTGGAGAACAGAGTGAGGAGCAGGTGGCTGCTCTCGTGAAGAAATATGGTGGCACGAAGGTGCTGGTGCACTATGGCGGACAGAGTGCCAAGCGCTCCGGACTGCTTGATAAGATCTGCGGACTGCTCAAGGAAGGCGGCATCGAGTATATCACGCTGGGCGGTGTAGTGCCCAATCCCCGTCTATCACTCGCCCAAGAAGGCATCGGGCTCTGTCGCAAGGAGGGCGTTGACTTTATCCTCGCCGTGGGTGGTGGCAGCGTCATCGACTCCTCGAAGTGCATCGCCTATGGTGTCTGTTTCGAGGGCGACGTCTGGGATATCTACTTAGGCAAGGCCGAACCCAAGACGATGCTGCCCGTAGCCTCTGTGCTCACCATCCCCGCTGCTGGCAGTGAGATGAGTGAGGCCAGTGTGATCACCAATGAGATCGGCGACGTGAAGCTGGGCTACTCCAACGACATGTCACGCCCCAAATTCGCCATCATGAACCCACGTCGCACCTTCACGCTGCCGCCTTACCAGACGGCTGCTGGTGTAACGGATATGATGATGCACACGATGGAGCGCTACTTCACCAAGGACGACGATATGGACCTGACCACCGATCTCGCCGAGGCTGTGCTGCGGAGGATGAAGACGGCCGTGTTCGACGTGCTGAAGGATCCTGAGGACTATCGCCAGCGCGCCCAGATCATGTGGGGCGGCAGTGTCGCCCATAACGGTCTCACGGGCTGTGGCATCTCCGACGATTGGGCCACACACCAGCTGGAGCATGAGCTCAGTGGTATGTTCGACGTCACCCACGGGGCTGGTCTCGCTGCCATCTGGCCGAGTTGGGCCCGTTATGTGATGCACGAGAACCTGAGCCGTTTCGTGCGCTTCGCCGTCAACGTGATGGATGTGCCCAACGACTTTACCGATCCAGAGGGCACGGCAGAGAAGGGCATCCAGGCCATGGAGCGGTTCTACCACGCCATCGGCATGCCCATCAACATCAAGGAACTCATCGGCAAGGATATCTCAGACGACGAGATCAAGGAGATGACCCGCAAGTGCAGCCGCGACTACACCGCCACCTGCGGCTGTCTGAAAGTGCTCAAGGCAGAAGACATGGAGAAAATCTACAAAATGGCAAGAGGATGAAGATATTATTGATCGGTGGAACAGGCACCATCTCGAGTGCCATCACCAGACAGTTAGCAGCCAGCGGCCACGACCTGTGGCTGCTGAATCGCGGGAATCGCAGGAACGAGGTACCCGCCAGTGTCAGACAAGTCATCTGCGACATCGATGACGAAGCCGAGGTGCTGCGCCAGATCGGCGACACGCAGTTCGATGCCGTCGGCGAGTTCATCGGCTTCCTACCCTCGCAGGTGGAGCGCGACATCCGCCTCTTCCGAGGACGCACGCGCCAATATGTCTATATCTCTTCGGCCTCTGCCTACAACAAGCCCGCAGCCAACCATATCATCACGGAGGGTACCACCCTCGCCAATCCTCATTGGGAGTACTCGCGCAACAAGATTGCCTGTGAGGAACTGCTGATGCGGGAGTGGCGCGACAACGGCTTCCCCGTCACCATCGTACGTCCCTCGCACACCTACTGCGAGCGCGCCGTACCCGTCAGTGTGCATGGTCTGAAGGGATCGTGGCAGGTGCTGAAGCGTATGATGGAAGGCAAACCCGTCATCGTCAATGGCGACGGTTCCTCTCTCTGGACCCTCACGTGGAACGAGGACTTCGCCAAAGGCTATATCGGTCTGCTGGGTAATCCCAAGGCCATCGGCGAGGCTTTCCAGATCATGGGCGACGAACAGTTGACGTGGGATCAGATCTATCAGTGCGTCGGCAATACCTTAGGTGTAACACCCCACATCTATCATATCGCCTCCGACTTCCTCGCCGCCACCTCTCCCAAGGCGTGGGACTTTGAAGGCAACCTCCTTGGCGACAAGAGTCTGACCGTGGTCTTCGACTGCACGAAGCTGAAGCGTGCCGTACCAGGTTTCCAGGCCACCGTCCGTTTCGACGAGGGCGTGCGTCGCTGTGTCGCCTATCTGAAGGAGCACCCCGAGCTCCAAGAAGAAGATCCTGAGTTCGATGCTTGGTGCGACCGTGTCATCGCCACTCAGGAACAAGCCAAGCAATCATTAAACGGATAAGACGATGAGAGAAGACGGAATACTGCGTGTCGGCATCATCGGCACAGGATGGATCGCAGAGAAGGCGGCCATCACCCTGAACGGTTTAAAGGACTGTGAAGCCTACGCCGTAGGATCGCGGAAGCAGGAGACGGCGGAGACCTTCGCCGTCAAGTGGAACATCCAGAAAGCCTACGGCAGTTATGCGGATCTGATCGCTGATCCAGACGTCGATCTGGTCTATATTGGCACACCCCACTCCCACCATTTCGACGTGACGAAAGAGGCGCTGATGGCTGGCAAACCTTGTCTGGTGGAGAAGGCCTTCATGGCGAACGCCCGTCAGACGAAGGCGATCCTTGACTTAGCCCACGAACGGAAGGTCTTTCTCGCGGAGGCCATCTGGACACGTTACCAGCCTGCCGTCAAGATGGTGCGCGACCTGATCGATGGTGGACGCATCGGTGAGCCTCGTCTTGTGACGGCCACCCTAGGCTATTCCATGGGTGACAAACCCCGTATCATGCGCCCGGATCTCTGTGGCGGTGCCCTGCTCGACCTCGGCGTCTATGCCCTGAACTTCGCACGGATGTTCTTCCCTGCCGATATCGTCAGCATCGAGAGCCAGTGCGTGAAGTCGAAGACGGGCATGGATCTCACCAATGCCATCAGTCTGGTACTCAGCGACGGCATGCTCTGCAACCTGCAGTCGAGTGCGCAGTGTGTGGGCGACAACATCGGAGTGATCGCGGGTACGGAGGGAAACCTGATCATCGACAACATCAACAACCCGCAGACAATCACGGTCAATGGTCCTGACCGCACCTATGTCGAGACGATCCACGTACCCCAACAGATCACGGGCTACGAGTATCAGTTCCTCGCCTGCCGTCAGGCGCTCATCGACGGTTTGATGGAGCCCCGCGAGATGCCCCATGAGGAGACGCTCTACATCATGCAGCTCATGGACGCCCTCCGCAGGAAGTGGGCCGTCCGCTATCCGATGGACGAAGAATAGGCATCAGGCCCTTCCCGGATTTGGGAAGGGCCTGATTCTTAGAACTCAATCCATGCCGGCTTCAGCGTTGGCGACTTCACCGTAATGGAGCCCTTGCCGCTGACCACGACGATGCACTTGCCGTGGAAAGCCTTGCGTTGGGCTGAGGGGGAAGGATTCTCTGGTGTGGCGACCACACGCATCCTTTCCATTGAGGTCTGACAACCGTTGTCGGTACCCAGGATATGCCCCGTCCCCTCGCCAATGAAAACCATTTGATCCTCCGCCCAAGGACAGAGGTTGCCGTCCTGATCAACCACCTCGGCAGTGATGAAGGTCGTATTCTTACCCTTGTAGTCGATGGAGAGACGGATATGATCTGGTGCACCAGCCGTCCTGATGACCTGCTCGCACACCACCTTACCGTCCTTGCGGGAGACGGCCTTCACCTCGCCCGGCTCGAACACGACGCGCCAGCCCACGTGATATTCCGTCGAAAGTCCTGGCTTCCAACCCTCGGCATCATGCACCATCTTCCTGCGCACGCCCTGGCTCTCGCCATTGACAAACAGTTCCACCTCGTCGGCCTGATTATAGTATGCCCACAGATCGATCTCGTCGCCAGGGATCCAGTTCCAGTGTGGGAAGAGATGCAGCATGGGCTTCGAGGTCCACTCGCTCTGGTACATATAATAGCTGTCCTTGGGGAATCCCGCGAGGTCGATCAGTCCGAAGTAGCTGGAGCGCGCAGGGAAGCCGTAGGGCGTGGGTTCACCGATATAGTCGAAGCCCGTCCAGATAAACTGTCCGCCCACGAAGGCGTTGTGCTTCACCACGTCCCATGTCTCCTCGTGCGTACTCGACCACGAGGCATGCATATTGTCGTAGGCCGAACACATAAACGTCGGATCCGTATAGGGCAGCCACCACTCCTTCGGGGCCTTGAAGATGCTGTCACTGGGCATCCTGTAGAAGCCGCGCGTCTGCAGGGCCGACACACTCTCCGAGAAGATAAACGGTTTGCCTGGGAAGTTCTTCGGCACGTCCTTCGCCCACTCGTGGTGGTAGTTGAAGCCGATGATCTCGAGGGCCCCACTCTTGAAGAGGTGGTTGCCAGGCGATGGCTCGTTACAGCCCGCGGTGATAGGTCGCGAGGAGTCGTAGCGCTTCACGATCTCCGCCAGATGCTGGGTCAGGAGACTCTGCACGGACGTCTCACCGTCCTTCGCCAGCGTCGAGGCATCATGTCCCGCGTTCAGGATCAGGTTCGCCTGTTCGAGTGTCAACGTGTCAGCCTCAGCAGAGCTCCACTGCTCCAGCACCTCGTTGCCTATCGACCACATCAGGATGCTCGGGTGGTTCCTGTCGCGCAGGATCAGGTCGGCGAGGTCGCGCTCGTGCCACTCGTCGAAGAAGCGGGCATAGTCGTTCTGTGTCTTCCTGCGCCGCCACATGTCGAAGCTCTCGTCCATCACGATCAGTCCCATCGTGTCGCACATGTTCAGCAACTCAGGAGCAGGAGGATTATGCGACGAACGAATCGCGTTCACGCCCATCGCCTTCAGTTTCACGAGCTTGCGGTGGAGGGCATCCTCGTTGAGCGCCGCCCCCAAGCAGCCGAAGTCGTGGTGCTCGCAGACACCATTCAGCTTTATATTCTTGCCGTTGAGCCAGAAACCCGTCTGAGGGTCAAACCTGAAGTCGCGGAAACCCGTCGTGGTCTCCACCTCATCCACCACCCTGTCGCCCACCATCAATCGTGTGCGTACCTTATATATATAAGGATCCTCGCACGACCACTTCTTTGGTTTCTTAATGCTTGTCGGCTTGCCTTCAGCATCCAACCACGTATTCTTCACCGTTACCTTTTGACCAGTAGGGT
Organism: Prevotella sp.; assembly: GCA_017965475.1. Taxonomy (GTDB): domain Bacteria; phylum Bacteroidota; class Bacteroidia; order Bacteroidales; family Bacteroidaceae; genus Prevotella. Next base: position 11,424 of record JAGCPV010000131.1, read on the forward strand.
TCTCGAAATCCACCTCCACCTTACCGTCATGCACGAACACGCCCCAGTGCTTCACGTGGATGAGATTCGTCGTTGTGAGCCACACATGGCGATAGATGCCGCAGCCGCTGTACCAGCGCGAGTTCGGCTGGTCCGAGTTATCCACGCGCACCGCCACCACGTTCTCGCCCTCACGGACATATGGCGAAATATCATACTCAAAACTCGAATAGCCGTAGGGCCGGAAACCCACCTCCTTACCATTGACATAGACAGTGGAATTCATATACACGCCATCGAACTCCAAGAAGAAACGGCTTTGCGACATCTGTGTCTCGCAGTCGCCCAACGTGAAGTGCTTCCTGTACCACCCAATCCCTCCAGGCAGGGCTCCCCCACCCGCTCCACTGGGGTTTCCAGCATAGAAGTCCCCCTCGATGGCCCAGTCGTGGGGCACGTCGAGCCGTCGCCAATGGCTGTCGTTGTAATCTACCTGTGCCATCTGGACTGAGTCCGCCACAATAAACCGCCAGCCCTTGTCAAAGTTCTGTCGCTCACGCGCCTGCGCCGTTGCCAGTCCCAGAAGAACCGCCACAGCCGTCAGAATCATTTTCTTAATCATTGTTCGAATAATTAGAATAAGAGGTGAGACCTGTCCCCAGCGCCAAAAAACTTAGTGCTGGGGTCAGGCCCCGAGATTAAGTTTTTAAGTCAAACTGCTCTTGATTTCAATCCCATGCTTCTGACAGTAATCCAGAATCTTGGCACGTGTCTCTTCCAGACTGTCTATGACAAGCTGGTACTCCTCCTGATTGAGATCGCTATGATCGTCGGAGTTGGGTCTGACGAAATCCCATACCAGTCCCTCGCTCAGCTTCCACGTGCCGATCGTGATCATGAAATCCTTGTTCTTATACATACGGGTCAGAGTTGAATACTCACAGCCTTGCCATTGTACTGCACCATCTTGCCCTCTGGATCGTCAAGGTTCAGGGGCTGGGGATTGTCCTTCGTGATGAGCACGATGTTGAAGCGGCGGTTCTTTAGCATGCCAGGGAACTGACCCTTGCGGGCGCTGAAGCTGACGGTACGAGCGGCATCGTCGTAGGTGATGTCGATAGTGGCGTACTTACCCTTCTCGTAGTTGTAGTTCGTGCCCTCGTCCTCGTAGAGTTGGAACGAGCCGTTCTGTCCTGCATAGACATAGAGGTTGATGAGCTCTGCAGGTTTCTCATCGCTCCACTCCATCTCGGGGCCGAAGGGGATGATGGCACCCTCGCGCACGAAGACGGGGATCTGCTCGTAAGGGGCATCGACCACGAGGCGCTGACCTCCAGCGATGTACTCATTGGTGTAGAGGTTGTACCAGCCGCACTGCTCTGGGAAATAGACGGAGCGGTTGCGAGCCTTGTAATAGCCCACGGGACAGGCCATCAGAGCAGGGCCAAACATCCACTGGTTGCCGATGTTCTCGACCTCACGGTCGCCGTTGAAGTCCATCACCAAGGCGCGCATCAGAGTGTAGTCCTTGAAATGTGCCCAGCCTGCCATCGAATAGAGATAAGGCATCAGGCGATAGCGCAGACGGTCGTAATAGACGAACGACTTGTAGGCGGGGTGCTCATCGGGAGCGATGTTCCAGATCTCGCGCAGCGGCCACTGACCATGCGAGCGGAACAGGGGGATGAAGGTGCCAAACTGGTTCCAGCGGCACTGGAGTTCTCGCCATTCCTTCAGGTCCTCGTTCTCCACACCAGCATGATCGAAGATATTCTGGGCAGCCACATAACGGTTCTCCACACAGAAACCGCCCTGATCCATGCCCCAGAAGGGCACTCCGGAGATGGAGTAGTTGAGACCAGCCGTCATCTGTGCGCGCATGTCCTCCCATCGGGTACCGATATCGCCGCTCCACGTGGCGGTGGAGAAGCGCTGCTCGCCAGCAAAGCCGCTACGGGTGAGCAGGAACACGCGAGGCTCATTCATCTTACCCTTATACACACTGCGCTGACCATTGTAGATGGCATCGGCATTAACAGTCGAATAGGCATTAAAATATTCCGTCGAGGTGCCGAGGGCCGTGGGACCACTGAGGGCCTTGCGATACCACATCGGGGTGCAGTCGCGCACATTGGGCTCGGAGGCATCCATCCACCAGGCATCGACACCAGCGATACCGTCGTGGTTGTACTTGGTATAGAGGTTCTCGTCCATCTGACGCCAAAACATCCTGCGGGCTCCTGCATCGTAGGCATCGTAGAAACCGTTCTTATAGCCAGGACCTACCCAGTCATGGATATCATCCGTTGGGCTCTGGACATACATCCAACCCTTGGCATCGAGTTCCTTGTAGTTGTCGGTATTGCAATAGAACTTCGGCCAGACGGAGATCATGAAGCGGCCGTGCATGGCGTGGACGGAGTCGAGCATCGCCTGTGGATTGGGATAGCGCGAAGCCTCGAACTGATGGGAGCCCCACTGATCCTCGGGCCAGTAGTTCCAGTCCTGCACGATATTGTCGATGGGGATATGGCGCTTGCGGAACTCGGCGAGGTTGTCCTCGATCTCACCAGAGGTCTTGTAACGCTCACGGCTCTGCCAGAAGCCGAGCACCCACTTGGGATAGAGCGAAGCCTTACCCGTCAGCGTGCGATAGCCGGAGATGACCTGGTCGAGGTTCTCGCCAGCGATGAAGTAGTAGTCCATATCCTTGGCCATCTCACTCCAGATGGAGAGTTGTTCGCGCTCCTCCTTGCTACGGGGCTCAGAGACACGGAGACCGCAATAGGCCTCACCTCCATCTGGCTGCCACTCGATACGCAGTTGGGCGCGCCTGCCTTTCTGGAGTTCGCAACTGAACTTATAGGCATTGGGGTTCCAGGATGTGCGCCAACGCTCGGGCACCACCTCACGGCCATCGATATACACCTTGACATAGCCGGAGTAGTAGAGGATGAACTGGTAGAGCTGGCTCTTACCCTTACACTTGCCGCAGCACTCAGGCTCGATGAAGCCCTCGTAGGTGACAGTGGCACCCATCAGGTTGATGTCCTTGGGAAAGTTCTTGATGCCGCCATTATCGGTCTTGTTGGCAATCTCCGACTTCTCGGGCGTACCATATTCATAATAGATGGAATCCTCGTCGCGCACCAGTTTCTTACCCATGCGATCGATATAGGTACCTGTGAGATGACCCTCCTTACCTGTACGGTCATAGAGTTTGAAGGCACGGTTCAGCTGGAGGTAGTCGTTGGGATTGCCAAAGCGGCAATAGCTGTAGGAATCCCACAGCAGACCGTAGTTCTTGTTAGACAGCACGAAGGGGATGGAGACCTTGGTGTTATACTGGAAGAGATCCTCGTTCTTGCCCTTCATGTTGAACTCCTCGCTCTGGTGCTGACCCAGACCGTAGAAAGCCTCATCGTCGGGGGAGTCGAACTTCATCTGCCAGGAGAGACCGTGCTTCTGCTCCTCCGTGATGGGGGCTCCACCCTTGATACCATACTCGCGCTCTGGAACCGTGAAGTCCCAGAACTGCTTACCGTCCTTGGCTTCCTTCAGGAGCTGGTTGCCCTTGGCATCGAAGAAGGTGATCTCACCCGTGACCTTCGAGACCACAGCCTCCACATTCCTGGCCTTCACGACCACCGTCTCACCCTCCTCACTCACACTGTAGGAGCCCTTGGCGGGAGCCGTCTGTGGTACGATCATCAGGGAGGCAGGCTTCATGGGTAAAGCCTCTTTGCTGGTAGCCCGCACCCGGATGATGTTGTCGTTCATCACCTCCAGAGAGATCACCTTGGCCTGACCTCCGTCAGGACGAATCATCACATTGTTTCCATTGGTCTGCACCTCTGCTGCCATCGCCGTAGCAGTGACCAGCAGGGCAGACACCATCGTTAAGATTTTCTTCATAAATACAATAGTCAGTTATAGTTAATCCTTGATTTCTTCTACATCTTCATCGTCGAGCAGGACAGCCTCCTCCACCTCATCCTCGGCATTATGGAGCGGAATGGTGATGGTGAACACAGAACCGCCTCCGGCATTGTTGTCGCCCGTCACGGTACCACCATGGGCCGTAACGATATCCTTCACCACGGAGAGGCTGACGCCCGTATCATCGTCGCTGACCACGGGGTCGAACATGTGTTCC
>JAGCPV010000132.1 GCA_017965475.1 Prevotella sp.
ATAATATATAATATAATATATAAAATTCTATAACGATATTCTTCTCTTATTTTAATGCACTAAATGTTGAATTGTTGAAATGTTGAATTGTTGGACCTCCTACTGGGGCCAGGCCCCGGCACTAAGTTTTTCGGCGCTAGGGACAGGTCTCGCCATTCTGGGGACAGTCCCGATAAGGACTCCTTATTTTCAGAAAAGCACCGTTTTTCCAGACTGCTATTCGGTCTGATGGTAGGTGATCAGTCCCTCGATGGGATTCTGAAGGACGGTACCCATCGTATAGTCCTCAGCCTCGACGACCTCCGTCAGCTGGTCGGCGAAGTGATGGGCGATGCTGCCCACGAACGACAAAGGCAGGTACTCCCGTCCGAAGGGTTTGACATGAACATCCAGAAAATCCTCGAAATTCCGTTTCACGATCGCCTCGACACCCGGGTTGTCGATATGCTCATGTATAAAGGTGGAGAGACTGGCCAGGAAACGATTTGCCAGCGGTTGACGATAGACCCGTTCGATGATCTGCGGCAGCGACAGTTTCATTTCCTTCTCAAACGCCTCCTTGATATCTTTTGACAAAAGACCACAGTAGAGGTCGTGCAGAAACCGTTTGCCGAGTACAGCCCCACTACCCTCATCGCCGAGGATATAACCCAGAGCCGTCGCCTTCTCCACGATCTTGTTGCCATCATAGAGACAAGCATTAGCACCCGTGCCTAAGATACTGGCTATACCGTAGTTATGACCACAGAGTGCACGGGCGGCACCCAACAGATCACTGTGAGCCTCGACGACCTCCGCGCACGACAGGGCCTCACGGAGCACCTGTGCCATCGATGCCTCCTTCTCAGGTCGCACACCACTACCATAAAAATATACACGACTGACATTCTCGATGGAGAGATGTGGCAGGAGTTCGGACAACAGGATCTGACGGATCTCGTTGTCGGACTGATGAACGGGGTTGATGCCCTGGGAGGCGATACGGGTGATGGACGCGGGCTTCCCGTACATCGCAGGACTCAGGAGCGCCCAATCGGTTTTCGTGCTGCCGCTATCGGCGATAAGTGTAACCATACAATAGCATTATTAAAGTTTTGGATGCAAAAGTAGCAAAAATTTACTTACCAAACAAGAATAATCAGGAAAAACTTGCACGAATGTGGGATTTTTTTCGTACCTTTGCAGAAGAAAAATAACAATAAATAAGGTATGAAAAAATTCCTCATTATCCTCTTGTTGCTGATCGGCATCACCCACGAGGCAGGTGCCGTGCTGAAGGAGCAGGACCTGGAGCAGACGCTCACCATCCTCCAGACGGAGCTGGAGCAGTACAACAGTGAGCTCTCCGTGCGCAGTGCCGCCCGCAGGGAGCGCACGAAGCGGCTCCTCACCCATCTGTTGCAGACGATGAAGCGTGCCGACCTGAACGCGATGATGCTCTACTCCCAGCAGCAGGAAAACGTGTTCGACCTGACCTACGCCTGTCATGAGGCCACGAAGCAGTACAAGGACTTCCACGACGACCAGTTGCCCTTCACGGACTTCCTGGAGAAGACGGAGAAGGACATCGCCCGCTACGACAGTCTGATCAAGCGACTGGAGGGCATGCCCGACGTCACGATGACCGCGTATGGCGACCAGAAGCGCGACACCTGTCTGGTGCTGGCCAGGAACATCCGTAACATGCTGGCGGGCAATGCCAGACAACTGCGGCAGAACATCCACTTCTATAATATGGCGGAGAACCGCCTGAGGGAACAGAACGACTACGCGCAGAAGCGCTATGCCGACATCCAGAAGAGCATCTTCATCAACGGCGGGGAGAACTATCTCAGTCTGATCTGCATGAACGACCGGCAGTGGAAGCAGGTGAAGAGCGCGGTGCAGAGGAAATACGACATCGACCCCGACAGCAAGTCACGGTGGAGCGTCGTCTGGATCCTGGCCACGTTCCTCGTCATCATGATCTACATCGTCATCGCCGTCGTACTCAACCAGCTCTTCTTCCGTTTCCTGCTGCCGAAACGGTACCGCACCGAGGATTTCCAGAAGAAACGGTTTGCCATCATCATGGCCACGACGACCATCACCTTCGCCATCATCCAGTGGATATTCCTCATCTTCGGAACAGGCCAGCGCTTCCCCTTCCTCTACATGGCGGCCAGTCTGCTGGTGGAGTTCGCGTGGCTCCTGGGCGTGATCCTCATCTCCCTGCTCTTGCGCGTGAAGGGTGACCAGCTGGGCAGTGCCATCCGCATCTACGCCCCCCTGATCGCCGTCGGGTTCATCGTCATCTGCTGTCGTATCATCCTCATCCCCAACGAGCTGGTGAACCTCATCCTGCCGCCCATCCTGCTGGCATGTGCCCTGTGGCAGTGGCTCGTCATCCGCCGTCACAACCAGAACATCCCACGTTTCGACATTTTCTATACGTACGTGTCGCTGACGGTGTTCACCGCCTCCGTGGTCTGCTCCTTCATCGGCTATACGCTGCTGGCCGTACAGCTCCTCATCTGGTGGATCATGCAGCTCACCTGTATCCTGACCATCACCTGTATCAGCCGTTACATGGAGATCTACGCGAAGAAGAGACGGCTCGCCGAGAAACCCATCACACAGACATGGGCCTACGAGATGGTGAGGAAGATGATACTGCCCGTCCTGAGTGTGTTGTCGATCATGCTGAGCATCTATTGGGCCGCCAACGTGTTCAACCTCGGCGACATGTGCTGGAAGCTCTTCAAATACAACTTCATCGACCTGAGGAACCAAGATCAGTCGCCCTACCTGCAGGTGTCGTTCCTGAAGCTGACGATGGTCATCACGATGTGGTTCATCTTCCGTTATATCGCCATGACCGTCATCGCCCTGCTGAAGGTGCACTACGAGATCCAGGATCCCTCGACGGCCGCCTCGAAGGGGATGATGGGCAAGAACGTCATACAGGTGTTCGTCTGGGGCGTCTGGCTGATGCTCTCGCTCTCGATCATGCACATCAGCATCAGTTGGCTCATCGCCATCTCAGGCGGTCTCTCCACAGGTATCGGTTTCGCCTCGAAGGACATCATCGAGAACATCTACTACGGTGCCTCGCTGATGGCGGGACGTATCAAGGTGGGCGACTGGATACAGATAGAGGGTACGATGGGTAAGGTGGTGTCGATCAACTACACCTCGACGGTCATCGAGTCGCTCTACGGAGAGGTGATTACCTACCAGAACGCCCAGCTGTTCTCGAAGAACTACAAGAACCTGACGCGTAACCACGGCTATGTGCTGGCCGTCGTACCCTTCGGTGTGGCCTACGGCTCGAACCTGAAGGATGTGACGAACATCGTGGAGGAGGCCCTGAACAACATGCACCACCAGTGGATCGACCAGACGAAGCGCGTGAGATGCGTCTGCAAGGAGATGGCTGAGTCCAGCGTGAACTTCAACCTCTTCGTGTGGGCCGACGCCCCGAAGACGTCATACGTGGTGAGCGACGTGCTGAAGTGCGTCTATGACACGTTGGGCGCCAACGGTATCCAGATACCGTTCCCGCAGCGCGACGTCCATCTGGTAAAAGAATAAAAAAAAGCGGATTTTTTTGGTGGATTTGTAGAAAATGCTTATTTTTGCAGAATATTATGAGTAGCAAAACAACCATCATAGCAGGGCCCTGTGTCATCGAGTCAGCGGAACTGCTCGATACCGTAGCGCGTAAGTTGGTGGAAATCAATGCCAAACTAGGCACTGACATCATCTTCAAGGCTTCGTTCGACAAGGCCAACCGCACCTCCATCCACTCCTTCCGCGGACCGGGTATGGAGCGCGGTCTGCAGATGTTGGCAGACGTCAAGTCGAAGTACGGCCTGCGGATCCTGACGGATATCCACGAGAGTTTCCAGGCCGCTCCCGTCGGTGAGGTGTGCGACGTGATCCAGATCCCCGCCTTCCTCTGCCGTCAGACAGACCTGCTCGTCGCCGCCGCCAGGACAGGGCGCACGGTAAACATCAAGAAGGCACAGTTCCTCTCCGGGCGCGACATGTGGTACCCCGTGGAGAAAGCCCGTGAGGCAGGTGCCAAAGACGTGTGGCTGACGGAGCGCGGCAATATGATGGGGTACAACAACCTCGTGGTGGATTTCCGTAACATCCCCGATATGCTGGAGATCGTGCCGACGGTAATCATGGACTGTACCCACAGCGTACAGCGTCCCGGCGGCAGCGACGGTAAGACAGGTGGTGACCGTCGTTTCGTGCCGCAGATGGCCCTCGCCGCCAAGGCGTTTGGTGCCACAGGCTGGTTCTTCGAGGTGCACCCCGATCCCGACAAGGGTCTGAGCGACGCCGCCAACATGCTGGAACTCGACCTACTCGAAGCCCTCGTGGGAAAACTGATTAATGATTAAGACCATGCAAGTGAGAGACTACGCGATACAATGTTTTAAGGATGAGGCTGAGGCCGTCCTCGGGCTGACGACGCAGTTGGACGAGAGTTTCGACGCGGCCGTCAAACTCATGTTCGAATGTAAGGGTAAGGTCATCGTGACGGGTGTCGGCAAGAGCGGACATATCGGCGCGAAGATCGCCGCCACGCTGTCGAGCACGGGCACGCCCTCCTTCTTCATCAACCCCCTCGACGTGTTCCACGGCGACCTCGGCGTGATGACCTCCGACGACGTGGTGCTCGCCATCTCCCACTCCGGACAGACGGATGAGCTGCTGCGCTTCATCCCCATGGTGCTCCACATGCAGATCCCCATCATCGGCATGAGCGGTAACCCCGACTCCCTGTTGGCCAAATACTCCACCTGTCACCTGAACGTCCACGTGGAGAAAGAGGCCTGTCCGATGAACCTGGCGCCCACCAGTTCAACGGTGGCCCAGCTGGCCATGGGCGACGCCCTGGCCATAGCCCTTATCCAGTTGCGCCACTTCCAGCCGCGCGACTTCGCACAGTTCCACCCGGGTGGTGACCTCGGCAAACGGCTGCTCACCACGGCCCAGGATGTGATGCGTTCCGACGATATGCCGATCCTGCCGCCTGAGATGCACTTGGGCGAGGCCATCATCCTCGTCAGCAAGGGTAAGCTCGGGTTGGGCATCGCCGAGGTCAACGACGAGATCGTCGGACTGATCACGGACGGTGATATCCGTCGTGCGATGGAGAAATGGCAGGCGGAGTTCTTCGACCATACGGTCAGCGATATCATGACCCGTACGCCGAAGACCGTCAAGCCTGAGACGAAGATCACTGAGATCCAGCGAATCATGAACAAATACAAGGTACACTCCGTACTGGTTACCGACGACCAGCACCATCTGCTGGGTGTCGTGGATCACTACTCGTGTATGATATAATATAGAAAACAAGGCCATATGAAGACTATAAGAAGACTATTGATCGTTCTGATGCTCACCCTGCCGATGGCAGTGGTAGCCGCCTATCTGTTCAAGACACTTGATGCCCACGACGGTCTGACCTCCAGTCAGGTGAACTGTATCCTGAAGGACTCCCGTGGCTATGTCTGGTTTGGAACCCCCGCAGGACTGTACCGCTTCGACGGCTATACGTTCCACAACTTCCAGAGTGACTCGCAGAACGGCTCCTCGCTGAATGACAGCTACATCAGCAGCATCCAGGAGCTGCTCGACGGCAACCTGCTGGTGGAGACCTCCTCGGGCTACTGCGTGTATCATCCCCAGACGGAGACCTTCGAGCGAGACATGAAGCAGTACTTCGCGCGGATGGGTATCGAGACCATCCCCACCGTCGTCTATATCGACCGTCATAAGAACCTGTGGGGTGCCATTCCCAACAAGGGTGTCGTGGCCTACAACCAACAGCAGCAGCTGCTCTTCGAGTTCGGCTACACGAACGACGCGATGGGTGTGCCGCAGGGTGTCGTCAGCTCTATCGGCGAGTGCCAGGACGGTGCCGTGATCGTCTATGACGACGGCAGACTGGTCTGCTGCGACGTGATGCACCAGCAGCATACCGTATGGGCCTCCCCCGAGGCTCCCGCAGTGAAGCGCCGCAAGAACAAGTCCCTGAAGGTCTTCGCCGACAAGATCGACAATATCTGGCTCTACGGACAGGGTACCCTGATGATGTATAACAAGAGTAGCGAGACCTGGGACGTATCGACAGGCGAACGACTCGGCATCACGGGTCTCGGCGTCGATCGTAACATCAACGGTATGGCAGGTGACAAGAGTGGTAACATCTGGATCGGCTCCGATCAGCTGGGACTATTGAGGATGGATGTCAACACCCACGAGACGGAACCCGTGAAGCCCCGTAATATCAACGACAACCCCAACCTGATCGACCATGTGAGCATCCAGAGTGTCTATGTCGATGACACGGACCTGCTGTGGGTAGGCACAGAGAAGTCGGGTGTCGCCTACTGTGGTGAGAACATCTACCGTTTCGGTGCCCGTCACTATGGCGACGTCACCGCGATGGCCCAGGATGCCAACGACAGCGTCTGGTACGGTACCAGCGACAAGGGTGTCATCAACTACAGCGGTCCGCTGAGCAGTCTGAAGGTGTCCGCAATGGCCTTCACCCCCGACGGTAGTCTGTGGGTGGGCTCCAAGCGCAACGGTATCACCCGTATCAAGGGTGGCAACACGACGATCTACTCCGTGGCTAAGGACAGTATGGCCACACTGATCAACGATCAGGTGAACGCCCTCTGCACGGATAAGATCGGTAACCTCTGGATCGCCACCAACGGTGGTCTGCAGGTGTATAACCCGAAGATGAACACCTTCTCCTCCTATACCCGTGAGAACGGCAAGCTGAACACGAACAATATCACCAGCCTGTTCTATAATAAGGATGGAAAGAGCAACAATCTGTATATCGGTACGGCCGAGGGTCTGGTGATCCTCAACCTGTCATCGACGGAGAAGACGGTGCTGACGGGTAACGCGGCGAACATCAAGTCGTTCACCAACAACTACATCACCCAGATCCTTCAGGACTCCAGAGGTCTGCTGTGGGTCGGTACCCGTGAAGGTCTGAACATTCTCAACCTGGAGAATGACGAGTTGGACTACCTGACGGAGAAACAGGGTCTCTGCAACAATAACATCTGCGGTATCGCGGAAGACAATCACCAGAACATCTGGGTGACCACCAGCAGTGGCCTCAGCAGAATCGTCGTACAGAGAGACCATGAAGGCGGCTCCAACAATTACGGCCTCTATAATTACACCATAGCCGATGGTCTGCAGAGCAATGAGTTCAACCCCGGCTCCATCCTGACCAAGAAAGACGGCGATGTGCTCTTTGGCGGACTCTACGGTGTCAACTGGGTGCTCCACAAGGCCCCTAGCGACAAGAGCGAGCTGCCCCGCGTGATGCTCACCCAGCTGTTCATCGGTGAGGAGGAGATCCTCACAGGACACAGCTACGACGACAGGATCATACTCCCCCAGGCCCTGAACGAGACCAACAGACTGCAGCTGGGACATAACCAGAACACGATCACAATCAAGTTCGCCGGTGGTAACTACAACCAGCGCGAGCGCCTCCAGTTCATGTACTGGATGGAGGGTCTGGACGAAGACTGGCGCAACGGTAACGCCCTGACCCACGGTGTGACCTTCAAGGATCTCTCCAGCGGCACCTATACGCTGCACGTAAAAGCCATCAGTGCCGAGGGTGCCGTCAGTAACCAGGAGCGTGTGCTGACCATCAGCATCGAGCGCCACTGGCTCCTCTCCTGGTGGATGTTGACGGCCTACGCCATCATCGCCATTGTCATCCTCTACTTCTGGCGCATCGGACTGAAGCAGCTGTCCGTCATCAAGGCCAGGAAGAAAGCGGTCATCGAGGAACTCGCCATGCAGCGTGAGGAGATCAAGTCGGCCAGTGAGGATCTGCGTCAGCCGATGGCCCGCATGACCTCTATCATCGGTAACCTCTCGGAGAAGGAGAAGTCGCTGGAGGAGCGCGAGCAGTTGAACGCCCTCCACTCCCAGATGCTGCAGATCATCACCCGCGTCAGCGACATGCAGACCAACCTGGAGAACCCCGAGGCGAAGGCGAAGAATGCCGTCCACGACCGTCTGGAGCTCAACGGACGAGGCGAGATCGACCTGCCGGATATCGCTACCCACTCACTGACTACGGATACCGCACGGCCGACCAGAGCCGCCCTCGACTCACCGACCATGAAGTTCACCGTCGTCATGATCGACGACAACGACGACTTCCTGAAGTTCGCCACCTCGCGCTTCAAGTATGTCTATGACTTCCACGCCTACAACGATATCGAGAAGGCAGCTTCTGATCTGGATGAGATGCGCTGTGACATCGTCGTCTGTAAGCAGGATATGGAGGGTATGACGGGTAGTGACCTGTGTAACCAGCTGAAGACCACACCGGCCACCCAGCGCGTGAAGTTCGTGCTGATGACGGAAGGAACGCTGACGCCTCAGGATATGCGTGCCCAGAATATCACGCTCTCGGCCGACGACTATCTGGCCAAGCCGTTCAACCTGCAGGATGCCATGATGCGCTTCAACAAGGTACTCGGCCTCGGTGCCATCGACATCAACAGCAACCTCATCGAAGGTGCGGAGACCCGTATGCTGGAGGATCGCAACGCCAGTATGACGACGGCGACGGAGAGCTATGACCTCGCAGAATACAAGCCGTCTGCCAATAGTGAGCCCGATGCCGACGACCCGATGAACCGCGTGGAGACGAAGATCACCAAGCGCAATAACGAGTTGGTACGCCAGAACTACGAGGAAGAAAATGCTGAGGGCGGAGAGAGCAGCCTGTCTGACTACTCGATGCTGGATGCGATGGATCAGCAGTTGCTGAGGAACATCGAACAGTATGTGATGCAGAACATGAGCCGCGGTCAGATCAGTCTGGAGGAGATGGCTAGTGCCATGGGTATGGGCCGCGTGCCGTTCTTCCACCGTGTGCGTAACCTCACGAACAAGACACCGGCAGAGCTGGTGCGCGACATGCGCCTCAAGCACGCATGTATCCTGCTGAAGCGCACGAACATCAATATGAGTGAGCTGGCCACGAACATCGGCTTCATGACGGCCGAGAACTTCATCAACATCTTCAGGGAGAAGTTCGGTATGACCCCACTTGAATACAGACTCAAACATCGTAAATGAAAATAGCAAACAACCCGTCAGCAGGAATAGTCACCATCCTATTCCTGCTGATCTCTCTCTATGGTAGGGCCCAGAGCTGCGACTCCCTCCTGGTGGAGGCGATGCGCGAGGAGGGTATCACCTTCACGCATGACAACAGCGTCAAACTCCTGATGTCGGGCAAGGAAAAGTTCGCCGACATGTTCGACGCCATCCGTCAGGCGAAGAGCAGTGTCCACATGGAGTATTTCAACTTCAGGAACGACTCCATCGCCAACCTGCTGTTCGACATCCTCCGCGAGAAACGGAAGGAAGGTGTCGAGGTGCGCGCCCTCTTCGACGGCTTCGGCAACGACTCCAACAACCAGCCCCTCCTGAAGGAACATCTCACAAAGTTGCGTGAGGACAGCATCGACATCTACGAGTTCGACCCCATCCGTTTCCCCTGGGTGAACCATATCTGGCCCCGCGACCACAGAAAGATCGTTATCATCGACGGAGAGATCGGCTATACAGGTGGTATGAATGTGGCCGACTATTATCTCGTAGGCACGGAGCAGGTGGGCGAATGGCGCGATATGCACAGTCGCATCGAAGGATCGGCCGTCAACGAGTTGCAGACGATCTTCGCACGGATGTGGAAACGTGTCACCAACGAAGAACTGACCGATCCCAAATATTATCAGGCGAAGCCGTCTGGCGACAAGATGGTCGGCATCGCCAACCGTGAGCCCAAGACCTCGAACGAGATCATGCGCCGTTTCTATGTGAAGGCCCTCGACAGCGCCAAGGACTCCGTGAAGATCGTGAATCCTTACTTCGTCCCCACTCCCTCCGTCATGAAGGCCCTGGAGCGCTGCTCAGAGAGAGGGGTGAGGATGGACATCCTGATGTCTTCAAAGTATGATGTCCCGATGACGCCTGATGCGGTCATCTATAACATGAAGAAACTCGCCAAGCGCGGGGCCCATATATGGCGCTACAGACCAGGCTTCCACCATTCCAAGATCATGATGATCGACGGGAAGTACTGCACCGTTGGCAGCACGAACCTCGACGCCCGCAGTTTGCGCTTCGACTATGAGATCAACGCCCTGATCATCGATCCAGAGACCACCCGCGAACTGGAGAACAAATTCATCGAGGACACGGGGAAGTGTGACTATATGACGAGGGAGGATCTGAAGAAAAGCCAGAATACCTGGCACAAATTCGTAGGATGGCTGGGGCATCTGCTCACATTCGTCATGTAGTCCATGAAACGCGACACGACCATATCCATCTGTAAGGGTATCGCCATCATCCTGATGGTGATCGCCCATGCCGAAGCACCAGGGTGGCTCAATAAGTTCATCTTCGAGTTTCACATGCCCCTGTTCTTCATCACGGCCGGCTATTTCTTCTCACTGAAATACCTCAACGACGAGGCGACCTTCGTCAAGAAGCGCATCAAGGGTCTGTACTGGCCCTTCGTCAAGTGGTCGGTGTTCTTTCTGATTATCCACAACTGGATGTTCGACATCGGCATCCTCAACGAGGTCTATGGCAACGAGACGGGTGGCGTCACCCATCCCCACACCTGGCACCAGATCCAGCAGAACCTCTGGAACATCGTCACGGCCATGGGCGGCTATGATCAGTTCCTCTGCGGGGCTTTCTGGTTCTTCCGAGGGCTCTTCGTCGCCAGCATCCTATACCTTATTATATATAAGGTGGTGGATGCCAGTATTTATAGTAAGGCTCGTAAGGCTACCCCCTATCTGGTCTGCGTGATCATGCTCCTGCTCTGCGGCTGGAAGACCTACGAGGGCTTGCGCGTGGTAACGCTGGTGCAGGGTGGCTACCGCGATATGATGGGTTGCTTCTTCTTCGGCTGCGGTTTTATCTTCCGTCAGTTCGTCGATCGATACCAGGCCATGATGTCCCGCTATTATACCAGCCTTGGGGCAACGCTTCTTTTTGGTGGTATCGTATTCCTGTTCTCAAAATACCTGACGGCGAACATGAACTGGCGCTCCACCTATACCCAATTCCTCTCACTTCCCATCCCTGCCCTGCTCGGTTTCCTGATGACCTATAACATCAGCCGATGGATCGACGGACGCGAAAACATCGTGAAACGTTTTCTCGTCTATACCGGCGACCACACACTGTATATCTTCATCTTCCACATCATCTCCTACAAGGTGGTCAGCCTCATCAAGATCTGGTATTACAGTCTGGACATCCGCCAGATCGGCTGTCACATGGTCATCCACGATTATTCGCAGCAGGATGCCTTCTGGATTCCCTACACCATCGCGGGTGTGGGGCTCCCTCTCATTGGTATCTGGCTCTACGAACAAGCCAAACAG
>JAGCPV010000133.1 GCA_017965475.1 Prevotella sp.
ACTGCCCTGGTTGACAGGAAGGACGTCGATGTGCGTGAGACAGAAGGCCATATCATCAAAGCACGTATCAAGAATGTCTATGGTGGTCATACTTTCAGGGGTAGTCAGATCCGCCCTTCTTTAGGTATTGTTGGGAAGCAGATACATTATTTTGAGGGGAAAATGGTTAATGACTCCACGGCTGTCTTCAATACCTTCGGGATTCATGGCAAACAACCATTAGTACTCTCTGCGGCATCATTCACGGGTGTGAGCCTGCCGATCGAGATGATAAGTCCGTTTGCAACCTTACTCCCGAAGGAACTCCCGCATCTCGTGTTCCATTACAATCGCAGGGAGGTGGAAGCCCGTTCCATGGATATGCAACGGCACCAGAAAGCCATTGCACCTGCCAAACGGGAACTGCAACTTGGCAACCTTGAGGATGTTAATGCCGAAGACGCAGTACCATTAGACTATGACGACACCGTCTTTGGCGTCAAACCTAATCTGAGTTACAATCTTGATAATTACCGTCAGTTCCTGACTATCAGGGAGGTACTACTGGAATATGTGAACTGTGTAAGAAACAGGAAAATTAATGACGTAACACAGCTGATTGTGCGTGGAGAGGATTTCCCTTATGTCAGTTCATGGCCAGCAATGGTTCTGATCGACGGCATGCCAGTCATCGATATAGAACGGCTGCTGAACTATGATGCGCGACGTATTCATTATATCAACATCTACGGTGGTCAATACACATTTGGTTATGGTGTCTATAATGGCATACTGTCGTTTATCACACGCTCCGGGCGACTCACGAACTATCCAACCGAACCCAACACGCAGTATCTGGTGTATCATTTCCCGGAGTGAAATAATTCTCAAATAGTTTTTGTATTTCGCTCTCTTTTTGTATCTTTGCGGACTGTATGCATAAGAACAAATATAAATATGTGTCGATCGTGAGTGCCGTGGCGGTGTTGCTGTTGCTGGGTATCTATATGTGGATGACCTACCGCTCGACGACCAGGGACATCTCGGAGCGGGCAGGCAACCAACTGTCGTGGGCCATGTTCTACGAGAGCTACAGTCGTGCGGAGCTGGTGACGATGGATGACACGCTCAGTCTGCCGCAGTCGCGAGGCAACCTGTCGCTGGCCTCCTCTGTAGAAGGCATGAACGACGCACTGAGCCAGAAATATCACTCGGAGATCTCACTCGACAACGTGGCAATGCTGGTCGATTCTCTGTTGAGCGTGGCACATATCAACCGTAACGTCACCCTCTTAGAGGTCGATGCCGACGGAAAAATACTTAGACGAAACAACGACAGAAACAGCTCCTGGTCGTTGCTCACCAAACCCGTCAGCATCCGCCGCGACCAGTCGAGGGCCATCCAACTTGCCCTCAACAACCCCTATCCGGAACTGGCACGAAAACTGAGTCCACTATTCCTCATCAGTGCCATCATCTTAGGCTTCTTCGCCATCATCATCATCCAGTTGCTGCGCTTCATCACCGAACAGGAGCAAATGGCGGAACTAAGAAACGACTTCTCGTATGCGATGGTACACGACATGAAGTCGCCCCTGTCGAGTATCATCATGGGGGCCCACTTCCTGCACAGCGGCAAGGTGGATGACAAGCCACAGATCAAGGAGAAATACTACTCGATCATCGAGGATGAGGCAGAGCACCTGCTGGCACTCGTCAACAAACTGCTGACCATCTCGAAACTCGAAAACAAGAAACTGATCCTGAACAAGAACGAGGTAGAGTTGAAGCCCGTCATCCTCGACCTCGTGGAGAAAGCAAAAGCCAAAGCCACGAAGCCCATCGAGATCACCACCGACCTGAAAGTGGAGAACGTGCTGGCTGATGAGCAGTATCTCACAGAGGCCATCGCCAACCTGATAGACAACGCCATCAAATACTCGAAGGACGACATCCATATCAGCATCAAGACTTTCGACACCGACAAATATGTGCTACTGAAGGTACATGACAACGGCATCGGTATCTCGAAGGAAGAGCAACAGGTGATCTTCGATAAGTTCGGTCGTGCCGCCATCCACGAGAAGAACCGGAAGGGCGGTGTCTCCGGCTTTGGTCTCGGACTGAACTACGTCGATCAGGTGATGCAAGCCCACGGCGGTAAGGTCACTGTGTCGAGCGAGAAAGACAAGTTTTCAGAATTTACACTTTACATCCCAAAGATATGATTAAGTTATTACTGGTGGAAGACGATGTGTCGCTGGCCTATATCGAGAAGACAGGTCTGGAAGACATTATCGGCGGTTACGAAGTGAGCACAGCCTCAAATGGTAAGGAAGGTGTGAAAATGTGGGAGGAGATCCATCCCGACGTGATTATCTCCGACATCGACATGCCCGTGATGAACGGCTTCGAGATGGTGGAGCGCATCCGCGAGACCGACGGTGACGTGATCATCATCTTCACCTCAGCCCTCACCTCCCCCAACGACGTGAAGGCGGGCTACCGCCTCGGCATCAACAACTACGTGAAGAAGCCCTTCGTGCCAGAGGAACTCGACGCCCATATCCAGGCACTGATGAAGATGCGCGGAGGAGCCAAGACCCAGAAAGAGACCAGTCACTACAAACTCGGGAAATATACCCTCGACGCTGACCACGCCACCCTACGCGATGACGAGACGAACCTATCGCAGACCATTACCCAACGTGAGGCACAGATCCTGCAACTGCTGGCAGAGAACAAGAACAATGTGGTACGTCGCGAAGCCATCCTCAGCCGCTTCTGGAACACGGAAGATGACTATTTCGCCTCGCGCTCACTCGATGTCTTTGTCAATAAACTCAGGAAACTGCTGGCCGACGAGCCCCGCATTAACCTCAAGACAGTCCGCGGCATCGGTCTCCAACTGCTCATTACAGATTAGTCGATGGGCTTGTAGGGTTCCATGACCTTCAAGGTTAGAATGGTGCCACCCACTATCAACACGGCAACGGGCAGTAACCACCACCCAGAAAAAACGGTACCCATCAGACAGAGCATAACGATCCAGAACACCACATCGCCAATAATCACCGGGATGACGCTACGGGAATACTCGAAGACCCATCCCTCCAACTGCGCCATCAACATCGCTGGTATGATCAGCAGTGGTCTGCTGACCGAGATCGAGATGAATGCCATGATGACGGCATAGACTGTGATCACAATCGCCGGACGATGCTTCCACTCCAGAATCTCACGAAGCACAGCGCCGCAGATGACCAGATTAGCCGTTGCCTCAATGATGATCATCATCAGGATACTTGTATAAGGATGGGCTTTCATCCAGATAAAGAATTCACGCATCTTATTATCCGACTCCGTGAGCAACGTACCGTCTGGCTCTGCTATCGGATTATATACAATGCAATTGAGTACTGCCATACCGGCCATAGCCAGTATGATTCCCAATATCACCTTCCAACGCACTGGCCTTGGAATGCGACCTTCAGAATAAGAGGCAAAGCCAAGATGGAGAAACACCCAATGGAGGATCAGACAAAGCGCAAGGATCATACAAACACCCCCTACCGTCATCATACTCATGGTAGAGGTGGTGCCAACTTCGTTTTCATGCATGGCATCGACGAATCCTGCGATAAAGCCCATAACAGCTCCACCGATAAACAGCACTCCGAGTGTGATTCCAAGTGCCAGCAGCAAATACATCAACGCCTTCTTCATCTACTTTGCACAACTTCTCGGGTGCAAAGGTACGATGTTTTTTGATATCTTCGTAGAATACAACGTTATCTTTAGGTTAAAACTTTTAATCCTAATGCTCCTTGTAGATGACATTATTGGCTCCACTGGTAATCTTCATGGCCTCAGGGTGCTCCTTGATAAACGAATCAATATGGCGCACACGCTTCTCCTCGAAGATTTCTTCCATGGCGATCAGGATACCCGTCTCCTCCACATCACCAAAGCCATAGTTAATGGCCGTACCAAACAGTTTCATCGTCGGCGAGAGGTTCATATAGGCATTCACCAGCGGCGGGATGTTATAACCCAACTTGCGGATTTCAGTATTCAGGATGCGATAGTCTTCCTTGAAGTTATGCCCCGTGAAGATCTTCTCCAATTCAGAAGGATCAGACTCCAATTTCAGCGGTTTCATCGGGATAATCAGCTGCTCCTTGTCATCGAAATACTTCTTCAGGAAGTAGAGAATCATGTCGCGGCCCTTACGGATATACGAGGGATACATCGTCATCTTGCCAAAGAAATAGCGGACGTTGGGTTTGATGACCGTCAGGGCTCCCAGTCCGTCCCACAGGTTATCGAGCGCAAAAAGACTTTTAGCACCCATGCGCGAGCTCTGGTATGGCAACGACACAAACGAGCGACCCAGTTCGATGGTATAGGGCATGTATTCCTTCAGGAACTTCTCCGAGAAATGGAACATGTGACTGGTGGCAAGGATGGGCTGTCCCTGATCATCCATCTCCCAAGCCGTACCCTCCAAGTATCGATAACCTCCGATGATCTCCTCTGCCTCTGGATTCCAGACGATCAACTGCTTGTAGCAATTCTCACAAATATCGAATTCATCGATATCCATGTCCTTACCTGTACCACCGCCAGCCTCACGGAAGACCACCTCACGCAGACGACCAATCTCCTTCATCACGTTTGGTGCATTATGGGCAGTGATGACGTAGATTTCATTATGACTCTTATTCGTCATACGAAGCTGGCGATCAGACGTCAGTTCACTCTTGAGAACGTCTTTGCTGATTGGCTGGATAATCTCTTGTTCCATCGGGGTTGTTATTGGTTGTGATTAGTTTTCTTACAGGGTATATACTTGTTCGCGGACGAATTGTGCCCACTCCACAGGCTTACGACTTTTATCGAAGGTCTGCCAAGGTATGGGCTTGCCTATGGCCACACGGAATGTCTTGTGCACATTTTTGTACATCTCGTCAACCAGGTACATCATGGCCAGGTTGAAGGGCAGGAAACGGTCGGAGAAATTGGCCAGACGGTAGAAGAATCTGGAGTTCTGTCCACCGAAATGGATGGGCACCACATCACGCTGGTACTCCACACTCTTAGAGATAAAGGTCTTCGTCCAGGGGATGTCCTTGATCTCACCGTCTTTCTTACGAGAACAGAGACCGGCAGGGAACATCAGCATGTGGTTATCACTCTGGAAACCAGCCTCCACCATGGCCGGGAAGTTGCGGCTTTGACTACCCGTCTTGTTGATAGGAATGCAAACAGGGGCCAATCCAGGGAGATTCATCAACAGATCGTTCACCAGATAACGGAAACGGCCGTCATAATGCCTCCCGATGATGGCACCCAGCGCCACACCATCCTCACCGCCGAGGGGATGGTTGCTGACGAAAGTATAGAGACGACCGTCCTGAGGGTCAGGCAGGTTTTCCTTACCCTCAATCTCAAGCGTCATATCCAGATACTTGACGCACTCTTCCAACCATTCCACACCCACCTTGTCGCGGTTCTCCCAAAGGAAGGCATTCACCTGATCCTCATGGACAATACGCTTCAACCAGTTCACCAAGAAACCAGGCACAAACTTCGCTTTTGCACCTAATTTCCCCTTCAGGATCTGATCGATGTCGATGGTCTTTTCTGTAACTGCTGCCATTCTCTCCTACTAACAGGGGGCAAAGTTACACTAAATAATCGAAAACACCAAACATCAAGGGATAATTTTTGCACAAAATTAAATGTTTTGTGCTATGGCGGAGTTAGGCCCGTTTGATGGTCACATCATCGTTACACTCAACATTTGCTATCCCCGAATTGACGAAATTGGTAAATTAAAGTTAAAATTTAAAATTAGTGGGGAAAAGTGGTGTAAAGTGGGGAAAAATCACTATCTTTGCACCTGAACTTATAAGAGAGATGAACGCATGCGTTTCTTAGGTAATATAGAAGCCAAGACTGATGTGAAGGGAAGAGCCTTCCTGCCAGCCGTTTTCCGCAAGGTGCTACAGGCATCAGGCGAGGAAAACTTGGTATTGCGCAGGGATGTCTTCCAGAAATGTCTGGTGCTCTACCCGGAAAGCGTATGGAACACACGATTGGACATGCTGAAGGCCCAGCTTCGTCCGTGGAAGCCCACCCATCAGCAAATGTTCCGCCAGTTCGTGTCGGAGGCAGAGGTGGTGAACCTCGACGGCAACGGCCGTTTCCTGATCTCCAAGCGTCTGCAGAAAATGGCAGAGATCGATCAGGACATCCAATTCATCGGCATGGACGACACCATAGAGATCTGGTCGCCGAAGAACCTGAGTCAGACACTCAAGACCGACGAGGAGTTCGGCACGGAATTTGAAAATATCATGAACGCCAGTGATGCCTTATGATCACTACCGCCGAGACATATCACACTCCAGTACTCCTACAGGAGAGCATCGACGGGCTTGATATCAAGCCCGACGGTGTTTATGTTGACGTCACTTTCGGTGGTGGCGGACATAGTCAGGAGATCCTGCGACGACTCGGCAAGGACGGACATCTTTACAGTTTCGACCAAGATGAGGATGCCGAGGGAAATATCCTCGATGACAACCGGTTCACGTTTGTCAGGAGCAATTTCAGGTATCTCCGCAACTGGATGCGCTATTATGAGGTGGAACAGATCGACGGTCTGTTGGCAGACCTCGGTGTCTCCAGCCATCATTTCGACGACGAGACGCGCGGTTTCTCCTTCCGTTTCGATGCGCCCCTTGACATGCGGATGAACAAACGGGCCGGTATGACAGCAGCCGACATCCTCAACAACTACGATGAAGAAAGGTTGGCTGATATATTCTATATCTACGGTGAACTGAAGAACGCCCGGAAGATCGCTGCCGCCATCGTGAAAGCACGGAGCGAAAAGGCCATCGCAACAACAGGCGACCTGTTGCAGGTCACGGAACAGTTTTTCCCCCGTGAGCGGGAGAAGAAAGAGACCGCCAAACTGTTTCAGGCACTTCGCATTGAAGTGAACCACGAGATGGACGCCCTGAAGGAGATGCTGAACAGTGCCTGTGAGTTGCTCCGTGAAGATGGACGACTCTCTGTCATCACCTACCACTCGTTGGAAGACCGCATTGTGAAGAACTTCATGAAGGCCGGCAATGCCGAGGGTAAGGTGCAGCAGGATTTCTTTGGACGTATCGAAGCACCCCTCCAGCAAGTCGGCAACAAAGTGATCGTGCCTGATGATGACGAACAGCAGCGTAATCCCCGTAGCCGAAGTGCCAAACTGAGGATTGGAGTGAAGAGAGAAAAGTAAAGAGAGATGGGTAAGAAGGACGACATAAAACTGGAGATCGAACAGACGGTGATTAAAGAGCCGGCCGTTCAGGGAAAGCGACAGCCTGCCGAAGACATTAGCCTGGCAGAAGAGGCTGCCGACATGAAGGAGCAGGCCAAGAAAACCATCCAGCTCATCAAGGAGAAGGCCAGCGAGGAGGATCCGAAGCTGACATCCTCCCTGACCCTGCGCACCATCCTCGGTGGTGACTTCCTGACAGCAGAGATGGTACGCCGACAGATCTGGCTCTTCGTCCTGTTGGTGATCTTCTGTATCGCCTACGTCGCCATCCGCTACCAGTGCCAGCAGGATCTGATCGCCATCGACAAGTTGGAGAAGGAACTGCTCGACGCGAAATACAAGGCTCTCTCCAGTTCCAGCACCCTGACGGAGAAATGTCGCGAGAGCCATGTGCTGGATGCCCTGAAACAGAATAAGGACAGTCTGTTGCATATCGCAGACCAGCCCCCATATATAATATATGTACCCGAGTAGGAAGACGGAATGAGTAAGTTCAAGAGTGATAAGGTCATGCCCCGCTACTTCGCCATCGCAGTAGTGCTGACGCTGGTAGGTTTTGCCGTTGTTGGCAAGGCCTTCTACATCATGACCGCCAAGAAGGACTACTGGACACAGGTGGCCGACCGTCTGAAGCGCGACAGTGTGAGTGTCAAGCCTGCCCGCGGTAACATCCTCAGTTGCGACGGTCAGCTGATGGCCAGCAGCATCCCTGAATACAAGATCTACATGGACTTCCAGGCCGGAGCCGATGACTCCATTGGTCGTCACAGACGTGACTCCGTATGGGCAGAAAAAATTGACACTCTCTGTCATGAGCTCAACCAGATATTCCCCTCCAAGTCGGCCGCAGAGTTCAAGGCCCATCTGCTGGAAGGCAGACAGAAAGT
This sequence comes from Prevotella sp., assembly GCA_017965475.1. Lineage (GTDB taxonomy): Bacteria > Bacteroidota > Bacteroidia > Bacteroidales > Bacteroidaceae > Prevotella. Next base: position 8,212 of record JAGCPV010000133.1, read on the forward strand.
CCAGAGGAACGGTACCGTCGGTGCCCGTCACTGGGCTGTCTGGCCACGTCGTATCGACTATAACACGTTCTGCGAGGTTCACAAATTGCCGATCTTCAAAGAGCCTGTCTATAAGGGTGGTTTCCACTGGGAGGAGTTCAATGCCCGCCGTCGTCCGTTCGGCTCACTGGCCCAGCGCACCGTCGGTGACATGTTTGGTGCTAAGGACAGCGCAAAATACGGTCTGGAACTGTCGTTCGACTCTCTGCTCCGTGGTACAAACGGTTTGATGCACCGTCGGAAGGTGCTGAACAAATATATGGACATTCCTGTCCAAAATCCTATTGACGGTTACGATATCGTGACGACCATCGACGTAGGCATGCAGGATCTGGCAGAGCGTGCTGTTGTCGAAGAGCTGAAGGAGATCGGTGGTGAGATGGGCGTAGCCATCCTCATGGAGGTGAAGACCGGTGACGTGAAGGCCATCGTGAACATGCAGCGCGGTGCCGACGGCGAGTATCATGAGATGGTGAACAACGCCATCAGTTACCGTTGTGAGCCTGGTTCCGTATTCAAGGTGGCTTCCTTCCTTGTGGCTCTTGACGACGGAGTAATCCCTAGAGATACCAGTTTCGTGATCCATACAGGCAGCGGTGTCATGAACATGCATGGCCGTGACATGAAAGACCACAACTGGCGCCGTGGCGGTTATCAGGACATCAACGTCGCCCGCGCCCTCGAGGTCAGCTCGAACATCGGCGTGAGCTACGTCATCGATAAGTTCTACGGCAGCAATCCGACGAAATACGTACAAGGGCTCTATCGCGTGGGCATCCACGAAGATCTGAAGATCCCCTTGGTAGGCTATCATCCACCCTATATCCGTATGCCGGACACGAAGACCACGGACCGTGCCAAATACTGGAGTAAGACCACCCTGCCCTGGATGAGTATCGGTTACGAGACACAGATCGCTCCCATCAATACGGTGGCCTTCTACAACGCCATCGCCAACAACGGTAAGATGATGCAGCCCCGCTTTGTGAAGCAGCTGATGAAGGACGGACAGGTCGTCAGGGAGTTTGAGCCTGTCGTGCTCAAGGAGAATATCGCCAAACCGGCAACCATCAAGATGATGCAGACCATCCTGGAACATGTGGTCAGTCAGGGACTGGGTCGTAAAGCTGGTTCCAAATCGTTTAAGGTGGCAGGAAAGACGGGTACGGCCCAGGTGGCCGACCAGTATGGTAGCTACCACTCTGGAACAACCCGTTACTGGCTGTCGTTTGCCGGCTATTTCCCTGCTGATGATCCCCGTTACACCTGTATTGTCTGTCTGAAGAAGTCTGGTCTGCCCGCCTCAGGCGGTGGTATGTCGGGCGTGGTGTTCCACCATATCTCCGAGGGTGTGATGGCACAGAATCTGAAGCGTAGCGTGGATGATGCCCGCGACACCGCATCCGTCATTATCCCCGATGTCAAGGGTGGTGACATGGTGGCAGCCCATTACGTGCTGAACCAGTTGGGCGTCAAGACCAACAACAACTGGAGCGGCTCCTATACGGAAGGAAATCCCATCTGGGGGCAGGCGAAGAGGGAACCTAAGACCGTGATGCTTATGCAGACGAAGACCACCAGGGGAGTCGTGCCCGATGTCACTGGTATGGGAGCCCGCGATGCGGTCTATCTGTTGGAGAGCATCGGTGTGAAAGCGAAAATCAGAGGCCGTGGTAAGGTGAAGGCACAGAGCATCTATGCTGGCACGGCCGCCAAACAAGGTATGGTATGCGACCTGTACATGGAATAACTAAAAACGAAAAGATATGAAACTGAACGAGTTACTGAAGAATGTCGAAGTACTGAACATCATCGGTGATGCAGAGGTAGAGATCAAGGGTGTCAACATCGATTCCCGTCGGATAGAGGCTGACCACCTCTTCGTGGCTGTCCCAGGTACACAGACCGACGGACATCGGTTTATCAACAAGGCTATCGAACAGGGTGCTACCGCTATCCTCTGTGAGAGTCTGCCCACCAAACGTACGCCAGGTGTGACCTATATCGCCGTAGAATCAACGGAAGACTGGGTCGGTGAGGTTGCCACACAGTTCTATGGTGATCCCTCACGACAACTGAAACTCGTCGGTGTGACGGGTACTAACGGTAAGACGACCATCGCCACCTTATTATATAATATGTTCCGCAAGTTCGGTCATAAGTGTGGTCTGCTATCCACCGTCTGCAACTATATCGAGGATGAGGTGATCCCGGCAGACCATACCACGCCCGACCCCATCGAACTGAACCGACTGCTCGCCCAGATGGTAGAGGCTGGCTGCGAATACGCCTTCATGGAATGTTCCAGTCATGCCATTGCCCAGAAACGCATCGGTGGACTGCGGTTCACTGGCGGTATCTTCACGAACCTGACCCGTGACCATCTGGACTATCACGGTACGTTCGAGAACTATCGTGACGCGAAGAAGGCCTTCTTCGACGGACTCGACAAGGAAGCCTTCGCCATCATCAACGCCGATGACAAGAACGGAAGTGTGATGGTGCAGAATTGTCAGGCACAGGTCAAGACCTACTCCACCCGTACGATGGCCGATTTCAAGGCGAAGATCATCGAGTGTCACTTTGAGGGCATGTATCTCGACATCAATGGCAAGGAGGTCGGCGTACAGTTCATTGGCAAGTTCAACGTGAGCAACCTGCTCGCCGTCTATGGTGCAGCCGTCATGCTGGGCAAGAATCCTGATGAGATTCTCGTTATTCTGAGCACCCTGAAGAGCGTTAACGGTCGTCTGGATCCCGTCCGCTCCCCTGAGGGCTATACCGCCATCGTCGATTACGCCCACACCCCCGATGCCCTGGAGAACGTGCTCAATGCCATCCATGAAGTACTTGACGGCAAAGGTAAGGTCATCACCGTCTGCGGTGCAGGCGGCAACCGCGACAAGGGCAAGCGTCCGCTGATGGCCCAGGAGGCTGTCAAGCAGAGCGACAGGGTGATCATCACCAGCGACAATCCCCGTTTCGAGGAACCTGAAGACATCATCAACGATATGCTCGCCGGTCTCGATCAGAAGCAGATGAAGAAAGTCATCAGCATCGTCGATCGTCGCGAGGCCATCCGCACCGCCTGCATGATGGCGGAGAAGGGCGACGTCATCCTCATCGCCGGCAAGGGCCATGAGGACTATCAGGAGATCCAAGGCGTAAAGCACCACTTCGATGACAAGGAAGTCGTTCGTGACATCTTTAATTCATAGTTCCAGAATCAAACTTCCAAACCCAAACTCCAAAGAAAGATGCTATACTATCTCTTCCGGTTTCTCGACCAATACAACATCCCTGGATCACACATGTGGTCCTACATCTCGTTCCGTGCCCTGCTGACATTGATTCTCTCACTGCTCATCTCGGCTTGGTTCGGCGAACGGTTCATCAAATGGATGAAACGTAAGAAGATCTTCGAGACGGAACGTGACCCGAGCATTGATCTGTTCGGTGTGGAGAAGAAAGGCGTACCCACGATGGGTGGTGTCATCATCATCGTCAGCATCCTTGTGCCGGTGATCCTGCTGGGACGTATCCGTAATACCTATCTGATTCTGATGATCATCACCACCGTCTGGCTCGGATTCCTTGGCTTCCTTGATGACTATATCAAGATCTTCAGGCGCAACAAGGATGGCCTAAAGGGCAAATACAAGATCGTAGGACAGATCAGTATCGGTTTCATCGTCGGTCTTACCCTCTGGCTCAGTCCGGATGTCGTAGTCCGCGAAAGCCTGAATGAGCCACAACAGAACCAGGAGATCGTCATCAAACATAAGAAGGAAGCCGTGAAGTCACTACAGACGACCATCCCATTCATCAAGAACCATAACCTGAACTACTCAAAGGTCATGGGGTTCTGCGGCAAATATGCGGTAGCAGCCGGATGGGTCATCTTCGTCTTGATGACCATCCTCGTGGTGACAGCCGTGTCGAATGGTGCCAACCTAAACGACGGCATGGACGGCATGTGTGCCGGCAACTCCGCCATCATCGGTGTGGCACTGGGCGTCCTGGCCTATGTGTCATCCCATATCGGCTATGCTTCGTATTTCGACATCATGTATATCCCCCACTCTGAGGAACTGGTGATCTTCCTCTGCGCCTTCGTGGGAGCGATGATCGGTTTCCTGTGGTACAACGCCTTCCCAGCCCAGGTGTTCATGGGCGATACCGGTTCATTGACCATCGGTGGTATCATCGGTGTCTGTGCCGTCATCATCCACAAGGAACTGCTGCTACCCATCCTCTGCGGCATCTTCTTCGTGGAGAGCCTGAGTGTGATCATACAGACCCAGTGGTTCAAGATACAAAAGCGGAAGGGCAAGCGAGTGCGCGTGTTCCGTGCCACACCCATCCACGACACCTTCCGGAAACTCGACTCCCAGTTGGATGCCACCAGCACCTATATCCTGAAAAGCTGGCCCCACCGTCCGTTCCATGAGTCGAAGATTACCATCCGTTTCTGGATCATGAGCATTATCCTGGCGGCACTGACGATAATAACCCTGAAGATGAGATAGACAATGAAGAGAATAGTGATATTAGGAGCAGGAGAGAGCGGCGCAGGAGCCGCCGTCCTCGCCAAGAAGGAAGGTTTCGACGTGTTTGTATCAGACATGTCGAAGATTGCCGACAAGTACAAGAAGATGCTCGACGACCGCCATATCGCGTGGGAGGAGGGCCAGCATACTGAAGACAGGATCCTGAATGCCGACGAGATCATCAAGAGTCCCGGCATCCCCGACACGGCCCCGATGATCGTCAAGATCAAGGAGAAAGGCATCCATATCATCAGTGAGATCGAGTTCGCAGGCCGCTATACCAACTCGAAAATGATCTGTATCACAGGGTCGAATGGCAAGACCACGACCACCTCCCTGATCTACCACATCTTCAAAGAGGCTGGCTATGACGCCGGACTAGCAGGAAACATCGGAAACTCCCTCGCTCTACAGGTGGCTGAGGATCCGCATGAATACTACATCATCGAGCTCAGCTCGTTCCAGTTGGACAATATGTACGACTTCCGTGCCAACATCGCCATCCTGCTGAATATCACGCCCGATCATCTCGACCGTTATAACTTCGAGATGCAGAACTACGTGGATGCGAAGATGCGCATTATCCAGAACCAGACGCCACAGGATGCCTTCATCTACTGGGCCGACGATCCCATTATCAAACGTGAGCTGGAGAAGTACGACATCAAGGCCATCCAGTATCCATTTGCCGAACTGAAAGAGAAAGGTGTCATCGGCTATATTGAGGAGGGACAATACAAGATTGAGAAGCCCGAACCCTTCAATATGGAACAGGAGAGCCTCAGTCTGACAGGCAAGCATAACATCTACAACTCCCTCGCTGCAGGTATCGCCTCTGACGTGGCTGGTATCAAGAAGGAGGAGATCCGCAAGAGCCTGAGCGACTTCCCCGGTGTGGAGCACCGTCTGGAGAAGGTCTGCATGGTACGCGGCGTACAATATATCAACGACTCGAAAGCCACCAATGTCGATGCCTGCTGGTATGCCCTGGAGGCCATGAAGACCAAGGTGATCCTGATCATCGGCGGCAAGGACAAGGGCAACGATTACGAGCCCATCAAGCCGCTCGTAAAGGAGAAATGCTCCGGCATCGTCTATCTCGGTGCCGACAACCAAAAACTGCACGACAACTTCGACGGTATTGGTATCCCCGTACGCGACACCCACTCAATGAAGGAGTGCATGGCGGCCTGCTATGAGATGGCCAAGCCCGGTGAGACAGTCCTTCTCTCACCCTGCTGCGCCTCGTTCGACCTCTTCAAGAACATGGAGGACCGCGGCGAACAATTCAAGACACTGGCTAGAAACCTCTAGAATATGAACAAAAAGATCGGTAACATCTTCAAAGGAGACAAGGTCATCTGGATGGTATTCTTCTTCCTCTGTATGATCAGTATCGTCGAGGTCTTTTCGGCTTCGAGCAACCTGACCTATAAGAGCCAGAACTACGTCGGACCTATCGCCTTCCACACGGTTACCATCATCGTAGGTGCAATAGTAGCGGTGTTCACGCTGAACATCCCATGCCGGTATTTTAAACTGATGACACCCTTCCTATTGATCATCACGGGCATCACTTTGCTCTGGGTACTGGTCGGCGGAGAGTCCATCAACGGTGCCAACCGTGTCATCCTCCTGCCGGGAGGCATCACCTTCCAGCCCTCAGAGATTGCCAAAGGCACAATGGTATTGATCACGGCCCAGATTCTCAGTGCCATGCAACGGGAGGAAGGTGCTGACAAGAAGGCGTTCAAGTGGATCCTGTGGATCGTCATCCCCACTGCTGCCCTGATTGGTATCGAGAACCTCTCCACAGCAGCCCTGCTCCTCGCCGTCATCTTCCTCATGATGTTCATCGGCCGGGTACCCATGATCCAGTTAGGCAAACTCATGGGAGCCTGTGCCATCCTTGTCGCCGTGTTCCTGACACTGGTCCTTACCCTGGGAAGCATCGGCGCCAATCAGGAGGACAGTAAGCAGACCACCGAGGCTGTCAGCGGCGAGACCGACACCAAGGTCATCAAGGGTGGAGGCGTCTTCCACCGTTTTGTCACTTGGCGTAACCGTATCGTCAAGCATCTAGACAAGAAAGATATTGCACCCGACGAATATGATCTGGACAAGGACGCACAGGTGGCTCATGCCAATATCGCCATCGTGTCGAGTAACATCATCGGCAAGGGACCGGGACAGTCTGTGGAGCGTGACTTCCTCTCACAGGCCTTCTCCGACTTCATCTTCGCCATCGTCATAGAGGAATTAGGTATCCTTGGAGCCATCGGCGTAGTATTCCTCTACATCGTTCTGCTCTATCGGGCGGCGCGCATTGCCAGCCGTTGCGAGAATAATTTCCCGGCCTTCCTCGTCATGGGTCTGGCGTTGCTACTGGTCGTACAGGCCAGCTTCAATATGCTGGTGGCAGTAGGAATCGCACCCGTGACAGGACAGCCGCTTCCCCTCATCAGTAAAGGCGGAACATCGACGGTCATCAACTGCGCTTATATCGGTGTGATCTTAAGTGTTAGCCGCTCTGCGAAAAAAAGGGCAGGAAAAATGGCAGGAAAAGAAATTTAATTTGTAATTTTGCACGCAAATAGGAAATCAGGTATGAGCAAAGCACTAAGAGTCATCATCAGTGGAGGTGGAACAGGAGGACATATCTTCCCAGCTATCTCTATTGCTAATGCCATCAAGGCACTGTGTCCCGATGCCAGTATCCTCTTCATCGGTGCTATAGGACGTATGGAGATGCAACGCGTACCTGCGGCTGGCTATGAGATCAAGGGACTGCCCATCAGGGGCTTCTTCCGTCCCCTATGGAAACCCGCCAATGTCGGTGTGGCCATCGACTACCTGAAAAGCAAGTGGCTCGCGAAGAAGATCCTGCGCGAGTTCAAGCCCGACGTAGCTGTCGGCGTCGGCGGTTACGCCAGTGCCGCTGCCTTGGGTGCTGCCAACAGCTTAGGCATCCCCACGCTCATACAGGAACAGAACAGCTATGCCGGTCTGACGAATAAGAACCTGGCCAACAAAGCCGAGAAGATCTGTGTGGCCTACGAGGGAATGGAGCGTTTCTTCCCTGCCGAGAAGATCATCTTGACGGGAAACCCTGTGCGCCAGAACCTGCTTGAGACGACCATCTCCCGTGAGGAAGCCATCAAGAGTCTGGGTCTCAACCCCTCGAAGAAGACGATCCTCCTCGTCGGTGGAAGTCTGGGAGCCCGCACCATCAACGAGAGCGTCCTCCAGCACCTCGACCTCGTCAAGTCATCCGACGTCCAGTTTATCTGGCAGACAGGCAAATACTATAGTGCAGAGATCACTGAACGCCTGAAGGGTCAGGACATCCCGAACCTGAAGGTCACCGATTTCATCACCGACATGGGAGCCGCCTACAAGGCCGCCGACCTCGTTATCAGCCGTGCTGGTGCCAGCAGTATCTCAGAGTTCTGCCTCATCGGCAAGCCCGTGATCCTCGTGCCCAGTCCCAATGTGGCCGAAGACCACCAGACGAAGAACGCACTAGCACTCTCCACCCGCGATGCCGCCATCTACGTGAAGGACGCAGAGGCACCTGCCAAACTGCTGCAGTTGGCCATCGACACCGTACAGGACACCGCCAAACTGAAGTCACTCAGCGAGAACGTGCTGAAGCTCGCCCTGCCCGACTCGGCCAACATCATCGCCAAAGAAGTCATCCAATTAGCAAAATGAACATCAAAGATATCAAAGCTGTCTATTTCGTAGGAGCCGGTGGCATCGGCATGAGCGCCATCGCCCGCTACTTTTTGAAGAAAGGACTGGTTGTGGCCGGCTACGACAAGACCCCCAGCGACCTGACCCGTCAGCTGGAGAAGGAAGGCATGCTCATCCACTACGAAGAGAACATGGACGAGATTCCCCATATCTGCAAGCAGAAAGAGAAATGTCTCGTGATCTATACCCCAGCTATTCCGGAAGATCATCAGGAACTCCAGTTCTTCCGTGCCAACGGCTTCGAGATCCAGAAGCGCGCCCAGGTGCTCGGTACCTTGACACAGGCCCATAAGGGACTCTGCGTGGCCGGTACCCACGGCAAGACGACCACCTCGACGATGTGCGCCCATATCATGCACCAGAGCCGTCTCGACTGCAACGCCTTCCTCGGCGGTATCTCGAAGAACTACGGCACCAACTATATCCTCTCCGACTCCGACTATGTGGTCATCGAGGCCGATGAGTTCGACCGCTCGTTCCACTGGCTCCGTCCGTGGATGAGCGTCATCACTGCCACCGACCCCGACCATTTGGATATCTATGGTACCAAAGAGGCCTACCTTGAGAGCTTCCGTCACTATACTGAACTCATCCAGCCCGGCGGTGCCCTGATTATCCACCGTGACCTGGAGATGAAGGAGCACCTGCAGGACGGTGTGCGCCGCTATGACTACAGCCTCAACGAGGGCGACTTCCATGCCGAGAACATCCGCATCGGAAACGGTGAGATCATCTTCGACTTCATCTCCCCCATTGAGAGCATCCGCGATATCCAGTTGGGCCAGCCCGTCCCCATCAACATCGAGAACGGCATCGCCGCCATGGCAATGGCACAGCTCAACGGCTGTACAGCGGAAGAGCTGAAATACGGCATGAAGACCTACGGAGGTGTCGATCGTCGCTTCGACTTTAAGATCAAGACCGATAAGCTGGTGTTCCTCAGCGACTATGCCCACCACCCCAAGGAGATCTACCAGAGTGCCAAGAGCATCCGTGAGCTCTACAGGGACAAGCATATCACCGCGATCTTCCAGCCCCACCTCTATACCCGTACCCGCGATTTCTACAAGGATTTCGCGGAGGCTCTGAGTCAGCTCGACGAGGTGGTGCTCACCGAGATCTATCCCGCCCGTGAACTGCCCATCGAGGGTGTCACGTCGCAACTGATCTACGACAACCTGAAGTCCGGCGTGAAGAAGGAACTCATCCGCAAGGACGAGGTGCTCGACTACGTCAAGAACCATCGGTTCGAGGTGCTCATCGTCCTCGGTGCCGGTGACCTCGACAACCAGGTGCCCCAGATCGCGAAGATACTCAACAGTCAATAGTCAAATCGTATAATGTCAAATATTTAAATGTCCATCAACTGGAAGAAGTCCTTATTTGTAGTATGCGACATCGTCATTGCCGCCTATCTGCTGCTGGCCGTCACCGCGTTCAACAAACCCGACGCGAAGGCTGCCACATGCTCTGAGGTGAAGATCGACGTGGAGCAGACGGCCGTGGAGGGCTTCATGACAGCTGGGGAGATCAAGCGGATCCTGACACAGAACAAGTGCTATCCGCTGTCCAAGCCGATGGCGGAGATCAATGTCAGGACCATCGAGGAGTGCCTGAAGAAGAGCCCCTTCGTCGATCAGGCGGAATGTTACAAGAGCCAGAACGGCCACGTCTGCATCTACATCAAGCAGCGGATCCCCGTTGCACGCGTGATGGCCGAGAACGGCGAGAACTACTATGTGGATACCCATGGGAGCCTGATGCCGGAGACCCGCTATGTCACGGATCAGGTGATCGCCACCGGAGCCATCACCCACAAGTATGCGCAGACGACTTTGACGCGGGTGGCCAACCAGATCCTGAAGGATAAGTTCTGGAAGAACCAGGTGGTTCAGATGAACATCCTTACTGACGGTTCGGTAGAGATCGTGCCGCGCGTGGGAGACCATGTGATCTACCTGGGACCACCAGTCAATATCGACAAGAAACTGGACCGGTTGCGGAAGTTCTACCTGTACGGCCTGAACAAAGCCGGCTGGAACAAATACAGCTATATCAACGTAGAGTTTGACAATCAGATCATCTGTAAGAGAAATAAAAGAAGAAAATAAAACATAGAAGAGATGGCAGCAAAGGATTTTATCGTAGCAATTGAACTCGGGTCGTCCAAAATGACCGGAATCGCGGGACAAAAGAATCTCAACGGCAGTATCCAGATACTGGCCGTGGTCAAGGAAGATTCTTCCTCTTTCATCCGCAAGGGGGTGGTCTATAACATCGACAAGACCGCCCAATGCCTCACCAGCATCATCAAGAAGCTGGAAGCTCAACTCAAGACTGAGATCACTCAGGTATATGTAGGTGTCGGAGGACAGTCCATACGCAGTGTCAGGAACGTGATCGCCAAGGACCTGCCCAGCGAGACCATTGTCACCCAGGATATGGTCATCGAGTTGATGGATGCCAACAGGAACATGAAGTATCAGGATCAGGAGATCCTGGATGCCGCCGTTCAGGAATACAAGGTGGGCAGTCAGCTTCAGATCGACCCCGTAGGCATTCAGGCCACCCACCTGGAGGGTAACTTCCTCAACATTCTGGAGCGCAATTCCTTCTACAAGAACCTGAACAAGTGCTTCGAGACGGCCGGCATCAACGTCGCCGAGATGTTCCTGGCTCCGTTGGCCCTGGCAGACTGTGTACTGACAGAGGCAGAGAAGCGTTCCGGCTGTGCACTGGTGGATCTCGGTGCAGACACGACCACCGTCTCCGTCTTCTCGAAGAACATCCTGCGCCACCTCGCCGTCATTCCCCTTGGCTGTAACAATATCACCAAGGACATCGCCACCCTCCAGATGGAGGAGGCCGACGCCGAGCAGATGAAGCTCAAGTATGCCTCCGCCTTCACCGACAACAACGATATCGACAGCGAGCTGAAATACTCCATCGACACGGACCGTCAGATCGAAAGCCGCAAGTTCATCGAGATCGTCGAGGGCCGACTGGAGGAGATCATCGAGAACGTCTGGTACCAGATCCCGTCGGAATACTCCGACAAGCTGCTGGGCGGCATCATCCTTACGGGTGGCGGCTCGAACATGAAGAATATCGAGAAGGCGTTTACCAACCACACCCACGTTGATAAGATCCGCGTGGCAAAGTTCGTCACCCAGACCGTGATCTCCAACCACGACCTCATCAAGGCTCACAACGGTATGATGAACACCGTGCTCGGACTTCTGATCAAGGGCGACATCAACTGTGCCGGTAATGAAATCGACCAGAATGGCGACCTGTTCAGCACGCCCAAGCAACCTACGCCGACCACCGTTGACCCACGTCCTGCCCGTCAGCCGGGAGAGGTTCCTCCTGGCGTCATCCAGACGGCCAATGAGAAGAAGCAGGCCGAAGAGATCCGCCGCCGCCAGCAGGAGGAGGAAGACCGTGAGAAACTTGAGCAGGAACTGCGCCAGAAAGAGGAAGAGGAGCGCATCCGCAAGGAGAACAGCTTCTGGAACAAGGCGCTGAAGGGCATCAAGCAGTTCGGCAAGTCCATCGTGGAGGAAGAGTAATATTAGTTCAATGTTTTTAGTTAATAGTGAATAGTTATGATTGACATGACAGACAACAACAATAACATCCAGATCCTTGACTTCGGGGCACCCGAGAAGGAACACAGCATCATCAAAGTGATTGGTGTAGGTGGCGGTGGCGGCAATGCTGTCAACCACATGTATCGCGAAGGCATCCACGATGTCACGTTCGTACTCTGCAACACGGATAACCAGGCGCTCAATGACTCGCCCGTACCCGTACATCTCCAGTTGGGTAAGGAGGGCCTCGGTGCAGGCAACAAGCCCGAGAAGGCCCGTCAGGCTGCCGAGGAGAGTATTGAGGACATCCGAAACATGCTCAGCGACGGCACCCGTATGGCATTTATCACCGCTGGTATGGGTGGTGGTACCGGTACAGGTGCAGCGCCCGTCATCGCCCGCGTCTCCAAGGAACTGGGCATCCTCACCGTCGGTATCGTCACCATCCCCTTCCGCTTCGAGGGCGACCGTAAGATCGATCAGGCACTCGACGGTGTGGAGGAGATGAAGAAACACGTCGATGCCCTGTTGGTCATCAACAACGAGCGCCTGCGTGAGATCTATCCCGAGCTGTCCGTGCTCGACGCCTTCGGCAAGGCCGACGACACCCTGAGCGTCGCTGCCAAGTCGATCGCCGAGATCATCACCGTCCACGGCCTCATCAACCTCGACTTCAACGATGTGAAGACTGTGCTGAAGGACGGTGGCGTGGCCATCATGTCCACTGGCTACGGCGAGGGCGAGGGCCGCGTGAAGAAGGCCATCGACGATGCCCTGAACTCCCCGCTGCTCAACGATAACGATATCTTCAACTCGAAGAAGATCCTGCTCAGTATCTCGTTTGCCGGCTCGAAGGACGGCCAGCAGTCGCTGATGATGGAGGAGATGAACGACGTGAACGACTTCATGGCGAAGTTCGGCAACGACTTCGAGATCAAATGGGGTCTCGCCACCGATCTGGAACTAGGCAAGAAGGTGAAGGTTACCATCCTCGCCACGGGCTTCGGCCTGGAGAGCGTCGATGGTATGGACGCCCACCTGAAGAAGCACTCCCAGGAGGATATTAACCGCATCGCCGCCGAACAGGAGAAGGCCGCCGAGCGTCAGGACCGCCGGAACCGCTACTATGGCGGTGAGGGCGCCACGAAGCGCTACAAGCGCCGTCCGAACATCTACCTCTTCCGTCCCGAAGACCTCGACAACGACGACGTGATCTCCGCCGTGGAATCGACGCCTACCTACAAGCGCACCCGCGAGATCCTCGACAGCATCAACAGTCAGGCCAGCGGTGAGGATATCCCCGACACCAGCGACGTCCCCGCCGACCCCGCTGAACCCGTCCAGGGCACCATCAAGTTCTTCTCGTAAAGGTAAAGAGACAGGACAAGAAGCTCTTACTGATACAGTTCTTGTAACACCGCTACCGACTTCAGCTCTGGGAAGTCAGTAAGATGGAGACGGTAATAGGTCAGGGCGACGTCCAAGAGACGGTTGCGCTCCTGATGCGACATGCGGAACAGGTGCATCGTCGGGTAGTCCATACGCATCATCAACTGCACTTTCTCCGCATCCTCGGGCAGGAGCACATCACGGTGAAGGGTAGGAACTGCGCAGAAGATACTCTCGCGGAGATCGAAGTAATCACCTGGGACGTAGTCCTCCAGGTTCGGATAGAAACCCAGAAAACGGCTGAGACGCATCAGGAACACCAGATGGAAATTGGCAAAGCTGCCCTCCTGACTGTCGAGCCACTGGATGCTGTTGATGATATAGTCGAACAGCGAGGCGTTCTGCTGTTCGGAACGGAGGGCATAATACAGGAACTCCGCCACGAAGAGTGATATAGACAGTTTATGCGGCTCAAAAGGGATAGAGGCGAAGGGATAGGCCAGTCGCACGTCCTTCAGTTTCTGCAGTTGTACCTTCGGACGCACATCGGCCTCGATCTCCAGCACCGTCAGGGGCTGAAAAAACTGTTTCTTCATCTTCGACTTGGTTGACTTGGGGATGTTGACGATGAACGACAATCGTCCATGACTTCTGGTGAACATATCGACAATCAGCCGGGTCTCACCGTACTTGAGGGAATGCAGTACAACTGCCTGAGTTTTCGTCAACATACGCCACAAAGGTACGAAATAATTGATAATTAAGGACTAAGAATGAAGAAAAAGACGCGGGAAAAGCATTTTTCCTTAAGAAAATTTTGCCAATTGGAAAAATAACAGTACCTTTGCACCCGCATTTTGCGAAACTGGTCCGTTCGTCTATCGGTTAGGACGAGAGATTTTCATTCTCTAAAGAGGAGTTCGACTCTCCTACGGACTACCAAAAATAAATCTGCCATCTGCACAGCCAAGTGCTACCAGGCGACTGGGACAAGGTGACAGAGGGCCGAAAGCGGAAGGTCAAAAACCGGAAGCAGAAGCCCGCCCAGGGCAGCCATAGCGGCGCAAGACCCATAAGCTTTATATTAATCATCAAAAATTCAAATTAAAAAATGGCAAATCACAAATCATCCGTGAAGAGAATCCGCCAGACAGAGAAGCGGGCACTTCACAACCACTACTACGCAAAGACGATGCGTAACGCTGTGCGCAAGCTCCGCGCTATGGACAACAAGGAAGAGGCTGTAGCCCTGTACCCGAAGGTGCAGAAGATGCTGGACAAGCTGACAAAGACCAACATCATCCACAAGAACAAGGCCGCCAACCTGAAGTCAAGTCTTGCAAAGCACATCAATAAGCTGGGATAATTGACATCCAACATAGCTTTGACCGCAGTCCGAAAGGGTTGCGGTTATTTTTTTGTAGTTTTTTAGCAGATAAACTATGTTTATCTGAAAAAA
>JAGCPV010000134.1 GCA_017965475.1 Prevotella sp.
CACCTGCATAATTTAACATAAAATAGGAATAAAAAAGGCTTCGAAGTTTGCTCAACTCACTGAAAATGAGTAACTTTACAATCGCCAAACAGTAAAGTACAAACTTAGAAGCCGTGAGCAAAGGTACAACAATTATTTCAGATTTGAGAAGCTTTTTCTCAGAAAATGAGAATAACCGTGCAATTAATGCGATTACAGGATATATCCAACGTGATGGTGGAACAAGAGGAGGATCGTGGCGGATTCTTTTGGTTTCCACAACCTAAAATGGTTGAGTAAATTGGTTATGGTTGGGCAATGGCAATCAAGTTGTACCACCATTCTCGGTGGTACAACTATATAAAGGTGGTACAATTATGGATCTACTGACCATACGACACGAGGATTTCACGATGTACGTCGAATGTACGAAGTTCGAGGGCATCTGGAATAAGGCAACTGATATGTTGAGTGATGCTATTCCTCAAAAGGGACTTTTCTATCAGGAGGGTGAACCACTTTATTTGTTGATCTCGATGATTATCATGATTTAAACTCTGTTGTTGAAGTGAATATTCATGATAGTATTGGCATTCAATTGAATAGCATGGAATTCAATAGTATATGTAATGGATAAGCTCTCTGCAGAACAGCGGCACAAGAACATGGCTTCGATTCGTTCGAAGGATACGAAGCCAGAGATGATTGTGCGGCGTGGGCTGTGGAGTAGGGGCTTCCGCTATAGGCTGAACTCGCCAAGGTTGCCAGGACATCCTGATCTGGTGCTGAAGAAATATCGTACGTGCATCTTCGTGAATGGGTGCTTCTGGCATGGACACGAGGGGTGCTGTAAGATTCCGAATACGAATCGTGAGTTCTGGGTGGCGAAGATCCGCAGGAATCAGGAGCGGGATGTCGAGGAACAGAAACGTTTAGCGGAGATGGGTTGGCATTGCATAACTGTCTGGGAGTGTGAACTGAAGCCATCGAAGCGTGAAGAAACGCTGAGGTCGCTGGCATTTACCCTGAACAAGATCTGGTTGGAGGAGCATGCCGTCATCGGGAAGCCGTATCCAAAGTTGGAGGAAGAGGACGGGAACTATCTGAAAGCAGCGGAGGAAATAAAGTAAATTCAATAAAATCTTGGTTAAGTCAGGCTAAAGAGAAACTGCTGGTCTGTGTATTCCCATTGGACGGTGCCGAAGCGGATGAGGCGGGCCAGAAGTGTGATGACCTTGGGACGGGGTAGCTTAGAAAGACGGACAATCTGGTTTAGTGTCTGGCGGCCTTGTATGGCGTCGAGCAGTTGGCGGACGGTGTCGTTATAGGTCATGACGGTCCCCTTTGGCTTCTGGGTCTCCCGCCAAAGGGCGAGGTGGACTGGTGAGGCTACGATGTTTTCGTCGGCAATGCGGATATAAGCGCGTGGCTTACCTTCTTCGTCATGTGCGCAGATAGGGCGTTTGTCGGATGGTGGGACGGTGGCAACGACAATGGTGCGTCCATCCACGTGGAACGTGTCGAACTTGATGCTGGGCTCTGGCTTACAGTATTTATAGGCGGCCTGATGCATCATGTAGATTTCCTCTTCGGAACGGACGCCAGAGAGATGTCCGTCGTCGCGAACGCCAATCAGCAGACGGCCTCCATCTGTGTTGGCAAATGCCGACACGGACTTGGCCAGCTTGCAGGCATCAGACACACGGTATTTGAAGTCCTGTTGCTGATGCTCGCCCTCTCGGATGAGGCTGAGGAGATAGCGTTTGTCGTCCATACGATGTGCAAAGATAATGGTTTATCCTGAAAAAGTGTCGCCAAACATAAAGTAAAATCGAAGAAAAATAGATTATTATTTGGTTGTTTCAAAAATAATACCTATCTTTGCCATCGAAATGATGGCATATTGCTGTCATGTTGAAGTTATGGTTTGTAGAAAATATGGCACAATCGGCAGTTACGGTTAGGTTAGATTCTGAGATGAAATCACAGTTTGATGCGCTCTGCGAGCAGTTTGGCATGAGTGCAAATACTGCATTTAACATCTTTGTAAAAGCGGTTATCAGAAGTCGTAGCATTCCTTTCACAATCAAAGGATCAACTAGTGCGTTAGACCTATTCATGCAGCAAAGAAATGCAGCAGAGTCGAACAAAGAGCAGGAACTTTCGTTGGATGAAATCAATGCAGAGATACGTGCAGCAAGGGAAGAATTGCGTAAAAAGAAGAGTGTGAAGGTATGATTTATGCTGTTATTGACACCAATGTGCTGGTGTCTGCCCTTATCACTCATAATTCGCTTTCGGCAACGGCAAAGGTCGTGAGGCTATTGCTTGAAGGAGAATTTGTGCCTTTGTACGAGAGCTGTATCATTGAAGAATATCAAGAAGTGCTTCATCGTTCAAAATTCAAACTTTTGCCAGGTGTTGCTGATGCGCTTATATCGTATATTATGGAACATGGGATCGAGACATCACGAACGGCTTTCCTAGAATTAATGCCTGACGAAGCTGACCGAGTGTTCTATGAAGTGTCGCTAAGTGTCGCTGATTCTTTTCTGGTTACAGGTAACTTGAAACATTATCCTCAGACACCAAAAGTCATTAGCCCCACAGATTTCGTTAAAGTGATTAACAGAATGGAATGAATCTTGGGTGATACATTGAAGCGTAAGGAAGTGGGTTGATGGCGATACAGGTGACATATAGGAGAACTAGCAGGCTGTCGATGCGCATCGTGAAGAACGGTGATGTGCATGTGTCTGTGCCTTTTGGACTTCCGAAGAAGATGGTGGAGAACTTTATCGAGGAGCATCGCGACTGGATAGAGAAGGCGAGGAAGAAGACGTCGGAGAAACAGCAGACGCGGGCGGACTTCTTCCATCAGTTGCCCTTGGAGACCCGTGAGCAGAAAGCGGAGGCGCTGGCGAGGCTGAAGGCATTGGTGGAGTCGATGGTGGAGCGGCATGCGGAGGAAATGGGCGTCAGACCCTCCGCCGTCGTATATAAACCCATGGTGTCGCAATGGGGACGATGCAACGTGAGGGATCGTTCCATCTGTATCTCCTCGTACGTGCTCCTGTTGCCTGAGTGGTGCGTGGAGCATGTGGTGGTGCATGAGCTGTGCCATCTGCTGGAACCCAGTCATAATGCCCGTTTCCATGCGTTGATGGATCGCTATTTCCCGCGTTGGCGTGAGGCCAGGAAAGAGGTGAACAGAAGGTGCAGACGGAAACGCATAGAGGTCGTGGCAGCGATCATACACGATGACGAGGGACGGATCTTCGCCACGCAGCGTGGGTATGGTGATTATAAGGACGGCTGGGAGTTTCCTGGGGGAAAGATGGAGCCTGGGGAGTCGCCTGAGGAGGCCTTGCGACGGGAGATCTGGGAGGAGCTGGAAACGAGGATCGTCGTGGAGCGGCTGGTGCAGACGGTGGAGTATGAGTATCCGAAGTTCCATTTGACGATGCACTGCTTCTGGTGCCATGTGGAGAGCGGCAGTCTGACGCTGAAAGAGCACGAGGCCGCACGCTGGCTCAGTAAAGACCAACTCGACAGCGTGGATTGGCTCCCTGCGGATCAGATTGTCGTGGATAAGATCAAGTAAAAAGGTGGTCGCATGACCACCTTTATTTCATTTCTCAAACTCCATGCTGCCAGAGTAGGAGATGTGATCGCGCTGGCGGGCTTGGACGTCGATGGAGGTGCTACCGTTGTCGAAGATCTCAAGGGTATAGAGATAGGTGTCCTCGTCGTTCTTGACATCGATCTCGATACGGCGCATATTGCTCTTCACCTGCGTCTCACGATAGTTGCTGATGCGCTCGGAGAAGTTCAGTCCCTTGCCTCCGCCATAAGGCACACTAAAGACCTGGCCGAAGAACGGCAGATACGAGATCAGCGAGTCGTTACGCACCTCCACGGAATAGCCGTACGACACGTTCTTCGACGGGCCCTTCATCGGATACATGCGGTCAACGCCGATCTTGTAATGTCTCTCCGTCAGGGCGACCTTCACCTTTGCAGCCTGCTCAGCCGCTCTCGCAGCTCTCTCCTCTGCCGTCGCACACCCGCTCAGCATCACCAATGCCAAGAGCGCAACTGCCATTGAAAAAATACATCTCTTCATCGTCATCTGTTTTTAGTTGCTGCAAAATTACGGATAATATTTGGATAATCCAAAAGTTTTTTGTACCTTTGCACTCGATAACCACATTTTTAATCACTTAAATTTAATTTCTTATGAAAAAGAAAAAATTAGAAATTTGTGTAAAATCGGGCAAAATGCTTGGTAGTGTCGAATCTTTTATCTACTTTTGCCGATGAAAACAGAATTTGGAAAATGGCTCATGGATATAGCCAAGTATATGGTAACAGCATTATTGCTATCGACCATATTCGCAGAACTAAAGGAACCCATCATCCTGTATATGGTGGTGATTCTCACGCCAATAGTCTTAGGACTTGGATTATACTGGGTAAATGAAGGTAAAAAAGATGAAAAAATAAAAATAAGAAAAAGATGAATACTCTAATTGTAGCAGGATCCATTTTGCTAATAGCAATTGTTGGTTCTATTTATTTTAAGTACCAGGACCACAAGATGGCAAAACAAAAGAAATGATTTGAATCCCATCAACAAGGCTCGCATTCACGAGCCTTGTTTCATTATCTTGATATATTTCTTTGTAGTTTGAGAAATAATTACTATCTTTGTAGCATCAAACAGAATAAAGCATGAAAAAGCTCTTGGTTTTGATTATATTCCTGATTGTAGCGGGGATGGTACTTATGGCAACATGCCCTGACAGGGAGGCACATCGTGTGGCCGTCAAAGGCGTGGCATCAGCAGTGGTGAACGCGGAGATGGACCAGAAAGGTATTGATGAGACCATAGGGGCTATTGGTGCGATGCTGGGCATCAGCGCTATGGATGCTTATCTTAGTTCCAATCTGATCGTACGCGATCATACCTTTTATAATGTGGGATACGTCAGTTATGATGGAGAACTCAGAATGGTATCCGTGGGTGTGTTGAACCATGTGTTCACGATCAGTGAGGAAGATGCGAAACAGATCATGAAGGGAAAATTGTCGTTGCCAGAATTAATAAAAGAAGTGATATGAAGAAGTATTTGGTATTAGTGGTTTTGGCGTTGGCAGGAGGGATGAGTGTCAGCGCACAGATGCAGCGCACGGCCGATTTCCACGACCGTTATACGCTGAGTCAGGTGGTCGTTTTGAGCAGGCATAATATCCGCTCACCGTTGTCAGGGCCGGAGTCGGCTCTGGGCAGGATCACGCCTCATGAGTGGTTCGCGTGGTCGTCGGCTCCCAGTGAGTTGTCACTTCGTGGTGGCGTGCTTGAGACGATGATGGGACAGTATTTCCGCAAGTGGCTCGTCAGCGAGGGACTGATCCCAGAGAACTACCTGCCTGAGGAGGGTACTATCCGTTTCTATGCCAACTCCATGCAGCGCACGATCGCCACGGCCCAGTATTTCAGCAGTGGCATGCTGCCAGTGGCCAATGTCGGCATCGAGCACCACTACGATGTAGGAACGATGGATCCTGTGTTCACGCCTCAGATCACCGTGCTGAGTGACGAGTATCGCGAACGGGCGCTCCAGCAGATCGCAGATCTCTTTGGCAACGGTACGATGGCGGGTATTGGCCAGAAAGCAGGCGATAACATGGCGCTGATCGCACAGGTGCTTGACATGCAGGAGAGCGTGGCCTGTCAGCAGGGCGACACCTGTGCCTTCAAGACTGACGATACGGAGATTATTCTCGAACTGAATAAGGAACCTGGCATGAAGGGTGGTCTGAAGTTGGGTTGTTCGGCTTCTGACGCGCTGGTGCTGCAATACTACGAGGAGCAGGATGATGCGAAGGCGGGCTTCGGACATCAGCTGACGTTGCCAGACTGGGAGAAAATATCAGCTGTGAAGGACTGGTATGGTGATGTGCTCTTCACGGCTCCGCTGGTGGCTATCAACGTGGCACATCCGATCCTTCAGGAGATCCTCGCAGAGTTGAAGACAGAGGGCAGGAAATTCACGTTCCTCTGTGGTCACGACTCTAATTTGGGTAGTGCGCTCGCTGCGATTGGTGCGGCAGACTACAGTCTCCCTGAGGCAATCGAGTCGAAGACGCCTATTGGCAGCAAACTCGTCGTAGAGAAATGGCTCGGACAGGATGGGGTCGAGTATGCGTCACTGAATCTCTGTTACCAAAGCGTCGATCAGTTGCGCCATCTGCAGTTACTTACGCTCCAGAACCCGCCTGTGGTCTATCGTGTCGTGCTCGAAGGGTTGGAGGCTAATGAGGATGGACTTTATCTGCTCTCTGATCTGGAGGCCCGTCTGACAGAGCGTATTGACCAGTATGATGGTCTGGTGACAGGTATAGAGGGTCCTCAGGTGGGTGGTCGTGCAGAAGAGGATTCGCTGCAATCTCCTCGTGTGCGCATCTTCCGTCTTGATGGTAGTCCTGCTACTGATGAGTCGCGAGGTGTTGTCATACAAGAGGGCAGGAAGGCTGTGAGATAATATAATGTAAAGAAGAGATAGGATGAGACGTGGTGGATTGTTGATGTGCTTGATTAGCGGACTGTTTAGTTTGCTGGGTTGTGCCCAGAAGAAGATGTCTGAGGGCGATCTGGTGCGTGTGGAGTTTTCCCGTCATGGTACGATGGCCGGATATGAGTATTATGGTCGTGTAAAACAGGACTCGACGGGTGCTTATGTGCTCAGGGCGATGCGGGAGTCGCGCGGTCCGCTGTATGAGAAGAAGGTCGATGCGGCAGTGATCCAGAAGTTCCGCCAGATCATCGAGGAGGAGAAGATGTATAAGTACAAGGAGGTCTATACGCCGATGATGCGTGTGCTTGATGGCTGGAGTTGGTCGTTCTCTGCGAAGTTCTCCGATGGTACGGTGATCTCTGCCCATGGTGAGAACGCTACTCCGAAGGGTGATGGCTTGGCGAGGATCCGCAATTATCTGACTGAGCTGGCCCTTGAGGGAGAGCAGATAGAAACACCAGCGGACGAGGATGAGTGGTAAAAGAAAAATCGAAAGTTGCTAATTATCAACAACTTCCGATCTGTTTCTGAGGTGCCTGGCGGATTCGAACCGCCGTAGACGGTTTTGCAGACCGTTGACTAAGCCACTCATCCAAGGCACCAAATCTGCAAATGCGGGTGCAAAGGTAGTCATAAAAATCGATACTGCCAAATTTTTTCTCTATTTTTTCTGCGGGCAATCTGCTTTTTTCCTGATGGCTCGCTTTTGTGCCTCTTTCAGTGCACAGCCACTGCACCCGTAGCAGGGGTCGTTGTTCTGACGGATCGCCAGATACCCGCGCCATAGGGCATAGCCCATGGCAGCGATGAGAATGAGGTAGGTGAGGAGTGTCTGCATAAGACCTTAGATCTTGGAAAGTCTTCGGAGCATCAACTTGTTGATGACCTGGATCCTGTGACTCGTTTTTCCGATGTCTTCACGTACATTATTTATATTATTGAAGAGATCGCTGAAGGCGTTCAACAGGAAGTTGGGCTGGCCAGAATCCTCCGTCATCTCAGGGTTCGTCACGATGTTGATGCCGTGGTGCTCGATATGTACGTCGATATCTTCGCCAGTCATGATGGGATCGCCGTCGTAGTGGATGGCACCTGGCTCCTTGCGATGGATATGGAGACTCTTGGTACGGAAGGTCCTGATCTTGGAATTGTTCGTGATGGTCTTCATGAAAAGATCGGCTGCGATCTGTGGGGCATCGAGGGCGTCGAAAGGTTCCATGATGATGACGTCCATCTCACCGTCCTTCATCGTAGCACCAGGGGCGATATAGGCATTGTTGCCATATTGTGACGCGTTGGCACAGGCGATGAGGAAGGCTTTGTAACGCTTGGCGCCTGTCTCGTCCTCTACCTCATAGGTCTCTGGCTGGTATTTTAGTCCTTCTTTGAGCACGTTCTCCAGATAGGTCATGGGGCCGCGCTTGCCAGCCTCTGCGAATTTCAGGGAGATGAAGGCGTCGAAGCCCATGCCGCAGGTGCAGAAGAAGGGGAGGTCGTTGATGACACCATAGTCGAAGGCCTCGATCTTACAGCTGTTGATGATCTGGATGGCTTTCTTGAAGTCCAGTGGGAGACAGAGATGGCGCGCCAGTCCGTTGCCAGAGCCACAGGGGATGATGGCGAGGGCCGTCCGGGTGTGTACCAGAGAACGGGCCACCTCGTTGACAGTGCCGTCGCCACCTATGGCGACCACGATGTCGATGCCTCGGGCGGCACAGTTCTTGGCGATCTCTGCCGCATGGCCGGCATATTCCGTGAGGATGAGCTGATGATCGAACTGCTCGTGGTCGAGTGTCTTCTCAATCAACTCAGGGATTTCCTTCTTGGAATGTGTGCCTGAGATGGGATTCAATATGAACGCAATCTTCTTCTTAATAGCCATAATCATCTGCAAAAATACAAAAATCGGGGAAAAAAACAGGAAATTATGCAAGAAAAAAAACAAAATCATACATTTATTAAAAAAAACTTGCACGATTTCGCAAAAAATGTGTAACTTTGCAGCCTGAAAATAAAAACGTAGAAATTATACCATATCGGAATGGGACAATTACAAGAGAAATACAAGCACTATCGTGAGCCTCAGAAGTATATCGAGGCTGATGTCTATCCCTATTTCCGTGCCATTGAGGGTAAGCAAGGCACAGAGGTGGAGATGGGTGGTCACAAGGTGCTTATGTTCGGCTCTAATGCCTATACTGGACTGACGGGTGACCAGCGCATTATCGATGCTGCGAAGAAAGCGCTCGACAAATACGGTTCTGGTTGTGCTGGAAGCCGTTTCCTGAACGGAACACTCGATCTGCACGTGCAGTTGGAGAAAGAGATTGCAGAGTTCATCGGCAAGGAAGACTGCCTTTGTTTCTCTACGGGTTTCTCCGTGAACCAGGGCGTTCTCGCAATGGTTGTCGGCAAGGATGACTATATCATCTGCGATGACCGTGATCATGCTTCGATCGTGGATGGGCGCCGTCTGTCGTTTGCCCGTCAGTTGCACTATAAGCACAATGATATGGCTGATCTGGAGCGCGTGCTTCAGAAGCTTCCCAAGGATGCCATTAAGCTGATTGTCGTCGATGGCGTGTTCTCTATGGAGGGCGATCTAGCTAAGTTGCCTGAGATCGTCGAACTGAAGCATAAGTATAATTGTTCCATCATGGTCGATGAGGCCCACGGTATTGGTGTCTTCGGCAAGCAGGGCAGGGGTGTATGCGATCATTTCGGTTTGACGGACGAGGTGGATCTCATTATGGGTACCTTCTCGAAGTCGCTGGCTTCTATTGGTGGTTTCATCGCTTCTGACTGGGATACCATCAATTTCCTGCGCCATACTTGTCGCACCTATATCTTCTCTGCATCCAACACGCCCGCTGCTACGGCAGCTGCGATGGAGGCTCTGCACATCCTCCAGAAGGAGCCCGAGAGAATTCAGGCCCTGTGGGATGTGACGCACTACGCCCTGAAGCGCTTCCGTGAGGAGGGCTTCGAGATCGGCGATACGGAGAGTCCTATCATTCCGCTCTATGTGCGTGATGTGGATAAGACCTTCCTGGTGACGGCTCTGGCCTTCAAGGCTGGTGTGTTCATCAATCCTGTGATCCCACCTGCATGTGCGCCTCAGGATACACTCGTGCGTTATGCCCTGATGGCTACGCATACGAAGGAGCAGGTGGATCGCTCGGTGGTGGCCCTGAAGAAGATCTTTGTTGAGCAAGGCATCATCAAGTAGTTATAGAATCGAGGTGTAGCGCAGTTGGTAGCGTTCCTGGTTTGGGACCAGGCTGTCGCAGGTTCGAGTCCTGTCACCTCGACCTCAGAGGAGAAGTCTTTACGGAGATTTCTCCTTTTTTGTGTATTTATTGATGATATTTTCCATAAATATTTGGAAATAACCGTCTTTTTCATTAATTTTGCAACGACAACGATAAACATTATGCATATTAGGAGGTATCTGGTCTGGATTCTGGCGTTTTGCTTGCAGGCAACGGCACTGATGGTGTCGGCAAGAGATGCGCGCTTCTATGTGTATAATGCGGCCAACGGACTGTCGGATAACAGTGCTCAGACCATCAACGTCACCAAGACAGGCAGACTTGTCATCACGACGATGGGACAGATCAACTTCTTCGACGGACAGACGTTCACCTATATCGATCCGAGTACGGAGAATATCTACTCGTTGTCTAACTATTCCGGAAACTATCATCTCTATTTCGACAGATACCATCACCTGTGGCTGAAAGATACCCATAGTGTGACCTGTGTGAATCTCACCACGGAAAAGTTTGTTGATTCCGTAGGGGAGGTACTTAAGGAATTCGGAGTTGAAGAGAATGTGAAAGATTTGTTCGTGGATCACCAGAATATCGTGTGGGTGATGACAGAGAAGGGACTTTTCAGCGTGGATTCGAAACAGACCTACGAACTGAGAAAGGGTTGCGAACTTCAAGATATGGATATCCTGAAGGATCAGTATCTCTTGCTGTTCTACGATAACGGAATCATGGAAGTGCTTGATCTTAAGACAGGTAAGAAGTTGCGAGATACCAGAGCCTATGGTCAGGAAATGGTGAGCCGCTATAATAGTTCTTCTGTCATCTATAACGATGACAAGTCGCTCTTCCAGTTGAGGAATGGTACCAGCGAGGCAATCATGATGAAGCTCGATCTTGAGAAGTGGGAGTGGAAGACGATTCTGCAGTTGCCTTATCACATGAACAACTTCGCGATGGATGATAGTCTGTTGTATATACCCACCTCGTATGGTTACTGGACATATGACCTCAAGACGGAGGCCTTGAAGCATACGGAGATGCTGCAGATGGCCACTGGCGAGGAACTGCTGACAGACATCAATACGATGGCCTTCGATAAGCAGGGGGGTATGTGGGTTGGAACACAGCGTCGCGGACTGCTCTATTCCCGTCCGTATTCTTCGCCCTTCCATGTGTATCGCTGGGATCATCCCACAGCAGAACGACTGATCAAACTGATGGAGCCCCTCGATGGTACCTATTCCTACAAAGGGAAGGCATCGAACTGTGTCTATCGCGATTCCAGAGGCTGGACATGGGTAGGTACGACGTCGGGTCTGCACCTGTATAAGAATAAGAACGACAAACTGCCACAGTTGATCACACGTCAGGACGGACTCCTGAACAATGTGATCCATACGATCATAGAGTCTGACACTCATAATATATGGGTGGGCACCAGCTATGGTCTCAGTTGTATTATGATTGATGACGATAAGATACGATTCATCAACAGCTACAATGAATGGGAGGATATTCCCGGCGAGTCGTTCGTTAATGGAAAGTCCATGAGACTGCCTGATGGCTCTATCGCTATGCAGATGCTGGACCATGTGGTCGAGTTTAATCCCAGTGAGATGACCACGATGAATGACAGTGCCTTCAGGGAGATCTATCCGAAACTGATCAGGCTGATGGTAAACGGTAACGTGATCAGAACAGGACAGGAGCTTGATGGTAACGTGATTCTGGAGAAGGCCCTCACTAGGACGGCAGAACTAAACCTGAACTATAACCAGAATTCAGTGTCGCTGACGTTCTCGGCACTGAACTATTTCCGTCCGCAGCAGACTTGTTATCGTGTGAGGGTCAGAGGACTCGATGATACCTGGCGCGTGCTGACACGTGCTAATTCGGGTGGTCTCGTAGATCGACAAGGACAGCTCCATCTGCCACTGGTATCGCTAAAGCCTGGATCCTATACCATTGAGGTGCAGACGTCGATGGTGCCTGATAAATGGGAGACAGTGCCCTATGAGTGGGTGGTCAATATTAACGAACCGTGGTGGCGTACAACGGGTATGTTCGTCCTGATGGGTTCGCTTCTGCTTTTGTTGATCTGTCTGAATGCATACCTTTACCTGAGGAATACCAAGATGCGTACGCTCAGGAATAGTCAGGAGCAAAACGTGATTAAGCGTATCAAGACCTTTGCTGAGCGCAGTGCCATGTTGGGCTCGGAGAAACTTGAGCCTATTCCAGAGGAGATCTATGGCTTCGGAGGAGATCCGCAGAATGAACTGGCTCCTGAGTTTATGGATATGATGGAGAAGCTGATACCTACTGTGCTCTCGAGGGATACCCAGCGGATGACGATGCGCGAATTAAGCAGTGTGGCTGGTTTGAATGTTCAGATGTTCTATCGTATGGTGATGGCCAATATCTATAAGAGTCCTCGTGCATTAGCGAAGAAGATGATGCTCTCAAAGGCTGCGGAGATGCTTGTGAATACAGACAAGAGCATTGGTGAGATTGCTGATACGTGTGGCTTCTCAACACCCAACTACTTTATTGCGACGTTCTTCCACCAGATGGGGACCACGCCAGAGAAATATCGTAGCAAACGTGGATATTAAGGCGGGTAATAGCTAACGGATCGTTAGTTGGTTATATGCCACTAGTCGCCATGTACGTTCCCCAATACCTTTATAATATACCAGCACCTGATACTTGTTCTCTGTCTGGTAGAAGTTTCCTTCGGAGGGTAGGGGGTGAGATATGCCGTCTTCTGTCTTCCACAGATACTGATAGGAGTAATAACCTTGTTTCTGCAGGATGCTGGCAGTGTAGAGACGGGTGGTCTCGTCGTATTCCATCAGATAAGTCTCTGGGGCCTCTGTAGTCCATCTTCCGTCGATGATAATGCTGCCTTCGTTCATGTATGGGGATTTGAGCCTGTAGTTGACCCAGACATAATCGCTCGTGATGTCGTTCTCGCGATTATCACTGTTGCGGATATAGAAACTGCCATTGGCATCCTCGTCGTAAAGATAGTTGGGACGAGGTTCGTTGATAAATGGAAAGGCCTGATAGTAGTCTCCGTCCCAAGAGATACGATCAATTCCCATTGTAGGATGGGAGGGATCGAGCACCTCAAACTTGTGGTATTCGTTTCCTCCGTCGAAAATCAGTTCCTTGCGATGTTGCCACTCCAGTCCGTTCTGGCTCACGGCACTTGGACGGACATTCCATCGCCAGTTGTCCTCACGGCTATTCTGCATCACGACAGTCTGCAGCTGTTCCTGAGGATCTGTCACAGACAGATGGCCGTATTTCAGTCCGAACTCCACTTGCTGGTGGCTGAGGTTGGTATCGATATCGGTATTGGTGCTGATGGTCATCGATAGGTTCATGGCCTGTTCTGTGATCTTGAATTCTACAGTGGCCACGACCTCGTTGGTATTTTCGTCGATAATATTCAGACGGTAGTTACCGCTTAGCTTGAGGCGACAACGCTCGTTGGGGATCGTGAACTGGTAATGGGTATAAGGCACGGTGGTATTGATGGAGCGCTCAAAGTCTTCGATCACAATATCGTTAAAGCCCTCTAACCAATCGGCATCGAAGAGTTCTTGTGAAGATGTCCAGTCAACCTCGCAGTGCTCCAGGTGATAGACATAACGATGATAGTCGTGTGATAGTTCGTCGAAAGCGATGTGCAGACGGTCACCGTGAAGTCGCATAATAGCAGGAGAGAGCCAGTCTTGGTTCACGACAGCTTGCAACGACTTAATTTGTGGGTCGTAGATCCTGTTCTCTGCAGATAGCGTTATCGGCAACAGGAGCAATAGTATGACAATGGCTTTTTTCATCGCGAGGGGGATTAGCGCTTCTCCTTGATAATACCCAGACGATAGGCATAGAGTAGTTCTTTCAGGTCGGCTACCTGTGACCTCAGTTCCTCACCCTTGTCAGTATCAGCTACCAACATGCGATGGGTGGACATCTCGACAATCTGTGTGGTTGATTTGATATCTATCTCACGTACGATGGCATCCTGTTGTGAGGTAAATGGTTCATGCTGCACCAATTGGAAACCGCGTGAGTGATAAACGAGTGTGTAGCCTGCAATACCCGTCTCATGATGATAGGCTTCAGAGAATCCGCCATCGATCACCATGAGCCGTCCACCTGCTTTGATGGGGTTTTCACCCTTGGAGGCGTGGACAGGAACGTGGCCGTTGATAATATGGCGATTTTCACCTTTCACGCCAAAGGCATCGAGGATCTGGTCACAGATCTCTGCAGAATCACGCAGTTTGAAGTAGTTGCCTTTCTCTTCTTTGTAGGTATCCTTGTCTTTCAGGAAATAGCGTTCGAAGGTAGCCATCTTCGACTTGTCGAAGAGAGGGGAATCCTTACCACACCACAGGTATAGGAAGAAATCGCGGGCATATTCTCGTGGATACTCTTCATTAGGGCCTGAGATGGCAGAGCGGATGATCATACCGATATGGTGCATCAGTTCCTTGCCGCTGAATCTGACACCAGGATAAATCTCCACCTCTTTCAACGTACCGTCATCATTGAGAGGACAACTGGCATGGAAGAGCAGATTAGAGTTGCTGATAGTGTACATACATCCGTGGGATAGCAGAGTGCGGATATGCTTGTGCAGTTTCTCACAGATGCGGAAGGAATGGTGGAGCTTCTGCATGAGCAGGGCTTCGTCTTCTGTGAGTGTATTCGGACTATCTGGATTGATAGTGGGGAAATGACAACTCTTCATCTCATAATCCTTACCGTCGATGGTACAGATACCTTTCTGGTAGTTGATATGCTCGAACAGACAACGGTCTTCCATCTGCCATTCAGGACGACGCTTGAAGATAGCTGCTTCTTCCTTGAACTGGATGACGGAAATGGCTTTGTGCATCTTGGCAGTCAGCTGACGCGTCTTCTCATCCATCGAGTTGCCTGGCAGGATCGTGGGGAGAAACTCGTCGCATGGGTCATCGCCATAGGTTTCCAGAGCGAAGGTGGCTAGGGGTACGAGGTTGATGCCGTATTCCTCGATGGTTGCCAGATTGGCGTAACGCAAGCAGAGGCGCAGAACATTACAGATACAGGCATCATTACCTGCGGATGCACCCATCCAGAGAATATCGTGGTTACCCCATTGAATGTCCCAGGAATGGTATTGCCGGAGTGTATCCATGATGATATGTGCACCAGGGCCTCTGTCATAGATATCTCCGAGGATATGTAGTTGGTCAATAGCGAGTCGTTGGATCACGTTGCAGATGGCACAGATGAAATCATCGGCACGTCCTGTAGAGATGATGGTGTCAACAATGACGTTTACGTAGGCTGTCTTATCGCTGTCGGAAAGACTCTCGTGCAGCAATTCCTCAATGATATAGGCAAAATCTGCAGGTAGGGATTTACGTACCTTTGAACGGGTGTATTTGGAGGAAACATCGCGACAGACCTTTACCAACTGATGGATGGTGATGCGATACCAGTCTTCAATATCTTTCTCACGGGCTTTGATGAGTTCCAGTTTCTGTTCAGGATAATAGATCAGCGTGCAGAGTTCTTTCTTCTCTGCTTCCCGTATGTTATTTCCAAAGAGTTCATTAACCTTTCGTTTGATATTTCCAGATGCATTCTTGAGCACATGACGAAAAGCCTCACTCTCGCCATGAAGATCAGCCAGAAAATGCTCCGTTCCTTTGGGTAATGCCAAAATAGCCTTCAGATTGATGATCTCAGTAGAGGCATCGGCAATGGTAGGAAACGACTGAGAGAGCAGCTGTAAGTAATGCATGTCTGTCAGAGGGTTGTTAGACGCGTTGTTGGTCATATCTTCAAATGGTTTGTTAGTTGTTTACGAATATGTGCAGTCTGTCTATTATCAACAGGGGGAAGTGGCATATAGCCTTCATCGAGTCCTGTTTCCTCATGAAGCACCTGCATGAGGGATTCTGTGTATTTTTGCAGTTTCTTTTCTTCAAGGGCAGTTGCCAGCAGGTCATCGTTGACGGTATCACGATATAATTCGCGCGTGAATTCAATCAGATGAAGCAGAAGTGGCTGCTTGTTGATCTGGCGAATCATTTTCAGTAGGTAGGCGGTCTCATCGCCTTGATAGTTGCCAATGATATCCTTGATGGGAAGTGGGCATGTATAGTCATCAGGGAAGTATGCAGCGATTTTCTCCGTGTCGATGGCGGGAATGGACAGCCCCAATATGGTCATGCCATAATCTACATAATTACGGATATTCTCGTGTTCTGCGTAGATGAGCAGACGTCGCCAGTCGATATCCTTTGGATACTTAATACTGTCAATGGACTGGCACCAGCGTTGATCACCCATAATACCAGCCTTGATGATGGTGCCCAGTGCCTTCAGACTAGTATCATCCAATTGCTCCAACGTATTGGAGTCCATCACTTTCTGATAGATAGAGAATGTTTCTGAACACATCTTTTCCTTTGTAATGGTGTTGGTTGTGACGGCATTATGGATTTCCTCCACCCGTTGGTTCCATCCCAGTTTTAGAAAATTACTACGTTCCAGCTTGCCCAATGTGATGATGGCGTATGCGTTGACGATTGCATCCTTCTGCCAGAATAGGGCATTGACAATCTGATCCTGAACACTCTTCTGACTGACGATCCAGGGTTCAAGTTGTCCATGCGGGGTGATGACCACCCTTACGCCATTGTGTCTGGCTGTTCGTGTGGCACGAGCCAGTTTCTGATTCCAGCACCCATGACAGTGTAGAATGTCGGGGTCTTTCTCAATGATCTGCTGTCTGATATTGGTTCCACTGTCTGCCGTGAGGATGTCGGCACTCTGCTGCATACCTTCCGCCAGCAACATGACGTGTTGCCGTATCAGATCGTTGGACTTAGGGTAGATATGCAGTACTTTCATAGGCCAATAAATATAGGAGATGACAGACAACCGATTATTCGATCGTCAGTTGGGTAGTCGAGGAGCGTCCGATGAGATTCTTCCAAAGGATATGAAGCCGAATGCCGAACAAACTGGCAGAGGGAATCTTTTGTTCGTAGTATTTCAGAATATCGTGAGCATGATCTTTCGGAATGACGATAAAGTCGTATCGTCCCCAAAGATAGCCCATACGCTTCCATTCACGTACTTTCTTGAGTTTGCGCTCGGCCTTGCGGATATGGTACTGGGCATCCTGACAGTCCGTAAAAGACTGCAGGAGGATACCTTTCTTGTTGATATAGCCGAGTGTCAGTTCCGCATCATTGTCTATCACCTCATTAATGGCTTGTAGGATGTCTGGAGCTTTGGGGGTCTTGCTGATCTTCGTGATAATGATCCAGTCGTTTTTTGCAGCCTTGAAACCAATGCTGCATGCCATCTTCTTACGGACAACCAACCTGTTGGGTTTTGGCAAGAAGGTCGTATAGAGATGTGGGTACTCACTTGTTAACAGCTTCAGCACATCTGAGGTGTCATCTGTGGATGTCTCATCAACGACAACGACCTCATACCCAGGCTCGTATTCTTGGGAGAGGAATACGGGCAGGTTCTCCTTCAATTCAGGAGCCTGGTCGTAAACTGTTATTACAATAGAGAAAGTGCGTTCGTTTTTATTCATCGTTATTGATTCTTCATATTTCATCACTCATGTAGCCAAGGGGAAGCCTACGCAAGTTATATTGTGAAGCCATGATCTCGCCGTATGCTCCTGCAGAACGGATGGCCAGGAGATCTCCACGTTTGGTGCCATTCAGGTCGATTTGTTTGGCAAATACATCAGTTGATTCACAGATGGGTCCTACTACGTCGTATGCCTCCATGGGCTCCTCACTTGTGATATTCTCAATCTTATGATATGCCTGATAGAGTGCAGGACGGATCAAGTCAGTAAAGCCAGCATCTACAATGGCAAACTTCTTCACGGCTCCTTTCTTGACATATAAGGTGCGTGTGATGAGTGTGCCACATTGTGCTACGACGGCACGCCCAAGTTCAAAATGGAGTGTCTGTCCGTTACGCAACTTCAGTTTCTTGGCGTATGTGTCGAAGTAGGCTTTGAAGTCTGGGATAGACAAACGGTTAGGATGAGCATAGTCGATACCAAGTCCGCCACCAACATTGATATGCTCCACATGGATACGGTGCTTATCCAACAGGTCCTGAAGCTCATTGACACGATTGCATAGAGCCTCGAAGTCTCCCATGTCCAGAATCTGTGAACCTATATGGAAATGCAGACCCACGAACTTGACATTCTTCAGTCTCTCGGCTTCAGCAATAACGGTCAACATATCGTTCATGTCGATGCCGAATTTGTTTTCTGCCAGACCAGTGGTGATATTGGCATGTGTATGAGCGCCCACGTTCGGATTCAGACGGAAGGCGATGCGAGCAATCTTGCCTTTTTGGGCTGCCAGTTCATTGATAACCTCCAATTCTGGTATGCTTTCCACGTTGAAGCAGAAAATATCACTGTCAATACCCATGTTGATCTCCCAGTCGCTCTTTCCTACACCAGCGAAAACGATCTTCGAGGCAGGAAAACCAGCCTTAATGGATGCTTCAATCTCACCGCCACTGACACAATCGGCTCCCAATCCTGCCTCACGGATGATACGGAGAACTTTAGGATTTGCATTGGCCTTGACAGCATAGTGCACCACGAACCCTTCGTGGCGCGAAGCCTCTTCGTTGATAGCCCGTAGTGTCTGCTTTAGCAGTTCTGCATCGTAATAGTAGAAGGGCGTCTGGATGGACTGTAACTTCTCTATGGGAAATATTCCTTTTGCCATAACCTTATTGTATGTGTTGTGTTGCTTTACTATTATTTACTTCTTGTTGAAAATGGTGTTGCTCAGACTCTGCAGGGCCCGTTTCTTATCCTCCTCACGGATGAGGAAGGAGATGTTGTAATTGGAACCTCCGTAACTGACCATACGTACAGGAATATCCTTCATAGCATCAAGTGCCAGCGTCTCGAAGCCGATATTCGACCAGTCGAGATCACCCACCACACAGATGATACACATATTGGTGTCAACGGTGACGGTACCGTATTTCTTCAGCTCATCTACAATCTCACCAAGATGGGCGGAGTTGTCAATACTCATCGAAACACCTACCTCTGACGTACAGATCATATCGATACTTGTCTGATAGCTCTCGAAGATCTCAAAGACCTTGCGAAGGAAACCTGTGGCCAGGAGCATACGGCTCGACTTGATCTTGATGGCCGTGATATTGTCCTTGGCAGCAATAGCCTTGATCTTGCCATATTCCGTCTTGTTGCTGATGGTTGTTCCTTCTGCATCGGGATCCATCGTGTTCAGCAGACGTACAGGGATACCAGCATATTTGGCGGGTTGCACACAGGTGGGGTGGAGAATCTTTGCTCCAAAATAGGCCAATTCTGCAGCTTCCTCGAAGTGGAGCTGATGCACAGGCTCCGTCTTGTCAACGACACGCGGATCATTATTGTGCATACCGTCGATATCTGTCCAGATCTGGATCTCCTCAGCATTGATGGCTGCACCAATGAGTGAGGCTGTATAGTCACTGCCTCCACGCTGCAGATTATCTATCTCACCGTATGCGTTACGACAGATAAATCCCTGTGTCAGATATACTTGCTGACCTTCGTTCTCCTGAAGGAGCACACTAAGTTTCTCTCTGATATAGGTGGGATCCGGCTCAGAGTTCTTGTCTGTGCGCATGAAATCAAGGGCGTTGATGAGCACAGCCTTGATACCTTGTTCCTTCATATAATTCACGACCATATTGGTGGAGATGATTTCTCCCTGAGCCACAATACTCTTCTCCTCAAAACTGGTAAACAGTTCCTTTGTGAAAGAACGGAGATAGTCGAACTCACCACGGAGGAACTCACGGGTTATCTCCTTGGTCTCTTCTTTGTCATAGAGCTCATCTACATGTTTGGCGTATTTCTGTTCCAGACGGTTGATGACTTCATTGGCTCCATCAGGATTTTTCTTGTAGAGATAATCTGAAATCTCGACAAGTGAGTTGGTCGTTCCTGACATGGCGGAAAGAACTACGAATACAGGTTCTCCAGACTTTGTAACCAGATTGGTCACATCTTTCATTCTCTGTGGGGTGCCGACGGACGTACCGCCGAATTTCATCACTTTCATATGCTTGTTTTTATTGTTATTATCAGATTTCTATTCTTTCAGAATAACGGACCTTCGTCTCATCAGGATCAGGTGTGTCATCAGCGATGATGAGATGATGGAAGTCGTTGGTGACATCCTCTAGTCTGGCATTATGACAACGGAAGGTAATACTGGGATGCTCCTTGATGAGGGGGAGGTTATGCGTGCACATCACGACCGCTGTCCCTTCGTCGGCAATCTGGAAGAGCAGTTTGATGATCTCATTAGAGGTCTCGGGGTCCAGGTTACCTGTCGGCTCATCGGCAAGGATTAGTTTAGGATGGTTCAAAATGGCTCTGGCAATGGCGACACGTTGCTGCTCACCTCCAGAGAGTTCGAAAGGCATGCTGCCGGGTCTGTCTTCCATACCTACGGCTTTCAGAACCTTGTGGATGCGCTCGTCTATCTCGTTTCTCTTCTTCCAGCCTGTGGCCCTGAGCACGAACTCCAGATTCTTATAGACTGTCCGGTCTGCCAGCAGTTGGAAATCCTGAAACACCACACCCATTTGCTTACGTAAGGCCGGGATGTCTTTACGGCGGATGGTCAACAGATCATAGCCGAGGACGGTTGCTTCTTCTGCTTCATCCACATCCAGTTCACAGTAGAGAGTCCTCATCAGCGTGGTCTTTCCAGAACCGACACGTCCGATGAGATAGATAAACTGTCCTTCCTCCACTTGGAAGGTGACATCCTTCAGCACACGGATACTGTGTCGCTGGTAGATATTGGCATTCTTATAACTGATCAGCATCGTCTTTCTTATTATACCTATCTTATTATTTCTATTTCATTTCTCCCTTGGCCTTAGCCTCACGTCGCTTCTTGTCCCATTCTGGATCGTGGCGCTTGTGCAGTTCCTCAGCGATATCTTCGATACGCATACCTTTGCTGGCCAGTAGGACAATCAGGTGATAGATCATGTCGGACACCTCATAACTCAGTTGTTCGTTTGTTCCCGTGCAGGCCTCAATGACAGCCTCCAGGGATTCCTCACCAACCTTCTGGGCAATCCGTTTCACACCATCTTTGAAGAGTTTAGTGGTATAGCTGCCCTCTGGCATCTCCTCATGACGTTTGTTGATGAAATCCTGAAGCTCTGTGAGGAAGAGTAGGGGATTCTGCTCGTTGTCCTCGCCCCAACAGGTGTCTGTGCCTGTGTGACAGGTGGGACCGTCGGGATTGGCCTTTACCAATAGGGTGTCGTTGTCGCAATCTACTTTGATATCCACGAGATAAAGGAAGTTACCCGAGGTCTCTCCCTTGGTCCAGAGACAGTTTCGTGAACGACTCCAGAAAGTTACCTTTTTCGTGGCGATGGTCTTGTCGTAGGCCTCTTGGTTCATATAGCCAAGCATCAACACGTTCTTGGTTTTGGCATCTTGTATGATAGCGGGAACAAGCCCACCGCATTTCTCAAAATCTATCTTCATATACGTACGTTTATTCCTTCTGATCTTAAATACTGTTTGAGTTCCGGGATGGGGATTTCTCCGAAGTGGAAAACGCTGGCAGCAAGGGCAGCATCCGAATGACCTTCGATGAAGGTGTCGCGGAAATGCTCCTTTTTGCCGGCACCACCACTGGCGATGATGGGAATTGAAAGGGCATCGGCCAATTCGCGCAGGGCCTCATTGGCATAACCCTCTTTCACACCGTCGTGGTTCATGCTTGTGAAGAGAATCTCACCAGCACCACGCTCCTGTGCCTCATGAGCCCATTCGAAGAGACCTCTTTCTGTTCTTTCCCGTCCACCTTTCAGATAACAGTGCCAACCATCTTCATCCAGTCGGGCATCAATCGCACAGACACAGACCTGAGAACCAAAACGGTTGGTGATCTCGTCAATCAGTTCCGGGCGACGGATAGCAGCACTGTTCACACTCACCTTATCGGCTCCGGCATAGAGCAGACGTTCTACATCAGCCAGCTCATTGACACCTCCACCTACGGTGAAGGGAATATTGATCTCCTGTGCGACGCGCGTTACCATCTCCGTAAAGGTCTTGCGGCCTTCGAAAGAAGCCGTGATATCGAGGAAGCACAGTTCGTCGGCGCCCTGCTCACTGTAGGCCTTGCCCAGTTCAACAGGGTCACCTGCACTTCGCAGGTTGACGAAGTTAGTACCTTTGACGGTCTCTCCGTCTTTGACATCCAGACAGGGTATTATGCGTTTTGCCAGTCCCATAACTCTTTCAGATTAATTTTTCCCTCATAGATAGCCTTCCCGAACACAACAGCAGGTATGCCAGCGGCATCAAGGGCCAGGATATCTTCCTGGGATGATACTCCTCCACTGGCAATCAGATGCAACTCCGGGTAGGCATCCATCACTCGTTTGTAGAGGTCGATGGCTGGTCCGGAAAGGGTTCCGTCCTTCGAGATCTCCGTGCAGAGGACGGTGCGCACGCCTGCATCTACATATTTCCTGAGGAAAGGCAACAGATCCTCATCAGAATCCTCTTTCCATCCGTTGATGCTGATCTTGCCATGACGCACGTCAGCTCCTAATATCATCTTTTCTGCCCCATATTTCTCCAGCCATCCCATAAAGAGATCCGGCTGTGTCACGGCGATAGAGCCTACAGTGACCATCGAGGCACCAGAGGCAAAGGCCTTCTCAATATCATCGTCTGTCTTGATGCCGCCGCCAAAGTCAACAATGAGCTGTGTCTGGGTGGTTATCGCATCCAACACGGCCTCGTTCACGATATGCTTGGATTTGGCACCGTCGAGATCCACCACATGCAGACGCTTGAAGCCCAGTGCCTCAAACTCCTTCGCGACTTCTGCAGGAGCGTCACGATAGACGGTCTTCTGGTCGTAGTCGCCTTTCGTCAAGCGTACGCACTGTCCGTTGATGATATCTATGGCGGGAATCAGTTCTATCATAGTTCCAAGAAGTTTCTGAGAATACGTTCACCCACCTTACCACTCTTCTCCGGGTGGAACTGGCAGGTGTAGAAATTGTCCTTATGCATGGAGGCCGAGTAGGGCAGGATATAGTCTGCCGTGGCAATGGTCTCTTGGCATACTGGTACGTAGTAACTGTGTACGAAATAGACATAGCCACCCTCAATACCGTTCATCAGGGGCGACTTGGTATTATAGAGCCTGTTCCATCCCATACAGGGTACCTTGTCCTCATGCTTTTCTGGTATGAAACGCTTCACCTCTGCGTCGAAGATGCCAATACAGTCGGCATCACCTTCTTCTGAATGTTTGCAGAGCAACTGCTGTCCCACGCAGATACCAAACACAGGCTGCTTCAGGTCGCGGATCACTTCGTCGAGACGCCTTGCCTTCAGGTATTCCATCGCTTCTGCAGCATGCCCTTGTCCTGGGAAAAGAATACGATCTGCCTTCTGGAGTGCTTCTGCATCATCCGTCAGCAATGGCTCAATACCCATCCGTCGGAGGGCATTCACCACCGAATAGATGTTCCCTGCATTATATTTGACGATGGCTACCTGCATTATGAGAAGATGATGGTTTTATTCTTATAGGTGAGAATCTTTCGCTGGATATGTTTCGATACGGCGTGTGAGAGCACGATCTTCTCCAGATCCTTACCCTTCAGGACAAGACTGTCTGGTGTGTCCTTATGGGTGATACGGGTCACATCCTGTTCAATGATAGGACCGGCATCGAGTTCTGCCGTCACATAGTGACTGGTGGCCCCGATGATCTTCACACCGCGTTCGTAGGCCTGATGATAGGGCTTCGCACCGATGAAGGCAGGCAGGAACGAGTGGTGGATGTTGATGATATGATGGGGATAGGCGGCAATCATCTCATCACTGATGATCTGCATATAACGGGCCAGCACAATAAACGAGATATCTTCCTTCTTCAGAAGTTCCATCTCTGCCTGTTCAACCTCCGCCTTATTCGAGTGGTCTTTCTTGATGCTCCAGACGTAGTAGGGAATGCCAAACTGCTCGGCTACATAACGCAGATCCTCGTGGTTAGACACGATACAAGGGATATCACAATTGAACTCTCCAGCCTTCCAGCGGGCCAACAGGTCATAGAGACAATGGCTCATCTTCGATACGAAGATCGCCATCCTCGGACGCTTGTTGCTATAGTACAGACTGAATTTCATCTGGTAACGCTGAG
The DNA here is from genome assembly GCA_017965475.1 of Prevotella sp. Lineage (GTDB taxonomy): Bacteria > Bacteroidota > Bacteroidia > Bacteroidales > Bacteroidaceae > Prevotella. The sequence goes on from JAGCPV010000134.1 coordinate 24,136, forward strand.
CATAGAGCGTCGTGATATAGTCGTATAGCTTGTCGCGCGGAATCAGGAAACCGTCCAGTTCCCATTCTATTCTCATAAAGAACATGCCGTCAACCTTATCAACATACTGATCCAGATAGACAATGTTTCCTTTATTGTCGGTGATGAATTTCGTCACTTCTGAAATGATACCCTGCTGGTCAGGGCAGTGTAAGAGCAAAATTGCTGTTGTTTCCATCTATTTTTCTTGTACTTTGAAATTTCAAGGCGCAAAGTTACGAAAAAAGATTGGTAATTCGTGTCTTATTTGAAAGAAATCACAGATTAGACCTTAATTTCTTTAGAAATTATGCATTTTTATTCGTCTTTGCTCTCTGCAACCCGTAAAATAATGCTTGTGGCCCCAAGGGTGAAGAGTGTGCCGTCTTCGATGACACGACGTTCTTTGGGGGAGAGCTCCACATGATCGACAAAGGTTCCGGTGTTGCTATTGTTGTCTTTCAAAGTATAACGAAGACCACCTTTCTTGTCACGACTGACCGTCAGCGTACAGTGGTTCAGATCGACACTGGGATCAACGGTCTCGAAGGTGCAGTTGGCGGGGTTCCCCTTCTGGTATCTGCCGATGACATTATCGCCCATACGGAGAGGGATGACCTGCTTGAAGTGAAAGACGTTCTCAATGATGACGATAGAGCCGCAGCCTTGTTCGTTGGCCTGTTCATCAGGGTTCTCATCCTTCTGACGCTCACGGAGTTTACTCACACCGATACGGATGCCGAACTCTTTACCACAGTCAGGACATTTGAAGACCAGCGACTGACCTTCTTTGTATTGTGTCTCATCAAAGGTGATGTATTGGTCACATTTTGGGCAGCGTACTCTTTTCATGGCTTACTGAAACGATAGACCCAAGCCTCTCCCAGTTCCTTGTGTTTATGGATGCTCTGGAGGGCTATATAGGCATCATTGGGTGTCTGATAATTTCCATAGATGACTCGTCTGACATCATTGTGGACGTAGATCTCAGCACTGTCAATTCCTTTCTGCTTCAGCATGTCGATGAACATCTGGGCATTCTGCTTGCTGACATAACTGGCCAAAACAATACAATAGCCTTTCTTGATAGAGTCTGTATCAGCCTTTTGGACAACTTGTACCGTATCTTTCTTCAGGATGGTATCAACCTTGATAGGTGCCTTGACAATGTCTTCCTTTTTGATCTCTATCTTACTGGTATTTGTGTCCTTTGACATCATACCAAACAGGATGTTACTGTTAATATTACTGATAGTGCGGGTCATCAGTTCCGTCTTACCCGTCGGGAGGGCAAGGACGAATATGGCCAACAGAATGGCGGCGACAGCGACGGTATTACGGATCCAGGAGAATTTGATCCTGACGACATCTTCCTCCTCGTCTTCCTCCTGCACGTCTTCAGGCAGATCCAAACCGAAGATCCTGGCAGTGGATCCTTCCTCTTCCTCGGTATCGCTTGTGGCCGCAGTCTCTTTCACGACAGTGACTTTCTGCAGCGGGAGCATCTCGAAGGATCCTAATCCATAGAGACTGGGACTGAGGATTCCTGCCTCACAGGGCGTGAACTGGTAATTGCCTTCTTCGTTAAGTGACAGGATGCCAATATCATTGAGTTCATAGGATCCTTCTGTTTCCAGGTGCATCTTCAACTCGTTTACCTCGTCTTCGATGCGTTGGAGGGCTTCAGGATAACTGATGTCGTAAGCCTCTACATACGACTGTGCCAGCAAACTGTCGTTGATCTTGAGTTGTGGATTGAAACCGAGTGTGCGCAATGGCGGCAGGAACAGTTGGTCGTCCTCGTCATAGCGCGCGCTGACATGATGTGCCATAAAACCGCCCAGTTCTGGGACAATGACACAGTCGTTGCTCAGCAGAAGTATCTCAATATGTCTTTCTAGTTCAATCACGTCTGCAAAAGTACGGCTTTTTTGTGAAATAAACAAATAAAAGAAACTTAAAATGTCTGTAAAATGTTTTTTTTACCGTATCTTTGCACCAAAAATCGGAACGATGGAGTATATCAAGACTGAGATAGAAGGTGTCTATATCATAGAACCAAAGGTGTTTAACGATGCCCGCGGCTATTTCATGGAAGCATGGAAACAGGCTGAGTTCAATGAACATGTCGGGAAGGTGGATTTCATTCAGGACAATGAGTCAAAGTCTTCTTTTGGCGTGTTGCGCGGCCTTCATTACCAGAAAGGGGATCTTTCCCAAGCGAAACTCGTGCGCGTGATAAAGGGAAAGGTGTTGGATGTCGCAGTGGATATCCGTCAGTCGAGTCCCACCTTCGGCAAGCACGTCATGGTGGAACTGAGTGAGGACAACAAGCGCCAGTTTTTCATCCCCCGAGGTTTTGCCCACGGTTTTCTGGTGCTGAGTGAGGAGGCGATCTTCACTTATAAGGTGGATAATCCATACGCTCCACAGGCAGAGGCTGGCATCCGCTGGAATGATCCTGCTCTCGCCATCGAGTGGCCCATTGATCCCTCGAAGGTCCAGACGAGTGAGAAGGACTTGAAGCAACCCTTCTTTAAGGATGCGGAAGTGTTTGAATAACAATTTATTATCATACGTATGAATATCGCAATTGTAGGAACTGGTTATGTAGGATTGGTGTCAGGAACCTGTTTTGCTGACACAGGTGCTAATGTGACATGTGTTGATGTTGATGAGAAGAAGATCGAACGTCTGAAGAATGGTGAAATACCCATTTATGAGCCTGGTCTTGATGAGCTCGTGAAGAAGAATGTGGCTGCAGGACGTCTGAAGTTCACGACGGATCTGGCTTCAGTCCTTGACGATGTGGAGATCGTCTTCTCGGCCGTAGGTACACCTCCTGACGAGGATGGTAGTGCCGATCTGAAGTATGTGCTTCAGGTGGCCAGGACCATTGGTGAGAACCTGAAGAAATACGTGGTGGTCGTGACGAAATCCACCGTTCCTGTAGGTACTGCTAGGAAGGTGCGTAAGGCCATAGAGGATGAACTGGCGAAGCGTGGTGTCAATATCGAGTTCGATGTGGCTTCCAATCCGGAGTTCCTGAAGGAGGGTAATGCCATCAAGGACTTCATGTCGCCTGATCGTGTGGTTGTCGGTGTGGAGAGCGAGCATGCCAAGAAGGTGCTCACCAAACTCTATAAGCCCTTCATGGTCAACAACTTCCGTGTGATCTTCATGGATATTCCCTCTGCAGAGATGACGAAATATGCGGCCAACTCGATGCTGGCCACCCGTATCTCGTTCATGAACGATATCGCCAATCTCTGTGAGCGTGTGGGTGCAGATGTAAATATGGTACGCGCGGGAATAGGTTCCGACACCCGTATCGGCCGTAAGTTCCTCTATGCTGGCTGTGGCTATGGTGGCTCGTGCTTCCCCAAGGATGTGAAGGCCCTCATCAAGACGGCCGACCAGAACGGCTACTCTATGGAGGTGCTGAAGGCTGTGGAGCGTGTCAACGAGAAGCAGAAGAGCGTGCTCTATGAGAAACTGGTGAAGGCATTCGGCAGTGAGGCTGCCCTGAAGGGCAAGACGATTGCCATGTGGGGACTCTCCTTCAAGCCTGAGACGGATGACATGCGTGAATCGACGGCTCTCGTGATGATTGAGAAACTGTTGGCTGCGGGCTGTATCGTCCGCGCCTATGACCCCATCGCGATGGAGGAGTGCAAGCGTCGTATCGGCGATAGCGTGACCTATTGCCGCGATATGTATGATGCCGTGCTCGACGCTGATGCCCTGTTGCTTCTGACGGAGTGGAAGGAGTTCCGTTTGCCGGGATGGGGCGTTATCAAGAAGGCCATGAAGCAGCCACTCGTCATTGATGGAAGAAACATCTTTGATTCTGAAGAACTGCAAGAGAATGGCTTTGACTACCGTTGCATTGGTAAGTGAATGAGGAAACAGACTACTATAATCCTGCTGAGTGTTGTCCTGGCGTTATTCTGTAACTGTCAGGGCAACAACTCGGCGACCCCTTCTGAAGACAAGGGCGCAAAGGCCATGCTTCAAGGTATCTGGGTGGAAGAGGAGAGTGGTGATGTGTCTATGCGCATCGTCGGCGACTCTATCTTCTACACTGATTCCACGAGTATGCCTTCTTATTTCATGATCGTCGGCGATTCCCTCGTGATGGGCTCCGGCACTTCTTATGCCATTGTCAAGCAGACGGAGAGCCTGTTTTGGTTCATGAACCACAACGGCGACGTGGTCAAGCTTCAGAAGAGCACCGATCCTGTCGATGAGACGGAGTTCGTGCATGATACGCCTCAGGTCATGACCTATACCCATCAGGTGAAGACGGATTCTGTTGTGGTCTTCAACGGTGAGCGCTATCACTGGTATATCGCCATCAATCCCACGAAGTACAAGGTGGTGAAGCGCAGCTATAATGATGATGGACTGGAAGTGGAGAATGTCTATTACGACAATTTCATGCACATCAGTCTCTTTCAGGGGGCAAATAAGATCTTTTCATCTGATTTCAAGAAACAGATGTTTGCCAAGTTCGTGCCGGAGAACTTCCTGAAAGATGCTATCCTGGCAAATATGGAGTACAGCAGTGCGGATGCGGAGGGTTTCCATTTCAACGCGACCCTGTGTATTCCTGATGAGGCCAGTTGTTATGTTGTTGAGATCCTGATCGACCACAAGGGCCAGATGAGGATGAAGGCGGTGGAGTATTAAGTCTCAAGCCACGCGTCCAGCAACATCCTGGCAATCGATAGTTTTTCTGGAATATCAGGCAGGTTATCCTTACGGAACCAGCCGCCCTTGGCGATCTCACTGGTTTGGAGGTGGATATCGCCAGAGACATAGTCGGCGTTGAAGCCCACCATCAGACCACAGGGATAGGGCCAGGGCTGTGAACCGAAATAGCGGATGTTCGTGATGGTCACGCCTGTCTCTTCGAGTGCTTCACGGGCGACGGCCTCCTCCAGGGTCTCACCGGTCTCCACAAAACCCGCTACCAGTCCGAAGAAATCCCTCTTGAAGTTCTTGGCACGTACCAGCAGCACCTCGTCACCCTTATGGATGAGCACGATGACGGCGGTGGCCAGCTGGGGCCAGATCTCCTTGCCACATTCCGTACATTTCTTGGAAATATCGGTATCCATGCGCATCGGGGCACCACAGACACCGCAGTATTTCGTGTTCTGGTCCCAGTAGAGCAGTTCCTGACATTTGCCGCCCTTCAGGTAGAGCGGACGCGACAACTTGTAGTAACTCTGACGGAGTCCGCACATTTCGTAGCGCGGGTTATCGGTGACAGGGGCATCGATACGGTAGGTCTTCACCGTCGTACCGTCGGCCATGGGCGTGATATTCAGCACGTTCGTCCAGGGCTTCACCTCCGTGGGCGGCTCCTCCTGACAGGGGATGGTATAACCGCCGTCAGCGGTCTTCTCCAGCAGCAGGTCCTCTTTGCAGAATACGAAGAAATAGTTCTTAGGCATTATTCTTGACTCTCCTAGTTCTTGAATAGCAACTTCCTGTCGCGCTCCAGGGCGGGCTGGACCCATGCCTCAGGGACGAACTTCCAGTTATGGTTCGGCTGGGGATTGACCGTGCCCTGGCGTTCGATCTCCTCCATCAGATAGTGGCGCTGGTCGAGTTCGCTGCAGTAGATCACACGACTGGTCAGCGAGTCCTTGGGAATACCGGCACCGAGTGTCAGCAGTTCACCACCGCCGTTGGCACGGTAACTGTTCATCGCCACCTTATACCATTTCTGCTCATTGAAGGGCTCACCGTTCGACATGCGCAGGATCCTGACCTTTTCGCCGTCGGGCTTCGTCACATCCACCTCATAGTCGATGCCACAGGCAGAGTCGAAGTTAAAGGTCATGTTCTTGAAAGCTGCGCGCTGCTGGTCTTCGCTGTCGTCATCTCTAAGGAGCATGATATGATCGTCGGGCGACTTCATCTGGTTCGTCCAGAGGTCGTAACTCATCTCCAGATGCTTGCGTAGTTCCTCACCCGTCATGCGGAGCACGAGCAACAGGTTCTCGAAACGGTAGAGTTTGAACATATCGGCGACGGTGACATCACCTGCGTTAATGGCGGCATTAAACGACAGGGGGGCCGTGATGGAGATGTCGGCGCCAGTGATCTGCAGTTGCAGGTTGTGGATGAGGTCGGTGAAGGCGGCATTGCCGAAGAAGCAGTCGCGGGTATAAATAGAGTTCTCGAAGCGGCCGATCTTACGATCCACGTAGGTCTTCACGGCGTCGATGTCCTTCTGGAAGTGACTGACCATCTGTTCGTCGATCTGCTCGTCGAGCATACTGATGATCTCGCCCTTGATATCCTTCTTTACCAGTTTGTCTCCCTCGAAGGTCAGTTCAATCTCCGTCTCGGCGACGTTCTTCACGTAACAGGAGGGATCGATGATGAGCACCTGCTGGCCGGCGTTGTTGGTGATCCACTCGTTGTGCACCTGATGGTCATGGCCGAAGAAGATGACGTCGAAGCCCGGCACCTCACGGGCGACGGCTGCCGTGGCGTTCTCCTCGTAGTCGGGCGTGATGATACCGCCGTCCTTGCCTGAGTGGAAGAGACCGAAGATGAGGTCGGGATGCTCCACTTCCAGGATATACTTTACCCATTTCCTGGCGCAACTGGTCATCTCTTCGAACTCGATGCCCTTCCAGACATTTTCCGTCAGCCAGTTGGGAATGGCTGGGGTGAGCATGCCGATGATGGCGATCTTCACACCGTCGATATGGTGGATGGAGTAGGGCTGGATCCCCGTGTAGATGTTCTTAGGGTTCGCCGTACTGTCGGAGCCGGCATTGACGATATTGGCACCGAGCAGCGGACAGCGCACCTCGCGGATCCACTTGTCATAGACCTTATGCCCCGGCTCGATGTCGTGGTTGCCGACGGTCTCGGCATCATACTGCATATAGTTGATCACTCGTGCGGCGAGGTTCTCGTCCTCCGGCATCACATAGTTCGTCCAATACACACAGGGTTGTCCCTGCAGGATATCACCGTTGTCGATGAGCAACAGATGGTCCTTGCCGTATTTCTCGCGTTCCTTATTGATATAGGTGTTCGCACGCACGAGGGTGCCCTTGATGGACTTCTTCTCCATGAAGTCGTAGGGGAAGAAGTGACCGTGCACGTCACTGGTCTCGATGACCTTGAAACGGACGGTCTTCGATGTCTGTCCTGTCATGGTGAGTGTGATCGTCAGCAGGACTATGGTTGAAAAGATGAGTTTTTTCATTGTTTCTCTATTTTTCTGCAAAGATACGAAAAATAATTCATATTACCAAACTTTTTTACGTGTTTTAGGCACACTTTTTGCAGTTTTTTTCATGGAAGATAATCATCAAGGAAAAGGAGGATCATATTATGGCATTTATAGACTATTACAAGATTTTAGGCGTTGATAAGACGATTCCGCAGAAGGATGTGAAGAAGGCATACCTGAAGCGTGCGAAGCAGTTCCACCCCGACCTGCACCCGGATGATCCGAAGGCACAGGCGAAGTTTCAGGCGCTGCAGGAGGCCTACGACGTGATCGGTGATCCCGAGAAGCGTAAGAAGTACGACCAGTACGGTGAACAGTGGAAGCAGGCGGATGCCTTTGGCGGGGCTGGCTTCGGCGGTGGTGCCGGAGGCGGTAACCCGTTTGGCGGCTTCGACTTCTCCAGTTTCTCCGGCGGCGGAGGGTTCAGCGACTTCTTCGAACAACTCTTCGGACGCAAAGGCCGACAGGGTGGGGGCTTCGGCGGTTTCCAGGGCTTCTCATCTGGAGGATCAGGTTTCAACGGTTTCGCGGGAGGTGGCCGTCAGACGCGCACGAACTCGGGTGAGATGAACGCCACGGTGTCCATCGACCTTTATACGGCCTTGTTGGGTGGTGAGGTGATGATCACCCTGTCGAACGGCTCGAAGGTGAAGATGAAGATCAAGCCCGAGACACAGCCGGGTACGAAGGTGCGTCTGCGCGGTAAGGGCTACGACCGTGGTGACGGTACCTTCGGTGACCTGATCATCACGTATCAGGTGAAACTGCCCACCAATCTCTCCGAACGTCAGAAGGCACTCTTGCGCGAGATGAAGGGGACGTGATATGGACGTTCCCTTTTTTTTTAGACAGGCCCCCGGCACTAAGTGTTTCATGTTTCATTTGCTATTTTTATGATGCGAAAAAGATTGGTGGTATATACTTATAATATTTATATTATTATAATAATATAAATATTATAAAATTATTACTCATATTTTTTCTCTTCCAAAACACATCAAAAAACAACTAAATGAAACATGAAACATGAAACACTTGCGGAGGCGGGATAAGGGCTCCTTTTTGAAAAATAAGGAGTCCTTATTTCGCGAAAAGGACTCCTTAATTTCAGAAAAGTACTGTTTAAATTCAGAGGAATGCCTCTGCGCGCCGGAGGTCTTCGGGGGTGTCGATGCCAACGGTTTCCACGTCGGTGAGACCCACGCGGATACGGTAGCCGTTCTGGAGCCAGCGCAGTTGTTCGAGACTCTCGGCCTTTTCCAGACTGCTCTGTGGCAGGCGCGTCACTGCGGCGAGTACCTCGCGACGGTAGGCATAGATGCCGAGGTGTTTCAGGAAGGGGTACTGCCCGAACCACTCCTCGCGTTCCTTACCTCTTATAAATGGTATGACGCTGCGGCTGAAGTAGAGGGCGAAGCCGCGGTTGTCGGTGACGATCTTCGGGGAGTTGGGATTCTCCACGGCCTCTATCGACTCGAAGGGTTTGCCGAGGGTGCCGATCTGTGTCTCAGGGTCGTCGAAGAGCTGCATGAGCGTCTCGATCTGTGAGGGTTGGATGAACGGTTCGTCGCCCTGCACGTTGATGATGACATCGGCGTCGGTGCCGATCTTCTCCACGGCCTCCTGGATGCGGTCGGTGCCGCTCTTGTGGTCTGTGCGCGTCATGACGGCCTTGCCGCCGAAACTCTCCACGGCGGCGAGGATGCGCTCATCGTCGGTGGCCACGTAGGCCTCGTCGAGCACGGATGACGCCTGCTCATAAACTCTCTCGATGACAGTCTTTCCGCCGAGAACTGCCAGCGGCTTGCCCGGAAAGCGCGTCGAGGCGTAGCGGGCGGGGATGATGGCTATAAATTTCATAACGGTTGCAAAGGTAATAAAAAAATAGCATGAAAAACCATATTTTATCGTTAAATAATGTGCAAGCATTTGGCCGTCTCGGATTTTTTTTGTAAATTTGCAGTGTAATTAAAACGGACATATTAAAATGAAAAAATATATATTCTCGATCATCATGATGCTGCTTCCTCTCGCGGTGGGAGCGCAGAAAATCACCCTCGGTTCGACGACGACGAAGGATGGGGGCGAGTATAATGGTGAGATGTCGGCGGGCAAGCCCCACGGCAAGGGAAAGACCACCTATAAGAACGGTAACACCTACGAGGGCGAGTACGACAAGGGCAAGCGTCAAGGCTATGGCATCTATACCTTCTTCGACGGGGAGAAGTATGAGGGTGAGTGGTTCCAGGACCAACAGCACGGACAGGGCATCTATTACTTCTCGAACAACAACCGTTATGAGGGCCTGTGGTTCCGTGACTACCAGCACGGTCACGGTGTGATGTACTACTATAACGGTGACAAGTACGACGGTGAGTGGAAGCAGGACAAGCGCTTCGGAAAGGGTGTCTATATGTTTGCCAGCGGTGCCTTCTATAAAGGTGACTGGCAGAACGACAAGCGTCATGGCAAGGGCTTCTTCGACTGGGGTGACGGTTCCTGCTACGACGGTGACTGGAAGGACAACCTGCGTTCGGGAACGGGTACCTATAAGTATGCCGATGGCGACTCCTATACGGGTCAGTGGTCGAACGACAAGATGCATGGCCGGGGCATCTATCGTTTCCAGAACGGCGATGTCTATGAGGGTGACTATGAGAATGGTGCCCGTACGGGATCCGGCATCTTCAAGTATGCCAACGGCGACAAATACACAGGACAGTTCCACGAGGGCGACAAACAGGGACAGGGCACGTTTATATGGAAGAACGGCGACACCTATGTGGGTCAGTGGAAAGCGGACAAGCAGCACGGCCGTGGGAAGCTGACGAAAAAGAGCGGTGACACCGTGGAGGGCAGTTTTCAGAACGGGCAGCCTCATGGGGAGTGTATCGTCCGCTATGCCGACGGCACGAAGTTCAAGGGTATCTTCAAGAACGGTAAGCGCAATGGTGCGGCCATCGAGGAGGACAAGAACGGCAAACGTTTCGAAGGTATCTATAAGGATGACGTGCGCGACGGTGAGTTCGTTGAGAAGGACCGTAACGGTACCATCACCGCCCGGGGCGTCTATACCCGTGGTCACAGACAAGAACGGAATTAAACAAATACATTCATATATGATTATTGATACGATTGACAATCTGGCTAAGTACGTGGAGATGAACCCGTTGTTTGCCGACGTGGTGGAATTTCTGAAGACCCATGACCTCCGTACGATGGGGGCTGGCAGTTATCAGATCAAGGGCGACGATGTGGCGCTGAAGCTGCAGGTGGCTGCACAGCGCACGAAGGAGACCTGTTTCCTGGAGTCGCATGTCAGGATGGTGGATATCCAGATCCCCCTCACCTGTGAGGAGACCTACGGCTACTCGCCGTTGGAGGATCTGCCCGATGCCCCCTACGACGCAGACAAGGACATGACGATCTATGAGGGTGTGAAGCCGCAGGAATTCGTGACGCTGCCAACCGGTATGATGGTGATCTTCTTCCCGCAGGACGGTCATGCCCCCTGTGTCATTGACGAGCCGGAGATCAAGAAAGCAATTTTTAAGGTTAAAATGATATAAGCTTATGGCAACAAAGAAAGAAACTACTAAAAAGCCTGCAGCCAAGAAGGCGGCTGCTCCTAGGAAAACGAGTGCAAAGAAGACAGCCACCAAGAAGGTGGAGGCTCAGAAAGCGCCTGACCATATCGGCCTCGTGCGCAACGACTCCTGGCTGGAGCCCTTCGAGGGAGCCATCCGCGGCCGTCACGACCACGCCCTGTGGAAACTGAACCAGTTGACGCAGAACGGCAAGAAGAAACTCTCTGACTTCGCGACCGGTCATCTGTATTTCGGACTTCACAAGCTTGCCAAGGGCTGGGTGTTCCGTGAGTGGGCCCCGAATGCGACGGATATCTATCTGATCGGTGACTTCAACAACTGGCAGGAAGATGAGAAATACCGTTGCAAGCGCATTGCCGGTACGGACAACTGGGAACTGAAACTCTCTGAGAAAGCCCTGAAACACGGACAACTCTACAAGATGAAAGTGAAGTGGAACGGTGGTGAGGGTGAGCGCATTCCTGCCTGGTGCCGTCGTGTGGTGCAGGATGACAATACGAAGATATTTTCCGCTCAGGTGTGGAACCCTGAGAAGAAATACGAGTTCAAGAAGAAGACCTTCAAGCCCAAGAAGAACCCGCTACTCATCTATGAGTGCCACGTGGGTATGGGACAGGATGCCGAGAAGGTGGGTACCTATACGGAGTTCAAGGACAACGTGCTGCCGCGCGTCATCAAGGACGGTTACAACTGCATCCAAGTGATGGCCATCCAGGAGCATCCCTACTACGGATCGTTCGGCTATCATGTGTCAAGTTTCTTTACACCTTCCAGCCGTTTCGGTACGCCTGAGGAACTGAAGGAACTCATCGATACCGCCCATCAGAAAGGTATCGCCGTGATTATGGACATCGTGCACAGTCACGCCGTGAAGAACGAGGTGGAGGGTCTGGGTAATCTCTGTGGTGATCCTAACCAGTTCTTCTATCCCGGTGACCGTCATGAGCACCCCGCCTGGGACTCGCTTTGCTTCGACTACGGCAAGGACGATGTCATCCATTTCCTGCTCTCCAACTGTAAATACTGGCTGGAGGAGTTCCACTTCGACGGCTTCCGTTTCGACGGTGTGACCTCGATGTTGTACTACTCGCACGGTCTGGGAGAGGCCTTCGGCGGCTACGGCGACTACTTCAACGGTCATGAGGATGATAATGCCATCTGTTACCTGACACTGGCCAACTGTCTGATCCACGAGGTGAACCCCAACGCCATCACCATCGCCGAGGAGGTGTCGGGCATGCCCGGTCTCGCTGCGAAGTTCGAGGATGGCGGCTACGGCTTCGACTACCGTATGGCGATGAACATCCCCGACTACTGGATCAAGACCATCAAGGAGGTGCGCGACGAGGATATCAACGTGACGAGCATCTTCTGGGAGGTCAAGAACCGTCGGCCTGACGAGAAGACGATCTCCTACTGCGAGAGCCACGACCAGGCACTGGTGGGCGACAAGACCATCATCTTCCGTCTGATCGATGCCGATATGTACTGGCACTTCGCCAAGAAGGATGTGAACGATCTGGCCCAGCGTGGTATCGCCCTGCATAAGATGATCCGTCTGGTGACCTGTGGCGCCATCAACGGCGGTTACCTGAACTTCATGGGTAATGAGTTCGGTCATCCTGAGTGGATCGACTTCCCGCGTGAGGGTAACGGCTGGTCGTATAAGTATGCCCGCCGTCAGTGGAACCTCGTCGATAACAAGGATCTCTGCTACCACTGGTTGGGTGACTTCGACCGTGAGATGCTGAAGACCATCAAGCTGGTGAAGAACTTCCAGGATACGCCTGTCACGGAGATCTGGCACGATGAGGGCGACAAGGTGCTCTGCTTCATGCGTGGCGACCTCGTGTTCGTGTTCAACTTCTCACCGAACCGCAGCTATACGGACTATGGCTTCCTCGTGCCGACAGGCAGTTACGAGGTGGTGCTGAATACCGACTCGAAGGACTTCGGCGGTAACGGCTTTGCCGACGATACGATCACGCACCTGACGAACTACGACCCGCTCTACGTGAAAGACCATAAGGAGTGGCTGAAACTCTATATCCCGGCACGTTCTGCCGTCGTATTGAAGAAGGTATAGTATGAACTATAACAGACGAAAAAAGAACAGTAGCACGCTCACCATCCATGTGATGTGTGCTATTGTTTTTGTGTTGTTCTCGTTGGCCTGGCTCTATTTCTTCCAGGCAGACGTGATGGCGATGACGCAGTATGAGTTGAGTGGTGGTCTGACCCATTACAACGCTGCCGTGGGAGCCCTCATCATCACGGTGCTGTTGTATCTCCTCCAGCTAGTGGTCTATGCCGTTACCCGTCTGAAGAAACGATCCCATGCACTGACGTATGTGCCGTCCATGTTGATCCTGGCGATGCTGACGGATGTGAGCCAGCAGATAGCGTCAGACGGGGATGTCGATCATACGATATCCTGGTGGCTGGTGGTCCTGATCATTCTGGTCTGGGGCGGTCTCGTCTTCCTGGCCCGTCAGTTCCAGCAGGTGGAGGATGACGACTCCTATTCGTTTGTGTCCCCTGCGATGTGGATCAACATGCTGACCATGTCGCTGTTGATGATGGGTGTGGCCTGGCTGGGAAACACGAATGCCGTGTTCCATTACCGGATGCAGACGGAGGCTCTGCTGGCTAGAGGGGAATACGAGAAGGCCCTGATGATCGGCAAGAAGTCGCTGGAGAGTGACAATCATCTGATGATGCTCCGTATGTATGCGCTGGCCCGTACCGACGGACTGGGACAGCATCTGTTTGAGTATCCCGTCTCAGCCGACAGTTCAGAGATCCTTCCCACCAACGGGAAGGTGCGGATGATGCTTTGTCCGGAAGACAGCCTGTATAGGTTCCTTGGGGCCCGTCCGGCAGAGAAGATGGAGCCTGAGCGCTACCTGCTGATGCTGTTGCGACGCGACTCCGTTCCTCGCAGGACGATTGGCGACTATCTGCTCTGTAGTTATCTGATCAATAAGGATATAGATCGTTTTGCGCGTGAGGTGGGCAGGTATTACGTCGTGAACGACAGTCTGCCGAAGCATTATCGTGAGGCATTGACGCTTTATATCCATCAGCGCTCCAACCCTCTGTTTGTCACTCATTTCACGGTGACCGAAGAGGACTTCAATAATTTCCGCGAGATGGAACGGGAATATCCGACGCTGTCGGAGAGGAAGGGAAAGATAGGTGAGCAGTATCGCGGCACCTATTGGTACTACTACAAATATGAATAAAAAGAAAGCTCTCCGATTGGAGAGCTTTTCTTATTGATAGAGATAGCGTTTGATGGACTTCTTGGGAGTCTTCTCAAACTCTTCCTCATAGATTTCTATCTCGGAGATCTTCTCATAGGCGGGAATCATCTCGTTCAGGCCGTTGCGGTTCTGCTCCATGATGTTCTTCAGGTCTTCGTCTGAGAAGCCCAGGTTCTTCGCCTCGTCCATATCGGGATGTACGAGAGCCACGAGTTTGGTGTCTCTCTGTACGACGATACTCTCCATCACCATCGTCATCGAGTTGAGTTTGTCCTCGATCTCCTCGGGATAGATATTCTGGCCGTTAGGACCCAGTAGCATGTTCTTCGAACGTCCGTTGATAAAGACATTGCCGTTGGCATCCATCGTGCCGAGGTCGCCGGTGTGATACCAGCCTTCACGGTCGATGGTCTCTGCCGTAGCCTCAGGATTCTTGTAGTAGCCCAGCATCACATTGAGACCCTTGGTGAGGATCTCGCCCGGGATACGACGGGGATCCGGAGAGTCGATCTCTACCTGCTGATGGAGGGCAGCCCGTCCACAGGAGCCCGGGGCGAAGGTGTGCCAGTCGCTGTAACAGATGATCGGGGCACATTCTGTGGCGCCATAACCTACGGTATAGGGGAAGTCGATACGCTTCAGGAACTGCTCCACCTCCTGATTCAGGGCAGCACCGCCGATGATCACCTCGTACATCTCTCCGCCGAAGGCTTTCAGCACCTCCTGACAGATCATCTCGCGCACCTTCTTGTTGATCACAGGCATCTGCAGCAACAGACGCATGCGGTTGTTCTGGATCTTCGGGAACACCTTCTTGCGGACGATCTTCTCGATGATCAGCGGTACGGCGATCACGATGACGGGCTTGATCTCTGCCAGTGCCTGTGCGATAATGGCAGGTGAGGGCACACGGTTCAGGTAATAGACATGGCAGCCGTGCAGGAACTCAAAAATAAACTCGAAGGCCATACCGTACATGTGGGCCATCGGCAGCATGGAGATCACACGGTCTCCAGCCTTGATCTTCTTGCCTAACACATGACAGGCGAAATCGTAGTTCGACCACAGGGCACGGTAGGGCAGCATCACACCTTTGGAGAATCCCGTCGTTCCAGAGGTGTAGTTGATGACAGCCAGTTCCTCTGGACTCTTCTCCATATAGTAGTTGACGTGCTCCTTACGGAAATACTTGGGGAACTTCTTGCCGTAGAGCTCGTTCAGGTGCTCACGGGCATAGGTCAGCTTGTCCGTACGCGAGACCATCAGCGAGTAGTCGGGGTTGTTGATGATACCCTCCAGTGTCGGCATGGCCTGCGGATCTATGATGGTTGCCACATGGTCACCCACGAAGAGCAGACGGGCCTCAGAGTGGTTGACGATGTTATGTATCTGTTCTGCGTTGAACTCATGCAGGATAGGTACGGCGACGGCTCCGTAGGTGAGGGTGGCGATAAAGGCCACGGCCCACTGGGAGGAGTTTCGTCCACAGAGGGCGATCTTGTCACCCATCTGAATCCCGCTGTTTTCAAAAAGGATGTGTAGTTTCTCAATCTTCCTGGCTACATCATGGAACTGTAAGGTCTGTCCCTTGAAATCAGTCAGCGCATCCTTATCCCAATTGTTGATAATGCTCTGTTGGATAAGCGCATTAAAGCTCGGTATCTGTTCCATAGGCAATTAGTTATTCTGATATAGGTAGCGTTTGATACTCTTCTTAGGAGTCTTGGCAAACTCCTCATCATGCAGTTCGATAGCCGCGATTCGGCTGTAGGCTGGCAGCTGGTTGTTCAGCTCCTGACGGTTCTGCTCCATGATCTTCTCCAGCTCCTCACGGGTGAAGTTGACCACTTCGTCCTTGTCGGGATGAACGAGTGCCACGAGTTTGTCGCCTCGCTGTATGACGATGCTCTCAGAGACCATTGCCATCGCGTTGAGCTTGTCCTCGATCTCCTCGGGATAGACATTCTGTCCGTTGGCGCCAAGCAGCATGTTCTTGATACGTCCACGGATGAAGATATGTCCGCTGGGAGCCATCGTAGCCAGGTCTCCAGTATGGTACCAGCCGTCCTGATCGATCACGGCCTTGGTGGCTTCTTCGTTGTTATAGTAGCCCAGCATGAGGTTGGTACCTTTGGTAACGATCTCACCTGGTATATTCTCCGGATCACTGGAAAGGATGCGAACCTCCATGCGATCGACGGGTGTTCCGCAGGAGCCCCCTTTGAACACCTTATGGTCACAATAGGAGATGAGCGGCGCACACTCCGTCGTACCATATCCCACCGTGATGGGGAAGTTGATGGATAGCAGGAACTCCTCCACCTCCTTTGAGAGGGCAGCACCACCGACAATCACCTCGTAGGCACGTCCGCCGAAGGCGTTATACACATCCTGACAGATACGTTCCTTGACCTTCTTGGAAACCACGGGCATCGCCAACAGAAGTCTGATGCGGTTGTCCTGGATCTTGGGGAATACCTTCTTGCGGATGATCTTCTCGATGATCAGGGGAACGGTGACAATCAGTGTCGGTTTGATATCGGCAAAGGCCTGGGCGATGATCGCGGGTGACGGCAGACGGGTGAGGAAGAACAGGTGGCAACCGTTGCAGAAGCCGAAGAGGAACTCCACAGCCATACCGTACATGTGTGCCATCGGCAGGATGCTCAACAGGTTGTCGCCAGCCTTTACCTTCTTACCCAGACGGTTGATGATGAACTCCACATTTCCCCAGATAGCGCGATAGGGCAGCATGACTCCCTTCGAGAATCCCGTTGTCCCACTGGTATAGTTGATGAGCGCCAGTTCCTCGGCCTCGTCCTTGTAATAGTTCACATGCTCCTTGCGGAAGGCCCTCGGGAACTTGCTGCCGAATAACATATTCAAATGTTCGCGCGCGTACGTGACCTTTTCAGAACGTGAGATTAACAACGAGAAGTCTGGCAGGTTGATGATAGCCTCCAGAGCCTGCATGGCCTTTGGGTCGATGGTCTTCACGGCATAGTCGCCTACGAAAAGCAACTTGGCACCAGAGTGGTTGACGATATTCTGAATCTGCTCCCCATTGAACTCATGGAGGATTGGAACAGCGACGGCGCCGTAGGTCAGTGTGGCGATGAATGCCACAGCCCAGTGGGCAGAGTTACGACCGCAGATGGCTATCTTGTCGCCCTTCACCACACCACTGTTCTCAAAGAGAATATGTATCTTTTCTATTTTCCGTGCTACATCATGAAACTGTAGCGTGATGCCCTGGTAGTCGGTTAGTGCATCCTTGTCCCAGTTTTCGATGATCGCCCTTTGGATATACGCATTAAAACTGCTGAATGTTTCCATTGAAACTGCACATTTTTTGAAATTTTGTGCAAAGATAAAGCATTATCTGCACATTTCAAAAAAAAATGTGCACTTTTTTTAGTGCTGTTGGTAAAAATTAAGAGTTCATGCGAAAAAATGAACAATTTTTATTCGTATCTCATAGACTTCGCAGGGTGAATATGAGATATCAGATAGCTTGGCGCGATCAGGACAAAAATGCAGATGAGGAGTGTGACGGCGTCGAGCAACAGGACCAGCGGGATGTTCAGTTCCATTGGAGCCTGACTGACGTAATAGGTCTGTGGATCCAATGAGATGATACCTGTATATTGCTGCAGCAGGACGATGCCGATTCCGATGACATTACCCCATAGCATACCCTGGCCGATGATGAAGACGGAGAACCAGAGGAACGTGTGACGGATGGTCTTGTTACGGGCGCCGAGGGCTTTCAGGATGCCGATCATCTGGGTACGTTCGAGAATGATGATCAACAGTCCGCTGATCATCGTGAATCCAGCCACGCAGACCATCAGGGCGAGGATGATCCAGACATTGATGTCAAGCAGTTCCAACCACATGAACACCTGCGGATAGGATTCGTAGATGGTGTTCGACGTGATCATGTTGCCCTTGTCGTCATGGCTGTGGTTGATGTTATTGACGAAAGCCTCCTCCGTCTCTGGGAGTTTGTCCAAGTCGTCAATCGTAGCGCCTATACCCGTACAGTCTTCCGGCTCCCAGCCGTTCAGACGGTTGACGGCGTAGAGATCCGTAAAACACAGGCTCTCGTCGAAACGCGTCATGTTGGTCTGGTAGATGCCACAAACGGTAAACCTACGGGTTCTCACATCGTTGTCTCCAATGAAATAGGAAAACACTTTGTCACCGGTCTTCAGCTGGAGCTTGTTTGCAATCATCTTCGACATCAGCAGTTGGTAGTGACTGGTAGAGTCGCTGAACTGTGGTATCTCTCCTTCCACCAGATGCTCTTTCAGGAAGGTGGCATTGAACTCAGGACCAACACCCTTGAAGGCTACACCCAGGAAGTCTTCATCCGTTTTCAGCAGTCCTTGTGTGACGGAATAGCGCTCCACATGATTCACGCCGGGGATCTGTCTGATGACGTCCAGGAGACTGTCGTTGACATAGATCGAATAAGGATCGACATCGCTGAACAGCAGGACGTGATGGACCTGAACATGTCCACCGAAGCCCACGACCTTGTCACGGATGGTGTGCTTGAAACCCAAAACGACACTGACGGTGACAATCATCACGGCCAGACCGATGGCCACACCAACGGTGGCTATACGGATGGCAGGACGACTCACCATACGTTTGTCGCCCTTGTCACTATAGATTCTTCTGGCTATGAATAGTGGGAAATTCACTTCTCTTCATCTACTCTTCCAGGATAAGCCTCCAGGGCTTTCCTCAGTACGACGAGTGCGCGCTCAAGATCCTTCTTCTTCAACACATAGGCAATACGCACCTGATTGATGCCTGCGCCAGGAGTGGTGTAGAAACCAGCGGCAGGTGCCATCATCACCGTCTCGCCCTCGTACTCGAACTCAGAGAGACACCAGCGGCAGAATTTCTCCGCATCATCCACAGGGAGTTTCGCCACAGTATAGAAGGCGCCCATCGGAATGGGGGAATAGACACCAGGAATACGGTTCAGACCGTCGATCAGACACTTACGTCGCTCCACATACTCGTCATAAACATCACGATAATATTCCTCAGGAGCATCCAGAGAGGCCTCAGCCACAATCTGTCCGATGAGGGGCGGGGAGAGACGAGCCTGACAGAACTTCATCACGGCCTTTCTCACCTCGACATTCTTCGTGATCAGCGCACCAATACGAATACCGCACTCGGAATAGCGCTTCGACACGGAGTCGATCAGGATCACATTCTGCTCGATGCCCTCCAGATGACAGGCGGAGATATAGGGAGAACCCGTATAGATATACTCGCGATAGACCTCGTCGGAGAAGAGATACAGGTCGTATTTCTTCACCAGGTCACGGATCTGGTTCATCTCACGACGGGTATAGAGATAGCCCGTCGGGTTGTTGGGATTACAGATCATAATGGCACGGGTGCGCTCATTGATCAGTTCCTCGAACTTCTCAACCTTCGGCAGCGAGAACCCTTCCTCGATGGTAGTGGCGATGGTACGGATCTTCGCACCTGCGGAGATGGCGAACGCCATATAGTTGGCATAGGCAGGCTCCGGCACGATAATCTCATCACCAGGATTCAGACAACTGAGGAAGGCGAAGAGCACGGCCTCACTACCGCCTGAGGTGATGATGATATCCTCGGCTGTGACATTGATATTGTATTTCGCGTAATAATCCACCAGTTTCTCGCGATAGCTCAGGTATCCCTGCGACGGGGAATACTCCAGGATATCACGGTCTATCCGCTTCAGGGCGTCAAGACCCACCTGCGGCGTGGGCAGGTCAGGCTGTCCGATGTTCAGGTGATAAACCTTCGTTCCTCTTTTCTTGGCGGCAGCGGCCAGAGGGGCGAGCTTCCGGATAGGAGACTCGGGCATTTCCAGGCCGCGAACTGATATTTCAGGCATCTTTTTGAGTTTTACTTTTTACCTTTATACTTTTTACTTTCGTAAAATCGGTGCAAAGGTAACACAAATTATCGTAAATCTGTGCAATCTCTGCCCAAAAATTTGCTTTTCTCAGAATTTATGCGTACTTTTGCCCGATAAAATCAATCAAAATACAAACGTAACGATGAATTTTGAGGAACTGATAGAGACGCGTGATGCCCGTAAGACTACGAAGGTACACCTGCCGTATGGCAATTTCTACAAGCGTTTGATTGACGGTAAGTACTCCAATTTCGTGGAGTTCCACGATGAGGTGGCCGACAATATCTATTTCCAGAAGAGCGTGAAGGAGGAGTATGACGCCCTGGCGGGTATCGACCAGAAGGAACAGCTCCATTTCATGCCCAACGAGGGGGATGATGGTATCTACGCCATCGCCGTCGAGGTGGGTAACTACATCACGGTGGAGCAGTTGTTGAATGATGATCCTGCCGTTGTTGCCAGAGGAGAGTTCGTGAAGACCACACTACGCGACCTGATGGCATTTACGAGCTATCTGAACGATCAGGGCATCTACCACGTGTGCTTTGCACCTTCCAATATCCTGCTTCGTAAGAACGATCAAGCCGTGAGACTCCTTTGCCACGGGTCTTTCTATCAGAAAGTGGATCAGGATGTGCTATACGACGGTGTGGAGGATTTTGTGGCGCCAGAGGTGTTCAAGGGCGGTACCATCGACAGTCGTACGGATGTCTATTCCCTCGGCAAGTTCATTTCCTATATCTATGATTCGTCAGGTCTGCCCCTGGAGTTGAAGCGAGTGGTGGAGAAAGCGACGGCAGAGGCCCCGGAGGATCGCTATGATTCTGTGGAGACCATGAGAAAGACGATCATCAACCTCACGAATGCCCGCCGTACGGGTACGACGGCTATTGTGACGATTGCCATTGCTGCCGCCATCGTGGGACTATTCTTCTACCTGCTGCCCAGTCCGGAGGTGGTGGAGTATGTGAAACCTGTGGAGGAACCTGTTCCCGACGAGATGTTGGATGAGGATATGGATGCCCTCTTGGGTATTGGTGCAGATGCCGATTCCGCTACCATTGCCCATATCGTCGAACTGCAGAAGCACAAGAAGGACTCTATGGGTGTGAGTCCGGCAAAGATGCGTGAGTACAATGCCAAGGCCGAGGCCATCTTCCGCAAACAGTTCACGAAGGCTGCCGACGCGATTATCTCCGATGTCTATAATAATGATCAGATGAATGCATCCGAGCAGAACTTTAATGCCAAAAGCAAGATCATGACAGAACGGCTGTCCAAGTTGCAGAATGATCTGTGCAAGACCACCACACTGAGTCCTGACCGTGCATCGGGCATCGCCTCCCAGATCATCGAACAACTGACGGAGAAGAAGAAGGCCGCCATGGAGAAGGATTATTATGGCGTCAAGAAACAGAAGGACGAGCAGGATGCTGCTGCCAAGAAGAAAACAGACGAGTCTAATAAAAACGAATAAAACAGAAACATACACACATGAGAAGCAGAACAGCTATTTGGTTTGAGTGCAAGATCCGTTATGAGAAAGTCATGGAAGACGGCTTGCAGAAGAAAGTAAACGAGAGTTATGTAGTCGATGCCCTCAGCTTCAGCGAGGCTGAGGAGCGCATCATAGAGGAGATGTCCTCATACATCAGCGGTGAGTTCGACGTGGCCGATATCAAGAAGGCTGCCTATAAGGAGATATTCTTCTCCGACGACGAGATGGCCGACAAGTGGTACAAGGCCAAACTTCAGTTCATCACCATCGACGAGAAGACGGAGAAGGAGAAGCGCAGCACAGTGACCTATCTCGTGCAGGCCGGTTCTTTCAATGGTGCCGTGAAGAATATCGAAGAAGTGATGGGAGGGACGATGATCGACTACGTCATCGCCTCTGTAGCTGAGACCACACTGATGGATGTCTTCGAGTATGCGAAGACGAAAAAGGACGACAAACCAGAATACGAACAGTAAGATGGACTACGACGTAAAAGGTCATTTACATCAGATACTCGACACATTGCCACAGGGCGTCCGCCTTGTGGCAATTTCCAAGTATCATCCTAATGAGTATATCGAGGCTGCCTATGAAGAGGGACAGCGCATCTTTGGTGAAAGTCACGAACAGGAACTGCGCCTGAAACACGAGACACTGCCCAAGGATATTGAGTGGCACTTTATAGGCCATCTGCAGACGAATAAGGTTAAGTATATAGCATCGTATGTGTCTATGGTCGAGGCCGTTGACTCACTGAAGCTCCTGAAAGAGATTAACCGTCAGGCGGAGAAGTGTGGACGTGTGATAAAGGTGTTGCTCGAACTCCATATTGCTGAGGAAGCCACGAAGTACGGTCTGACACTGGATGCCTGTCGCCAACTGCTTGAAGAGGGAGAGTGGCGCGAGATGGAGCATGTCCGGATTTGTGGACTGATGATGATGGCATCGTTTGTCGAGGATCGTGAACAGATCCGTCGTGAGATGCAGACGGCAGCTGATTTCTTCGATGAGGTAAAAGGAAAATACTTTACTGATGATGAGGCGTTCTGTGAACGGTCTTGGGGTATGAGCGACGATTATCTCATCGCCCTTGAGACCCGTTCCACGATGGTTCGCATCGGCACGTCTATCTTTGGTCCGCGCGTCTATTGAAATAGTATTGATCCCGCTTTCTCGTGATCTTGCCATAGTTGATGGCATGAACGGGACAGTAGTGATAACAGGCCAGACAACAGGTGCACTTGCCGTTATGGAGCCATACGGGAGGTGCACCTTTGATATTATCCACAGGACAAACCTTCGCACACTTGCCGCATTGGATGCAGACTTCCGCATCCACCGTGAATTTCTTGTCCGTGATCATCCGCTTGTTGAAGTAGCCCCCGATCACGTAGGAATAGAGGCGGGGAGTGGCCCCTTTTTCCAGTTCCTCGATACCACGCTTACGGTCCTTCAGAATACTGATGATATGGTGCAGCTGACGCTGGGCATTCTCGATCTTCCAGTGCTCCTTATCCTCAGGGTCAGTCTTCATAAACGGCAGACAGACATACGACTCTGGCATGATGACTGAGAAGAGTGTCTCTGCCTCCAGACCCTTCTGCGCCAGATCCTTGTTCAGGATGGTCATCGCCTCGCCCATATTGTCGCCACAGGTTGTCAGTGCCCAACAGTAGGCATCTTCCGCATTCATGATGTGCAACTGACTGATGAATGTTCGCACGATCCTCGGAGGCTGCCAACCGTGTGTAGGGAAGCAGAAGCCGAGTCGCTCGTTTTTCTGTAGCGCGAACTCATACCGTCCTTCCCTGATGAGATCGGGGATATAGAACAGTTCCTCGTCGAGGGCTTTCGCGATCTCCGTAGCCACCCAACGGGTGTTGCCTGTGCCTGAGAAATAGAATATCATAATCAGATCGTTTTTATGATTGCCGCTCCAGATAGATGGAGTGGTCGATGCAATGGGGAAGCTCCTCCTGATAGTGGGTTACGTAGATCAGGGTGACTTCCGGATTCTCACAATAGTCATCCACCAGATCCTTCACCATCCTGCGATTATTATCATCGAGTCCATGCAGCGGTTCGTCGAGGATCAGCAGGTCTGGCTCCTTCACGAAGGCACGGGCCAACAGCACCAGTCGCTGCTCACCACTCGACATCTCCAGGAATTTCCGTTCCGAGAGATGGCCGACACCTAATTTGCTAAGCCATTTGCGACACAGTTCTTTTTCCTCTTCGTTAGCCCTGACATAGAGCCCTACGGTATCCTTCAGACCACTGGCCACAATCTGGATCGCGGGGATATTTTGTTTATAGCTGCGATGCATCTCCGGCGACACGTAGCCGATATGGCGCTTGATGTCCCAGATGCTCTCACCCGTGCCGCGACGATGACCAAAGAGCGAGATGTCACAGGCATAGCCCTGAGGATTATCTGCACAGACCAGCGAGAGTAGGGTAGATTTCCCACTTCCATTCTGTCCCGACAGTGCCCAATGCTCTCCCTTACACACTGTCCAGTCCAGTTCCCTCAGTATCGTCCGCTCTCCGTATCTGATACTCACCTTCCTAAAACTAATAACTGTAATAACTGGGGTCAGGCCCCGACATAAAGTTTTTTCTCGCAAGGGACGGGTCTCACCTA
Organism: Prevotella sp.; assembly: GCA_017965475.1. Taxonomy (GTDB): domain Bacteria; phylum Bacteroidota; class Bacteroidia; order Bacteroidales; family Bacteroidaceae; genus Prevotella. The sequence continues at coordinate 48,378 of JAGCPV010000134.1, forward strand.
CTATCGGGGCCTGACCCCAGTACGAGGTTTTGGGAAGAACGCGCATGTCGCGGACCTCGACGATATGGGTGATGAAATCAGGGATTTCGTCCGTCTTGGCGAGAACGAGAATGATCTGTAGTCCCTGTTCCCGTGCCAGCATCGCCAATAACTCCTTCAACTGATCGCGCGTCTCCGCATCCAGTCCGATAAACGGATTCTCCATGATCAGCACCTTCGGTTTGGTGAATAGCGATGCCGCCAGTTTGTATTTCCTCAGTTCGCCGCTCGACAGCAGGATGATATACTTATCGAGCAGTCCCTCCAGATGGAACAGTTCATAGATATGCCGTTGCAAAGCCCTGCGCTCAGGCGTATCCTCTCCCGCCAGTTGGTAGGCCTCTTCGAGTTTCGAGCCCACGGTGGGCGTCTCCTCGTCGATCTCCATCTGGTTCCAGCGCTGCTGCAGGAAGTAGGTCTTATCATTGTCGCCTCCATAGGTATCGCGGAAAGAGATATGCTTCAGGTTATTATAGGGCTCGTCGAAGGCGTATCTCACCATATCAGGGAAGGCCGGATGACGTCCCGTGATCATATCCACGAACATCGACTTGCCGCTGCCGTTCCTACCGATAATAGCGATATGCTCCCCCTCGTCGAGCGAGAAGTTCACAGGCTCCGCCATCGACCACTCCGGCTTTCGCGCCCTCGCGTTGATCATCTCAATCGTTTTCATCCTTCGTCTTCCGTTTAGACACCTTTTCCTTATTCTTATTTACGAAGTCCTTCCAACCCCTGTATTTCACCTCACTCTCAGGCCGTCCCATCTGCAGGTAGTGACAATAGGCCGCTGCCAGCGCGTCCGTCGCATCCATGAACTTACCCATCTCCTCGTTGGGTATTTTTAGGAGTCGCTGGAGCATCCCCGCCACCTGTTCCTTCGAGGCGTTGCCATTACCCGTCAGCGCCATTTTGATCTTCATCGGCGCGTATTCGTGGATGGGCACGCCGTGATGGATGGCTGCGGCGATGGCCGTACCCTGTGCACGCCCCAACTTCAGCATCGACTGCACGTTCTTTCCGAAGAACGGTGCCTCGATGGCCATCTCGTCAGGCAGATACCCGTCGATGATGCTCGTCACCCGCTCGAAGATATGTCCGAGTTTCAGGTAGGCATCAGGGAATTTCCGCAGGTCGATGATACCCATTGTGATCATCTGCGCCTTGCCGTCCTTCACCTTCAGCAAACCGTATCCCATCAGGTTCGTACCAGGGTCGATGCCCAATATGATCTTCTCCATTTCCGCTGCAAAGATAGCGCAAATCGGGCAAAATGCCAAAATAATCACTCAAAAATCACCAATTCCCTTGGGATGGTGATGATTTTCAGCCGTTCGTACCAGATACGGTTGGAGCCTGCGATGTGCTTCTGCGTATGACTGCTGATAAAATAATAACTCGCTGTGTATTCGTCCATCATACTGAGAAACACCTTCTTGATACGCGAACACTTTTCGTTGATGGCATTGTCGAGCGGATCCACCAGATGATCCACGCCCTCGATGATCTTATCCTTGTCCATCAGTTTTGCTGTTGCCATATAGTATCGCAACAGTTCCTCCCGATAGTCGCGCAGGTATTTGAACTCTATACCCTCAGGATGTGCCAGGAACAACAGATACACAGCCTTATGCACAGGCTGCAGTTCCACCTCTTTATTATTATAATCTGCCAGGATAAAACGATAATCCTTCGTAATCACCAGACGGCTCAGTTTCCCCTTGGCAGCCTCAATCCTCAACTCTTCGAGCAGGGGTACACCAATAGCCTTCAGCAGAAGATCATTTCTCCCTTCTGTCTGCAGTTGCGCGACGAGCCGTTTCAACTCCTGCGCCAGTTCCTCTGGTGTCTGCCGTTCGTTCATTCAGTGACTACGCTCATCAAATCCTTCAGCCATTGTTTCCACTTATCGAGGATCGTAGGCTCTTTCTCCTCTTCCTCAGGCTCAGGCTCTGGCACCACAGCGGGTTCCGGCTCTTTAGCAGGCTCTACTTCGAACTGCAATTCCGTCTGCGTGATCACCTTCGCCATCGTAGGTTTGATCACAGGCTTATAGAGCTTCTTGATCACATCCTCATAGTAATCGTCTTCGTTGCTATGCACATCCATCTGCACTTCCTCTTCCACCTTATCTTCCATACCAGTAGCCAGGATCGTCACCTTTGCATCCTCGCCCAGCGAGTCATCCGTTGCCGTACCCCAGATCACGTCGATATTCGGATCCAGCTGGTCGAAGAAGTCATCGATCTCCTGTAACTCCCGCACGAAGATAGGAAAGTCGTCGCTGGCATAGATATTAAAGAGGATACGTTTGGCCTTGCCGATATCGTTGCCATAGAGTAGGGGTGAGTCGAGCGCATTCAGGATGGCCTTCTCCACACGATGCTCACCACTGGCGCGCCCCATCGCCATGATGGCCCCTCCACCGTTCTTCATCGTGGTCTCCACATCACGGAAGTCACTCTTGATCCCTCCGTCGCTGGGCAGTGTGATCAGTTCCGAGATACCCTTCACGGCATCCATCAGGATATTGTCAGCCCTCAGAAAAGCCTCCTTGACAGATATCTCCGAGTCAGCATACACGTCGCAGAGACGCTCGTTGTTCACGATCAACAGTGCATCCACATTCTTACGCAGTTCCTCCACACCCTTCAGGGCCTTGATGATCTTACGTTTCTTCTCAAACTTGAAGGGAATCGTCACCACACCAATCGTCAGAATCCCGCTATCCTTGGCCACACTGGCCACCACAGGGGCAGCACCAGTACCCGTGCCACCTCCCATACCAGCCGTCACGAACACCATCTTCGTGCCGTCAGAGAGCATCTTCACGATGTCGTTGATGTTATTCTCAGCCTCCTCACGTCCCTTGTCAGGATTACCTCCAGCCCCAAGACCTGCACCCAATTGAATCTTATACGGCACAGGTGAGCGCGACAACGACTGACTATCCGTATTACAGACGGCATAGGTCACACCTGCCACACCTTCTTTATACATATTATTCACAGCGTTGCAGCCCCCGCCTCCAACGCCCACCACTTTGATGATGCCCTGCATCTGATCCGTTACAGGACCAAAGTCGATCATATTATCTTCTCCCATGTTCTATCGATTTGGCTACAAAGATAGCAATCTTTTCCCACATTTCCAAACGTTCACAAGGCTTGCAACGCAAATTTATCTTTATATCTGTCATAGATATTGTACATGAAGATGATGATGATGGAACAGATGCTTGCAAACCACGTGATCATTTCCAAAAGTACACCTGTCCAGAAGAATCGATAGCAGTGGTTCCACTGTGCAGGTACATCTATGGGCCTGTCAGTAATCATGAATTCCATAGGACCTTTAATATCATTATGGAACAGGAAATAGATGCCCAAACCCAGAAAGATAAACCCCACGACAGTCCATAGCCACCAAGGCTTTCGTCTCAACAGGACTAAGACGGCACATGTAGCCAACACAATTTTCATCAGGAAGAACACTGGTTGATATACAAAGACAGACAACAGCATGATGACCATATAAACGCAAGCCCCAATGATGGCCAGCGATAACCAGAACGCGCTCGTCTTTCTGGGAATCAGACAATAAAGGATAATTCCCATAAATCCGTATATAGGCCATAATGAAATCGCAAGCCCATATATGGCCATCACCCCTAAAACCATGATGATCGCTATGATCGCCACAATCACAGTGATGATATCCCCCGCCAAAGCTCTTAACGTTTTTATTTGTTCCATATATGTTTCCGTACTTCGTGGTCCATCAATTATTTCTTTGAATTGCCAAACAACTCTTTACGCTCTTGAAGCTCTATCCAGTTCTGATCTCCCTTTGAGGAATTGATAAAGGCTTGGGTAATGACGGCCCTGTCGTCTCCAACATTTTCCTTATAACGGTATTTCATCTCTTGCCGGATCAGTGCGATGTTCCCACTTTGTCTATCCTTGAACTCCTCTATCAGTTCATTGGTAGATAGATTCTTGATGCGTTCCTCTCGTTTCCCGAGTTTATCCACATACAAAATCTTGAAAATCTCTTCCTTCAGAACCTTTTCATCCTTAGTCCACTTGCTGGTATATAGCGAGACCAACTCCTGGCGAGACAGCCCCACCAGCATATCCACACACTTCCGTAACTCCTCGTCCGTCCACTTAGAATAGTGGAACTTTCTGGCCTGTTTTAAAATGTACTCGTAATCTGTCATAATTGCACTGTTTTTTTACAGCGCAAAGATAGGATAATCCCGCTTTGCCACCAAGCAATTTCGCAAGACAAGCCTTGTGAAAATGTGTTTTAGAGCGGTCTTTGCGCATTTTCTTTCTCAAATATTTGTATGTTTCGGAAAAAGCGAGATGAACCATTGTGGAAAAGCTGACCATGTTCACGGCTGATAATCCATCACATAATGCAATAGAGGATCTACAGCCCAGGTCAGTTCTTGCGGAAACTCCACACGGAGATACATCCAAGTACGGTTCTTCAGTTTGATGTCTTTCTCAAAGAACAGCCTGCCCTTGTCGTATTTCCCTGCTAAGAGGAACGAACTGTCAGCCATCGACTTTGTCACAGCCGACATGTTAAGTCCCTCATACTTCTCTTGGACAGACATCTCACATTCATCATCGTATGCACTCACCACCATATTAATGCCGTGATACTCCACCCGCAAGTTCCTTTCCCCTTGATTCAGCAATACCTTATTCATAAACTCCGGATATGCAACCTCATACCCATCCCCGTAGTTCTTCCAATAAGCCTTGCCAGTCGCCTCGAACTGCCTCCGTAACCACTTCGCATCATAAAATACCGTATCCCTTATGGTCACAAGGAATGTGTCTTTGTAGATCGTGTCATGAACCACGACCTTGCTCTCTTCTGTCCCTTTCACTCCCCATGCGAAATAAGCGCTTACGCCCCCAATCAATAATATGATACCAAACAAGGACCTCTTCATCTTATTATCTATTATAATTCTTCGACCATATCCATGAACTGATCCTTAATCTCTCTGAGGTCATCTGTCAGGAGATTGTTGCAGCGTTCTGCGATGTAATTGGGAATGGGATACATGCAGGCAGCGATGGCGCCAGCCATACAGCCAATGGTGTCAGAATCCCCACCTAGAGATATGGCAAGACGAATTACCTCCTCAAACGAATTACCCTCCAAGAACGCAATAATAGCCTCTGGAACACTCCCTTGACATGAGACATCAAATCCATATAACCCTACGGGACTCACTCGCATGCCAGCACCATTACCCCAGCTGTTATATGGTTGAGGATCGTCCTGATAAAGCCATGAATAAAAGAGTCCGCCATAACCAGCCCCAGGATGTTTCTGCCCCAGTTCCTGCATACACTTGATTAACATCTTTGTTGTGTGCTTTTTGTCTTCGACCAGCCACTTAGCCACAGCCAATGTCATCACAGAATCATCCGTAAAGCGGCACCCTTCCTCAAACAACTCGAAATCCGTCCTCTTCGTTCCGTAGAATTCATACGTAGAGCCAATGATATCTCCCACCAGTGCTCCTAACATTTTCACCTGTCCCATATTATATCCTATTAAAATTATCACCTATTTGATTCCAAAAGATCCGTGAGAAGGAATGACCATTCACTTTCTGGATCCTGCTCACCTTGAAAGTTCGCTCTTCCTTGATATCCTGACGGATGGCTTGAATGTAGCCTCCGCCATAGTACTGTGAATAGACGATATCAGAAATCACGCAAGAAAACACATGCCCACTTCGTGTGCAATACTCAATCTCTATCGTCTGCTCAAACATCACCGCTCTGTCAATAACCTCCTCTATAGCCATCAATTGCCGCCAATTTAAATGGGTCAATTTCTTCTTCCGAGTAAAGCCCGCCCTCTGTCGGAGGACAATTCGCCATTGATTGGTCATCACAATTCTCAAAGCGGGTATATTCACCCTTGAACTCCATCATGATGATACCTGTTCCGCCTTTACGATGCTTGGAGATAATGACCTCGGCTTTGTCCTTATAGTCAATCAAACCATCAGAACTCATTAAGATACCATAATACTCAGGGCGATGCAGGAAGATCACCATGTCAGCATCTTGTTCAATGGCACCAGACTCTCTGAGGTCAGACAATTGTGGTCGTTTCCCCTCTGGACCTACACGCGATTCCACACCACGATTCAATTGGCTCAGTGCCAGAACAGGAATATTCAACTCCTTTGCCAAACCCTTCAACGAACGCGAAATCAGCGACACCTCCTCTTGCCGACTGTTATACCTCATACCACTGGCAGTCATCAGCTGCAGATAGTCTATCATAATCAGCTTGACGCCATGCTCTTTAACCAAACGCCGTGCCTTTGTCCTGAGTTCCATGACAGAAAGACTCTCCGTATCATCAATATAGAGAGGTGCCACTTTCAAGATGTCCAGTTTTTTGTCGAGTCTTAGCCAGTCTTGCTTGTCTAATTGTCCGCTCAATAGTTTCTTTCCATCGATCTTGCAAGCATTTGATATGAGACGGTTTGTCAACTGCACATCCGACATCTCCAGCGAGAAGATGGCCATTGGGATCTTCTGATCACCTGCTATGTTTTTCGCCAATGAGAGTGCGAAAGCCGTTTTCCCCATTGCAGGACGACCAGCAATAATCACAAGATCAGAATTCTGCCATCCGCATGTCATTTCATCCAGCTTATTAAGTCCTGATGAAATGCCAGTAATACCTCCTTGATTCGCATGTGCGAGCTTAACCAAGTCCAATGCTTTATCAACTATAGGAGATAGCACGGAATACTCTTTCTTCATGTTTCTCTGAGACAGTTCGAAAAGGGTACTTTCCGCTTCCTGAACCACATCTTTGATGTCATAGGTCTCGTCGAATGTCTTCTTTCCGATTACACTGACATAATGGATCATCTGACGAGCTAGGAACTTCTCAGCCACAATATTTGCATGATACTCAATGCTGGCGGAAGTGGCGACTCTCGAACTCAAGTCCGCAATATAGCTTGGGCCACCAACCTCTTCGAGTTTCCCCATCTTCCCCAACTTGTCAGTCACAGTCAGCACATCTACAGGGCTCTCATCCGCACTGAGTAGCTGTATGGCCTCATACACCATCTGGTTTCTGGGCTCATAGAAACTCTCTGGACGTAACAAGTCGCACACCTCCAGATAGGCATCCTTGTCTATCATCAGCGCCCCCAACACAGCCTTCTCTATCTCTGGAGCCTGAGGCATCACATGACCATAAGCAAAATCTGACATAACTGCACTGTTTTTTTACAGCGCAAAGATAGGATATTCCCGCTTTCCCACCAAGCAATTTCGCAAGACAAGCCTTGTGAAAATGTGTTTTTCTTATTTCTGTTTGGCTTCTATGAGTTTACCTTTGATAAACTCCTGTATGTCATCGGGGGAGACGTCATAAACTGGTTTTAATTCTGTAAAGCCAGTTTCCTTTGTGAAGTTTTTGCCAGTAGTCAGCATGTTAAGCAGGCCACGCGTACGCAATTTGTGGTCAGAATGTTCAAGGGCAGCAGCAATCATCTTATTAATATCACCTTCTGCTTTCAATATCGAATAGATGTCATAATAATCCCTGAACTTTGCACGGCGGAGCATGGCCTCCATCTTCATCGCTCCAATCGATTCCATGTCGGCCAGATATAGATTATTGAGGTAGTGGATCCGCTTCATTGAGGGCACTTCCTTCCGAGGGGCAGCGTAGAACGACAGCTTAACTCCTTCAAAGTTGAAAACTACATGATCAAATCCACTGACCTCATAGCCTTTGATGGTGCCAATAGACTCTAATTCTTTCTTGATGGCAGGCCAATTCACATCGGGTTTTTCATTCCGCTTGGTAAGCCACTTCATGAAGTCCAGATCTTCACTCTGTCTTTTCTCTATTTGAAGGGATAACGCTGTTCCACCCACAAGCGTGAAAGGTTTGATACAATCCAACTTTGAGATTGCCTCAAACACTTCTCCTGTATGTGGTGCCAAAGATGTTGAACGTTCCATAGTCATGCAGCCATTATGCGATTCATATGACGAGTCTCTATGCTCTTGACGTATGCTTCAGGGCGCTTGGCACCAAAATAGTACCACGCATAGAGAATATTATATGGCCTGAACATCGCCCCTTGAGGTGCGACGCGTTCCAACCATACTCGTTTCACCATCTTGTAACCAAAGAGAGAGAACAACTTGTCGATGTCGTCAATGTCCAGATATAAGAGAACATGCTCAATAAGTGATTCGTCGGAAATGGATTTCATTTTCGACACATCGTAAGACCAGAAACAGTTCTCCTTTTTCAACTTACGAAACAGTTGCTTTCTTACATCTTCTTTCATCTTCTCGCTGCAAAGATACAATTAAGTGAACAAATTTCCAAATAATCTTAGAGAATTTTTATAACCTCCACCCCCAAATCGTCGGAAAAGCCTTTAAACACTGGGAAAAGGTAAGAGGGAGGTCCCCCGAACCTCCCCCTCAGCACCCCCTTTTTTAGAATTGCCCTCTCTCAGGCGGCTTTCAGGGGAATGACCCGATAAAACTTCACATGGCCATGCTCCTTGAACTCATAGCCAAGCGCATTCAGCGCCACGCCTACGTCCGTTGCCATCTTCAAGGTGTTGGGGATGGAAGGGAACTCGTGACGGAGCACCTGCAGCACCTCTGAGCTCTTCATCCGCCTGAACGTCTCACCCTCTTCAGGCTTGCGGAAACAGACATGGATGGCCTCAGCCACATCCTTCTGCTCCATGAATTCAACATTCAGTTCCTGAATACGGGCCACCTCGTCATTGTTGAACCAGTACGGCGACTTCAGCTCACGGATCTCATAGAGCACCTGCGCATACAGCTGCCCGTAATCGATCTCACCACTGTTGTCTATGTATTGTCCGGCGGGAATCCTCACACAGATAAAGCGACGATTACCCGTCGTATCCGTCAGGGGATGAGGATTGTTCGTCGTCGATACGAACGAGGCAAAGCGCAGACGGTCTTCCTGGGCACAGCCGTAGATGGGGCGTCCGTTCACCCTGTTCTTCGAGAGCGTCTGCTTCAGGGCAGCCTGCTGACTGGGCTTGATAGCCTCCAGCTCATCGAGGTTCACCAGCAGGTTGTTCGTCAGCGCCATCTCCTTGTCGAACTTGTTGCCCAGGTTCAGGTGCTCCAGATAATACTGGCGCAGGTCCTGAGGCAGCAGACGACGTACGAACTTGGTTTTGCCACAGCCCTGAGGGCCGATCAGCGTAGGCACGCACTCATTGCCATGCAGCATGTCCATCTGGAGCCAGTGGGCCACAGCCGAACGCAGCCAGACGGCCAGGAAGTTCAACTGCTCCGTACTGATGCCCGGCAGACGGCTGAAGACCTGTGTCACGCGGTTCTGTTCGTCCCACGTCGGCAGTCCATTCAGGAAGTGGACGATGGGGTTGTGCGTCTCGATCTCCTCGGAGTGGACGTACTCCATGATGTCCGTCTTCGGACTGCCTTTCTCGCAGATCTGCTCGCGCTTGGCGCGGATGATGATGCTGTTCAGAGCCTCAGGCGTCAGAGGGCGCCAGTCGGACTCTTCAGGCAAGGTTACATACTCTACCTTCCCGTTCAGCACATTGCGACGGAAATGATAGTTGTCTTGAAGGAACTGCTG
>JAGCPV010000135.1 GCA_017965475.1 Prevotella sp.
CAGCGTCTCGATGAAGTCACGGATCTTCTCACCCGTCAGTTTCTCGTTGGTACGCGTCAGTGCCTTCAGTGTCTCGTAGGGGTTGGGATAGGCCTCACGACGGAGGATGGTCTGAACGGCCTCAGCCACCACAGCCCATGTGTTGTCGAGATCCTCCTGGAGTTTCTCCTCGTTGAGGATCAGCTTGCGCAGTCCCTTCAGTGTGCTCTGGAAGGCGATGAGGGCATGACCCATGGGCACACCCACGTTACGGAGCACCGTCGAATCGGTCAGGTCACGCTGCAGACGGCTCACCGGCAACTTCGCAGCCAGAAACTGCAGGATAGCATTGGCGATGCCGAGGTTACCCTCCGAGTTCTCGTAGTCGATGGGGTTCACCTTATGAGGCATGGCACTGCTGCCCACCTCCCCTTTCTTGATCTTCTGCTTGAAGTAATCCATGGAGATATACATCCAGAAGTCACGGTCAAGGTCGATGACGATGGTGTTGATACGGCGCATGGCGTCGAAGATGGCACCCAGCCAGTCGTAGTTGGAGATCTGTGTGGTGTATTGCTCACGCTCCAGACCGAGTTTCTCACTGACGAACGTGTTACCGAACTCGCGCCAATCGTACTGGGGATAGGCCACGTGGTGGGCGTTGTAGTTACCCGTAGCACCGCCGAACTTCGCCGTAATCGGTGTCTCCTTCAGACCGCGCAACTGCTCCTCCAGACGATAGACATAGACCATCACCTCCTTACCCAGACGGGTCGGTGAGGCGGGCTGTCCATGGGTCTTGGCGAGCATCGGGATGTTCTTCCACTGCTCAGCATAGTCGTGCAGCTGTTCGATCAGTTCCTCCACGAGGGGATAATACACCTGTTCGAGTGCCTCCTTGATGGAAAGGGGCACGCTGGTGTTGTTGATGTCCTGGGAAGTGAGTCCGAAATGTATAAACTCCTTGTACTGTTCAAAACCGCCCATGGCGTCGAGACGTTCCTTGATGAAATACTCCACAGCCTTCACGTCGTGGTTTGTCACCTTCTCGATATCCTTCACCCGCTGGGCATCAGCAGGTGTAAACTGTCGGTAGATGTCACGGAGTTGGTCAAACAGTGAATGGTTGATGTCTTGCAATTGCGGCAAAGGCAGTTCACACAAGGTGATGAAATACTCTATCTCTACGCGAATCCTATACCTGATAAGGGCATACTCCGAGAAATAATCTGCCAGCGGCTCTGTCTTACTCCTGTAACGGCCATCAATAGGCGAGATGGCGGTCAGCAAACTTAAATCCATTTCTTTAATCCTAAATTACTATATCCTAAACGCGTTATAACCCACGTCCACAACCATCAACGGCTGCGGGATGGGCCTCTTTGTGTCGTGGGCGCTGACGGATTCGAACCGCCGACCCTCTGCTTGTAAGGCAGATGCTCTAAACCAGCTGAGCTAAGCGCCCCTGAAAATACGGGTGCAAAGGTACGGAGAAAAAGTGAAACCGCAAAATTTCCCGAAGGAAAAATTGCGGTTCCCCCTATTTTTATAGCTGATACAGGTCGTTGGCGGCCATCAGCTCCACCTTCTTCTCTGCCAGGATACGGTCACAGGCCTCCAGATCCGTCGGACGGATCACCACTGTAGCCACATCACCATTGGCGAAGGAATACATATACTCGATAAACACGCCATTGTCAGAGAGGTGCTTCAGCACGACGGCCAGTGAACCGCTGGTGTTCGGACATACGAAGCCAATCACGTCGGTAATCTTCACGGCAAAATGCTTCTCCTTCAACACTTGATAGGCCTTGTCGGGATCGGAAACGATACAGCGCAGGATACCGAAGTCGCTGTTGTCGGCAATACTCATGGCAGAAAGGTTGATACCAGCAGCCCCCAGGGCCTCTGTCACCTCGGTCAGTCGTCCGGACTTGTTCTCGAGGAATACGGATAATTGTTTCGCTTTCATATTCTTTATAGTTTTGATTATAATTGTCTCTTATCAATCACGCGCTTGGCCTTGCCTTCAGAGCGTTCGATGCCCTTCGGCTCGACAAGCTTCACCTTAAAGCCCAGGCCAATCACACTGCGGAGCTCTGCCTCCAATTTCTTCTGCAGACCGACCATAGTGGCCATGTCGTCGGTGAAGTACTCATCCTTCACCTCGACCTTCAGTTCGGAGGTGTCGGTATTGTTCACGCGATCGACGGTAAGCAGGAAGTGAGGCTCGTACTCTGGCAGTTTCAGGATCACATCCTCAATCTGTGACGGGAACACGTTCACACCACGGATGATCAGCATATCGTCGCAACGGCCGAGGATACGGTCCATCCTAACCAACGTACGTCCGCACGCACATTTCTCATAGTGCAGGGCCGTCAGGTCGTGGGTACGGTAGCGCAGCAACGGCATACCCTCCTTCGTCAGATGCGTGAAGGTCAGTTCGCCGAACGATCCCTCTGGCAACGATTCACCAGTGTTCGGATCCAGAATCTCCGGATAGAAATAGTCCTCGTTCAGGTGGGTGCCGCACTGGTGCTCGCACTCATAGCCCACACCGGGACCGGCGATCTCACTCAGTCCGTAAATATCGTAGGCCTTGATGCCCAGCGACTCCTCCAGTTTCACGCGCATCTTCTCCGTCCACGGCTCTGCACCGAAGACACCGATCTTCAGCTTAAACTCATCCCGCGACCACTCGCACTCCTGCATGGCCTCACCGAGGAACATCGCGTACGAGGGGGTACAGCAGAGGATGGTCGTACCGAAGTCGTGCATCAGCGTCATCTGCTTCTGCGTATTACCCGAGGAGATGGGGATCACCGAGGCACCGATGTTGGTGGCACCGTCGTGGGCACCCAGACCACCGGTAAACAAGCCGTAGCCGTAGGCCACCTGAAAGATATCGTCCTTGCCGGCACCGTATGCCGTGAAGGCACGTGAGATAGCCTCCGCCCACATCGCCAGGTCCTTACGGGTATAGAGCACCACCACGGGCTTGCCCGTCGTACCTGAAGAGGCGTGGATACGCACGATCTGTGACATCGGCACTGCGGCCAGTCCGAAAGGATAGTTGTCACGCAGGTCCAGTTTGTTGGTGAACGGAAGTTTCACGATATCGTCGATGCTCTTGATATCGCCAGGCTCAAGCCCCATCTCCTGGAACTTCTTCCGGTAGAAGGGGGTGTTGTGATAGACATACTCCGCCATCTTCACCAGACGACGGCTCTGGATCTCGCGAAGCTGCTCGCGGTCCATGCATTCAATGCTTTGATTCCAAATCATAGTTTTTGCTATTATTGCTGATTATTTCCGTTCGGCGGACAAAGGTACAACAATAATTCCAATCCGCCAAACGATTGAATAAAAAAGTTGTGCAACAACCGATGCGCATCGGCACACAGAGGACGTCGTTTTTAACAAAATGTAACTTTACAGGAAAAATAATCGGCTTTTCCCTTGGATGGTAACGATATATTTCCTATATTTGCGGTGTCATAGTAACAAAATGACAGTTAACTAAAAACCATGAAGTTATGGAAGTAGAGAAAATTATGCAGTCGCTGGAGCAGAAGCACCCAGGCGAGTTGGAGTATCTGCAAGCCGTCAGAGAAGTGTTGGAATCGATCAAGGATGTCTATAACCAGCATCCGGAGTTCGAGAAAGCCAAGATCGTGGAGCGCATCGTGGAACCCGAGCGCATCATCACCTTCCGCGTGCCCTGGGTCGATGACAAGGGCGAGGTACAGGTGAACCTCGGCTACCGTGTGCAGTTCAATAGCGCCATCGGCCCCTACAAGGGTGGCCTGCGCTTCCACAAGTCCGTGAACCTCTCGATCCTGAAGTTCCTCGGTTTCGAGCAGACGTTCAAGAACGCCCTCACCACCCTGCCCATGGGCGGTGGCAAAGGCGGGTCCGACTTCAGCATCCGCGGCAAGAGCGACAACGAGGTGATGAAGTTCTGTCAGGCGTTCATGACAGAGCTCTACCGTCATATCGGTCCCGATGAGGACGTGCCCGCCGGCGATATCGGTGTGGGCGCCCGTGAGATCGGCTACCTCTTCGGACAATATAAGAAGCTCACCCATCAGTTCCAGGGCGTGCTCACAGGTAAGGGTATTGAGTGGGGCGGATCGATCCTGCGCCCGGAGGCCACAGGCTACGGTGCCCTCTACTTCGTGAACCAGATGCTCACCGAGCACGGACTCGACATCAAGGGTAAGACAGTGGCCCTCTCCGGCTTCGGCAACGTGGCCTGGGGTGCCGCCAAGAAGGCCACTGAACTGGGAGCGAAGGTGATCACCATCAGCGGCCCCGACGGTTATATCTACGACCCTGCCGGTCTCGATGCCGAGAAGATCGAATACCTGCTGGAGCTGCGCGCCTCGGGCAACGACGTGTGCCAGCCCTACGAGGAGGAGTTCGAGGGTTCGACTTTCTTCCCCGACAAGAGACCCTGGGAGCAGAAGGCCGACATCTACCTGCCCTGTGCCACCCAGAACGAGCTCAACGGTGCCGATGCCGACGCCATCCTCGCCCACAAGCCGCTCTGCGTGGCTGAGGTGTCGAACATGGGCTGTACGGCCGAGGCCGTCAACAAGTTCATCGCCGCCAAGCAGCTCTTCGCCCCGGGCAAGGCCGTCAATGCCGGTGGTGTGGCCACCAGCGGTCTGGAGATGACGCAGAACTCGGAGCGTATCGCCTGGACGGGCAACGAGGTCGATGAGAAACTGCATCGCATCATGTCGAACATCCACGGCCAGTGCGTGAAGTACGGCCGTGAGGGCGACTACATCAACTACGTGAAGGGCGCCAATGTCGCCGGCTTCATGAAGGTCGCCAACGCCATGATGGCGCAAGGCATTGTATAATATGAGAATACTGATAACGACACTGACATTACTATTAGGCTTTACCCCTCTGGTGGCTCAGACGCAGAGGGGTAAAGCCTCTTACTATGCCAAGAGCTGGACGGGGCGCAAGACGGCTGATGGCAGCCGCTTGCATCACGACTCACTCACCTGTGCCCACAAGACCTACCCCTTCGGTACACTGCTCAAGGTGACGAACCCCGCCAACGGCCTCAGTGTCATCGTCAAGGTGACCGACCGCGGACCCTACGTCAAAGGAAGGATCGTGGATCTCTCCGTGCGGGCCGCCAAGGAACTGGGCATCTTATCACGAGGCATAGCGCCCGTCATCGTCGAGCGCTATAATCCCACGATCATCCCCTTCAGACCTGAAGACTTTGAACTGCCGGAGTTTGACTTAGGCACAAACGACGGATCCGACACCAAACCGATCTGGATGGAGCTCCGCGACCAGCGCATCAAGCGACGCCAGGAGCAGGAGCGGAAGGATTCCCTTGCTAAGAGATCCCTAACGTTTGTTAGTCCTGATCCGGAATTCCCTTGACTGTGAAGGGATCTCCTTATTTCTTTGCATCACACCGATACGGAACACGGCCTCACCGTCCTTCAGACGGTCGTCGGTCTTGATGACGGCCGTATAGCGGATGCCCTTGCCGGGCTGGATGCACTCCACCAACACGTTCTCCGAGACGCGGATATGCCTGTTACCCGTCACCTCTGCCACAGTCGGCAGCACGCCGAAGGCTGGCCTGGAAGAATTGTTGAACACCTCGAACACCATCCTGGCCTCTTCACCACGACTCAACTCTCCGTCACGGCTGGCATCCAACAGTCGCGGGTTACGGATCACGATGTCGGCAGGAGCCTCGTTGGCATGGCTTTTGGGTACGGCATTGAAATTCTCGTCGAAGCCATAGAGACGGTCGTCGGCACCATTTGTATCGACATCATCCTGATAGGTCCGCGGCTGTCTCTGCTCCACCGTACGCTGCTGACGGGCAGCCTTATATTCCTCATACTTCCGTTGCTCGGCCTGATCAGCCGCAGAACCTATGGCCGCACCCACAGCGGCACCACTGGCCATGCCGATCAGTGAGCCGATGTCGCTACCCCTCGGACCACCTGCAATACCGCCGATGGCCGAACCGATGATAGAACCGAACGAGCCACCCGTATAGGCACCCGTTGCCGTATATGTCCCACAGCTCGTCATGAGCAGCAAGGAACAAGCGGAAATAACCAGAATCTTCTTCATAAGCTTCACCTTTTTTATTGTTTCACGTTGCAAAGATAAACAATTCCCCTTATACCGCCAAAGGGGATTTCCCCAAATCTTCATAGGGGAAACCCTACACGTTCTAAAGGGGACCTCTGGCTTCCTAAAGGAGACCTCTAGCGTTCTAAAGGTCACCTTTACGTCGCTAAAGGTGACCTTCAGAGTCGTGAAGGTCACCTCTACCCGGGTCTGTCCCCAGCAACAATAACCAACACCCAACCCGTCAAACAATTTGTCCGCAACGCGCGCGTATATATGCGCGCGCATTTATAGTTGCTATACTTACTTTTTATCCCGCTCATCCCGCTCATCCTACACCCAAATAATTTTACTCTAGGTGTAGGATGAGCGGGATGAGCGGGTTATTTTCTAAGTTTCCCTACTACCGCGCGCCCGCGCGCGAGAAAACATAGCGTGCCGTCCTATCGCAGGGCGGCACGCTCCTATGGATACCCAAGTTCCAATCCCCAGACTGTAATGTGACTCCTTTTTCTTCACTCAACTATTTCAAGTCCCGTCAGATAAAGATAGAAATAATTATGCCCTCCTAAAGGCCCTATCTGGAGTGACCGTATATCCTCATCGGTCATCTCGAAAACCCTCCCGGAAAAAGATACATTTACTCCTCCTTCTCTATTTTCCTTATACTCATCGGGAAGATTCAGGATGTAATAGACATCGACGGAATCATAGGTGCCTGGATAACTATAAACAACAAACCATGCATCACAATACTCATTATAATACAACAAGCCTGTATATTCATTCACCGGATCGGATTCCACATGATCCTCAGGTATCAGTACCATCTCATCACCTCCAGAAACGTTCATACCATCATCACTACTGCAAGCGCTGAACAATCCGAGTGTCAGCCGCATGCCCATCATCATTGTTACTTTTCTCATACTCTTAAGTTTTTTAGTTTAATACTTTTTTCACCTATGATTCTTTATAGACTATTCAAGCAAGTCTTCTATCTACTAAATCCATGAATGAAGAAAAACTTGCCTAAAAGAACCATAGATTAACGTACTTTAACTTTGAGCTATTTCAAATTAAAGCGGAGGCCGAAGCCGAGGTTGAAGTTCAAGGGGCGATCCTGATCGATGGTGGGCGTGGTACTGCCATCCTTGAAGTAATAGCCTACGCCCGGCTCAGCATAAAGACTGAATATATCTGTCAGTTTGTATTCGACTCCGGCAGCTCCAATGAGTGAGAACTGCC
>JAGCPV010000136.1 GCA_017965475.1 Prevotella sp.
CATCTAAGTCATTGAGCACGTCGAGGGCCTGCTGATGGTAGAGGTCAGTCAGGCGTTGCAATTCGGCTTTCACATCATCGTCGCTCCACGCAGGATGTTCCATCTGCAAGGCCAAGACGGCAGAGGGGTGGCTCGCCAGTACGTGGTCTTGCTGGAAGTCCTCCAAGTCGTCCTTCAACTGATAGGCGATGCCGAGGGCTTCAGAGTAGGCTTTCAGCATAGGCCGGAGATGAAGGAAATCGCCCGTGCAACTCAGACCGAGCATCAGCGAGACCTCAAAGGCCGGGACGGTCTTGTTGCTGAAGATGTTCATGACGAACTCCATTGGGACGGGAGAGCCGTCCCATGCAAGCTCGAAGCCCTGTCCTTTGCAGAGTCTGATATGAGCGTCGGCAATGAAACGGAGCAGTTCGGCATTATTACTCTGCGCCAGGATGTGGTAGCCGAGGCCGAGGAGCGCATCGCCAGCGTTGATGGCAAAGGCGTCGCCATAAAGGGCATTGATGGTAGGCTTGCCATAGCGGGTGTCGTCGCGGTCTTCCACATCGTCGTGGATGAGCGAGGCTTTGTGGAAACACTCCACGGCTACGGCGGCGCGGTGCACATCGTCAGTCATCTCGCGCTTGCCCGTCAATGCCTGCCAGACAGCGGCGAGCAGGAAGGGTCGCCAACGCTTGCCTTTGCCACTCATCCAGTCGATACAGACGCCCAGTGTGCGGTCATTGTCGGGCCGGATGAACTGCTCCAGTTCGGAATGGGTGAACCAGCGGTTGACCTGTTCGCGAATGGCCTCGTGGTCGAGCAGCGTGGGCGTGGCTTCCTCGCTGAGCATGGTGAGCAGTTCCTCCACATAGTCCTCATCGACATGGGTGTCACGGCAACCGGAATCGTTTAGGGCGATGGCCAGTCCGGGCACGGCATGACGCACAAGCAGGGGGAATGCCTTTTCAAGTGAGTCGAGACAACTGACGCCGATGACGGCATCGACCACACGGTTCTCTATCAGTTCGATGACTTGTGTGAAACCCTCAGCCACAATGCTGAGTCCGCCTAATTGCTCGGCCTTGTCCTGCAAGTGGGGGATGTTACAACGGCCACAGCGGTGACAGAGCAGTCCGTAGGCATCGAACTCGGCCTGACACGCGCCGTATTTGCTCAGACATTTGGGCAGCATCAACAATCGCCGCTCGTGAGGGATGCCCGCCACGATAGGGAGCCAGAGTTGGTTGTGGATCTCGACCATGAGCCAGGGGCGAAAGTCATTGACCATTCTTGCGTCCCGTTGGTAGCAAGCGTCCTTCGGCCGAGCGAACCATTGACCATTGAACATTGAAAAGCTGGCGATGAATGCATCGGCTAACTCCTCAAGTTGTTTTAGCGAGACAGGCGGACACAGATTCTGCTTCTGCACAAAGTCTCTGAGTGCCTTGCGCAATTGTGTCCGCTCTTCCAGCGTCTGTGGTATGGTATATTGATTAGCCATAAGCTCCGAATCCAAAGAAGTAGTGTTTCTTCAGCCAACGGTATGGTGAGCTCTTCTCAGGGATAGCATCGTCGCCCATGTCATGACCTGGAACGTGAGCCATCTGTTCGTACTCTGCCATCGCCGTGGCGCGGCTGGTGGTCTCTCGGGCATCGTGGCCGCGGATGATGTCGGCCATCAGTTGCGGATTCTCCATGATGATGCAGCCGCGGGTGGTCTGGGCTATCTTCCGACGCATATCGGCAAGGAACTGCGAGTCGGCGTAGAGCCCAGTCAGGTTGCTGGCATCGACATTGAGAAAGTCTGTTGCCATCTGGATGACGGGACAGAACTCCAGCGCGCCCGATGGCGACACGTGGTGACTCATGCCAGTAGCGCCTGGACAGATGGCCTGACCCTTGTCGTCCCAATAGACATCGATGAGAGCCACGGGAGCGTTCATGCGCTCATCGACAAGGAATTGTCGTAAGCGTCGTATCTGTTCGCGGGTGAGTGCCACCTCTGGATGGGCATCGGCACCCACGGGGCGGTAGATGTAATACCACAGATAAGCGGCTCCCTCCTGTGCCACACGCTCGATGTGCTGGCGGGTGACCAGTTCATCGAAGTTCGACTGGCAGATGCTGGCGGCGATGCCGAAGATGAGGCCGGCTCTGCGACAGGCTCTGACACCTTGAAGTGTGCGCTGATAGACATCATTTGCCTGACGGCGGCGGTCGCTCTCCTGTTCCAGACCCTCGATGCTGATGAGCGGGGTGACGTTGCCCGCTTTGCGCAGTCGCTGGGCGACATCGTCGGTCAGTAGCGTACCGTTGGTGAACAGTTGGAAGTAGCAGTCATCGTGTTTCTCGAAAATACCGAGAAGTCCGCGATACATCAGTGGTTCACCACCCAAGATGCCGAAGAATTTCGAGCCATGTCGCTTGCTCTCGCAGATGATACCGTCGAGTTGCTCGATAGTCAGACTTTTGCGTCCGCCACGAGTCACCCAGCATCCACCGCACGCTAAATTGCATGTCTCCGTAACGGAAATCATGTTGAAGGCAGGGAAGAACGGTTCGCCCTTCCGCTGCCGTCGCTCGAAGCGCCGTATGTTCCACACGTTGGGCCAACAGAAGTTCCAGACGAACTTCCACTGCAGCCGGATGGGTGTCTGACGGAAGATCCGCCAGCCAATCTTCATCAACGATGTATATGCGGTCACGTTCATTATATATATTAATTGTGTTGGTTTATTTGATGAGTTTCTTCCTTGTCAACAGACGGTCGCGGAGGGTCTGGGCATAGAGTTCACGGGTGTCGAGCTTGACAGCGTATTCCTGTTGCTCTTCGCCGCCGTTGATGGGGCTGCGGTCGTATTTGGGGAAGATGATGGCGCTGGCAGGACAGGTGCGGGCACAGGCAGGACAGTTGTTCTTGCAGTGGGTGGGATGGACCACGCGGATGCGCTCGTCGACCATCTCATAGACACCGAAAGGACAGAAGGCGAGACACTTGCCGCATTCGGCGCAGGCGTCCTTGTCGAGCGTGGGGTACCAGGCGTCGTCGCCCAGTTTGCGCGGCATCGCCTCCATCTGCTTCATCCATCCGTCGGCATCGTCGTCGCTGACCTCTATGGGTTGCACGCCCAGGGCTTGGAGCACGTCGTCAACGGAGCCAGTGCGGAGGTTCAGACTCTGGACGCCGTCTTCGCCCACGAAGGCCATGAGGCTCTTCACGGCGCGGGGGTGACAGGCTACGATGGTAGTCTTAGCAATGTCGTGGACTTCCTCGGCCTTCGTCTCACACAGTTCGCAGAGGTCGCTGACGAGGCTGACCTCGATGCCGGCCTTCTGAGCCGCCACCGTCACCTTCGCCACCTTCGCCCTGTCGATGAAGGTGCGCGAGGAACAGACGCAAATCGTTATCTTTTTCATTGTTGCGGTAGCAAATTCTTCACTCTTCATTCTTCACTCTTCACTTTATGTCGTTGTCACCCAGTTTTTGAACTCCGCCGCCTTGTTCTTGCTGACAAACAGCGGTTCGGGCAATTCGATGGGCATGCTGACGAGCAGCCGACTGTCGAACCAGACGACAATCTCCTTCACGCAGTCACGTGCCACGATATACTGTTTGTTGGCGCGGAAGAACTTGGCGGGGTCAAGGCTGCCGATGAGCGAATCGAGCGAACGATTATAGAGCATCATCTTTCCCGACTTCAGGTAAATCTGCGTCTTGCGGTCAGTACTGTAGATGCAGGCCACGTCATCCAGATTGACGGGCATCAGCTTGTCCTTCACAGGCACGAGCAGCGAAGTGATGTACTCCGTCT
The DNA here is from genome assembly GCA_017965475.1 of Prevotella sp. GTDB lineage: Bacteria > Bacteroidota > Bacteroidia > Bacteroidales > Bacteroidaceae > Prevotella. Next base: position 3,795 of record JAGCPV010000136.1, read on the forward strand.
TCACGCCGTCGGCGGGCCGCATCTTCATCATTCTTTCCAAATACTCCATTACGTCGCTCTTGGTCCACCGCTTGAACTTCTCCAAAGCGCGCTCCAACTCTGACGTCTTAATGGGCTTGAGCAGATAGTCGATGCTGTTCACCGTGAAGGCGTCGAGCGCATACTGGTCGTAGGCGGTGGTGAACACGATGGGGACAGTAATCTCCATCTCCTGAAACAGCGTGAACGCCGACCCGTCGCTCAGATGGATGTCCATGAATATGAGATCGGGGGCAGGGTTGCTCGTCAGCCATCTCACAGTCTGCTGAACACTCTCCAGCACCTTCAACACCTCAATTCCTGAGTCTATCTCCTGCAGCATGGCGATGAGATTCTCGCTCGCAGCTGTCTCGTCTTCTATAATCAGTACTTTCATGCTAATGGTAATATCACTTTGAATTCCTTTTCCGTCGGCTCCACACGAATCTGCTGGTTCATTAGCAGCATGAAGCGCTTCTCTAAATTACTTAGCCCCGTGCCGTGCGTGTCGGGCCTGTATTGTTTGAGGTGTATAGGATTGACAACTGTCAGTTCCTTCGCGCTGTTCATCTTGATGTCAATGCGCATACGGTGCTCACTGTCTATCATGTTGTGAACCGTCACGTTCTCAATCAGCGGCAGCAGTGCCAAAACAGGAATCTGCAAGTTCAGACAGTCTTCCGGCACGTCGATGCTGACGTCAAGCTTACCCGCATACCTTACCTCCATCACCTCGCAGAACGAGCGGGCGAAATCCAGTTCTTCCTCCAGCATGACCAGCCCCTTGCGCTCACTCTGAAGAATGTAGCGAAAAATGTCACTCAGATGGTCGATATAGTCGAGGGTCAGCCGGTCGTCCTTCTTGCGCACCAGACTGCTAATGCCGCCGAGGGAGTTGAAGAAGAAGTGCGGATTGATTTGGTTTGTCAGTGCCGTACAGCGGCTCTGTAGACTCTCTATCTTCAGTTGCTGCAGCTCCTCGTCCTTCTTCTGGTGAACAAGGCTAAGGTAGTTGGCAAAGCCAAGTAGCAGCCCCATCATGCCCATCACGAAAAACTGGAACGTCAATATGATAGGACGCCCGTCGAAGCCTGTGCAGATGAGTGCTGTGATGCCTTTGTACAGGGCGAAGGCAGCGACGGTCAGCGCTACATTCGGCAGGATGCGCCCCACGAGTCGCGTGTCCTTCAGCCATCGCTGGTTATACCACAGCATACCAGCGGAAAACACCCAGAACAGCATGAAACGTATCAGCATATTGTCGATGTAGCACCCGC
>JAGCPV010000137.1 GCA_017965475.1 Prevotella sp.
ACACCCCAGATGATGAAGTTCCAGCTGGCGCCGTGCCACATACCCGTGAGGAACCACACCACGAGGATGTTCAGCGCCTGATGCTGACGGTTGCCACCCATAGGGATATACACGTAGTCGCGGAAGAAACTGCCGAGTGAGATATGCCAGCGCCGCCAGAAATCAGTGATGGAGTTACAGCAGTAGGGGTGGCGGAAATTCTCGTTGAAATGGAAGCCCATGCAGCGTCCCAGACCGATGGCCATGTCCGAGTAGCCGGAGAAGTCGAAGTAGATCTGCAGGGTGAAGGCGATGATACCCACCCAGGCGCCAGAGGTCGTCAGATCCTGCATGCCGCCAGCCAGGAACTGGTCGGAGATCTCAGAGAGTTGGTTGGCGAGGATCACCTTCTTACCCAGACCGATGATGAAACGCCAGACGCCGTCGGCCAGGTCACGCGAGGTGACATGACGGTCACTGATCTCACGGGCCACGGTGTTATAGCGCACGATAGGACCCGCGATGAGCTGCGGGAACATCGAGATATACAGCAACAGGTTGCCGAAACGGTGTTGGACGGGTGCCTCACGACGATAGACATCGATGAGATACGAGATTGACTGGAACGTATAGAAACTGATACCGATGGGCAGGGAGATCTTCGGGTCTGCCACAGGGATGCCGATGGCCGTCAGTTGGGCGGCGAAGAAACTCAGGTATTTGAAGGTACTCAGGATGAGGATATTTCCCGTCAGTCCAGCGATAAGTGCCCAGCGACGGGCGCCTCCTGACTGCCGGTCGATGCCCAGTCCTGCCAAGTAGTTCACCAACACACAGAACAGCATCAGGAACACATAGACGGGTTCGCCCCAGGCATAGAAGATCAGGGAGAAGAGCACCAGTACTGTGTTCTGCACCGTGTGGCTGCGCAGGGGACCGTTTGACATCAGCCTGTCTATCCACGTGCCTACCAGGTAGCACAGGGCGAAGGCCGGCAGGAAGACGAAGAGGAAGAACAGGTCTGAGAATACCATGGTGATCTATTTGGTTGAGGGTTGTAACAGGGCGGCGACCTGCTCCGCGATGAAAGTTCCAACTTGACGGGCGCCTGTCTCAGAGGTATGGGTGCCGTCGATGGTGAGATGGTACTTCACCTTCTCCTTGGCAGCATCAATACCACCGTTCTTATCCAATCGGATGACACTGAGTCCCATCTGTTGGCCGCATCCTTCGATGATGTCGCCTGCCTTGGTGATGTTCTCCGTTCCTGCCTGCACAGACTGAAGCGGTGTCAGTAAGATGATCCGTGCCTTGGGGTAAGCAGCTTTCAGCAGCTCACAGCCATAGCATACGGATCCTGTCAGGGTGAGGATCTGGTTGACGGGAAGTGAATCATGTCCACCTGATTCGAAAACTTTGGGTCTCTGCTTCGTGAACCACGCATCATTGGTACCCGCCATGATGAGGATGAGTTGGGGTGACATCTGGATGCCGCTATCGACAGCCTCCTGCAAGCGACAGATCTGGTTGTAGATCACGTTGTCGTTGCCCAACACCTCTATATTCTCCTGAGTGTTACGGCGGGTCTCGGGGGTGTTTGTCCAAGTGGCCCCGCTACGGGCAAAACTTCTGCAGGTCGTGGGCTGGAAGGCATCCTTGAACCATTTGTTCCACCCTTGGGGCTTGACACAGTCGTCCCCGCCGATCCATGTGTTCGAATCGCCGAGCATCACGACATGCAACGACTCTTGTCCAGCCGTTGTCAGCACCGTGAACAGGGATAAAATGAATGAAAATACCAGCCTCATCAGTGATCGTTCTCAGATTTCGGCCGCAAAGTTACAACTATTATCTGAGAAATAGGTGGTTCTTCTGAAAAAAGTTATATCTATTGCGTGTATGTAAGGACATCAATGACGCGGGAGACTTCCTCGTTGGTGAGTGAGGGGTACATGGGGAGGGAGAATATCTCCTTGGCGGCAGCCTCTGTTTCTGGCAGGTCACCCTCGTGCCAGCCGAGGTACAGGTAACCCTTCATTGTGTGGATAGGCCAGGGATAGCTGATGTTCACATGGATATTGTTCTCCCGCAGTTTTTCTATGATTTCATCGCGTTTTGGATGGCGTACCACGTAGAGATAATAGGCATGACGACCGTAGGATGCCTCCTTGGGAAGAACAAGTCCAGTGTCGGCCAGACCATCCTGATATATCGCGGCAATCTCCCGCCGCCGACTGATATACTGTTCGATCTTGGGCAGTTTGGTGAGGAGGATGGCCGCCTGCAGTTCGTCCAAGCGTGAGTTATAGCCGTGTTCAGTGGCGTTGTAGGTCTTCTCGGCGCCGTAGAAGCGCAGTCGGCGGAGGTGTTGTGCCAGTTCTTCGTCGTTGGTGTTCATCATACCACCGTCGCCATAGCCACCGAGGATCTTCGTGGGATAGAAGGAGGTGGTGGAGATGTCGCCCATGCTACCGGCCTTTCTGCCCTTGTATTCGGCGCCGTGTGCCTGGGCACAGTCCTCGACGACGTAGAGGTTGTGCTTCTTGGCGATCGCGAGCAGGGGATCCATATCGGCACATTGGCCGTAGAGGTGGACGGGGAGGATCGCCTTCGTTCGTGGGGTGATGGCTGCTTCCACCTTCGTCACATCCATCAGATAGGTCTCAGGGTTGACATCCACGAACACAGGGGTAGCCCCGGCGGTGACGATGGCCGACACGGTGGGGATGGCCGTGTTCGACACGGTGATCACCTCGTCGCCATGGCCGATGCCTAAGGCTTTGAGTGCCAGGGTGATGGCGTTGGTGCCGTTGTCACAGCCAACGCCGTAGTTCACGCCGATATAGTCACTGTAGGCCTGTTCAAAATCCCGCCCTTTCTGTCCCAGTATCAGTGTGCCTGATTCAAAAACCTCTGTCACGGCCTTCAGGAGCTCGTCCTTGGTTTCGGCATACTCCTTCAGGTAACTCCAAACTGTTATTTTCTCCATGTTGATATGATTGTCTTGAATGATTCATATGGTGTGGGCCAGTCTGACCTTGTACCAGCCTGTCTGTACGATGCCGCGCATGACCAGATAGATGATCATCGCCAGCCAAAGCGCGTGATTACCCCAGAACCCCTTGGTCATCTCATAGATGACGAAGAACAGCAAGGCGGAGACGAACGAAGAGACGAGCATCCCCCGTGTGGCCGTGATGCCGATGAACACGCCGTCCCAGATGAAGGCGGCCGCCCCGGCGGCGGGGATGAGCCATACCCACCAGATATAGTCCTTGGAGGTCTCGATCACCTGTGGCTCGTCTGTCAGGATGCCGACGATCCACTGGCCGCCGCAGACATACAGGAGCGTATAGGTGAGAGTGACACCCGTTGTCCAACCGAAGAGCCGTCGCAGTGTCTCATGGAAGGCCGTACCGTTGCCTGCTCCGTAGAACCGTCCTCCCATGGCCTCCCCGGCATAGGCGAAGCCGTCCATGAAGTATGAGAAGAACAGGTAAAGCTGTAGCATCACCGTATTCACCGACAGAATGACTGCCCCATGACGGGCACCCGCCGAGGTGAAGTAGAGGTTCACGGCCACCAGACAGAGCGTGCGTAGGAAGATATCGCGGTTTACATGGAAGAACCGTCCCATCGCCTCCCGTACGAAGGTGCCTTTCAGAACCAGGTAATGGTACAGTCGTCTGTAATAACCCAGTCCGCCAAGAGCCATCAGAAGTCCTGCATACTGTGCTATCACTGTTCCCAGGGCCACC
>JAGCPV010000138.1 GCA_017965475.1 Prevotella sp.
CAAAATCCTTGCATTTTTCAGGATTTCTCCCTATCTTTGCAGGCGATGTTTGAGAAAGAAATAGAAGAATACGAACGTATCCGAAAGGAATATCAGGAGAAGATAGCCAATAGGATGGGGAAGAAGCAGTGGATGGAATACAATGAAATCCTCTTCTCTGCCCACTCCTGTGCTATTGAGGGAAACTCGTTTACTGTTGACGATACGAGGATTCTTCGCGAACAAGGCATGGCGATGATTCCTGTAGGCAGATCGTTGCTGGAGTGTACGGAAATGGCTGATCATTTCAGAGCCTTCGACTATATGGTAACCCATCTGGATCAAACATTCGATGAAGCCCTGTTGAAAGAGGTGAATCGCCTGGTAACTGAGCACACTCTGGCTTATCGTGCTCCAGGCTGTATAGCAGGCGAATATACTTCAGAAGACATGGCTGCCGGTGATACCGTGTTTGGCGATCACGAAGCGCTGATAGCTCGTGTGCCCCGATTGATGGAGTCAACCCGGCGAGCCATTGACGACGGGCAGCATCCAATGATTGTGGCAGCCAAATTCCATGGCTATTACGAATATCTGCATCCTTTCCGCGATGGTAATGGCAGAACAGGACGTCTGCTCTCAAACTTCATTTTACTCAGAGCAGATCATCCTATGCTGATTATTAAACTCGAGGACCGCTCGGCTTATATCTCAGCCTTGAAACAGATTCGTACGGAAGGCTCAGATGAGTTCTTGGTTACATTCTTCTTCAAGACAGCCATCGAGCGTATGAAGAGCGAACTGGCCCAGAAAAAGAAGAACACCCTCCCTACGATGTTCTTTTAACTTAGTACTGGGGTCAGGCCCCAACACAAAGTTTTTCGACAGAAGGGACAGACCTCACCTCTTACTGGGGACAGACCCCTCTGCGGAGTCGGAGACATCCGCATTTGGGTCAGTCCCGTTAAATCTGTCCCGATTCCACCATCAGCACCACCCGCTCCGTGAGTCTATCGACTCCCTGCGGGTCGTACTCCTTTTTCAGCGAGGCACCGAATCCCCAGGCAAACACCTGCCAGAACCCCGCGCGTATCGGGCCCATAAACGCCTTGATCATGTCGTAGCTCGACGAGTGGCACTCCCTGTCGATGAGCTTGATGAGCAGCTTGCCCTGCGAGTACGTCAGTTTCTTCATCTTCGGCTTGTACGTGCGGAAGATATCCTCCTCCACGCGCTTGATATGCGCCTCCTTGGCCTTCTCGTCGGGCAGCATCTCCAGCAGTTCCGTGGTCTCTATCAGCATCTGCCGCGCCTCCTTGGCGATGGGCAGCACCTTCTTCACGTTGGTCACGAGCCTCATATACGACTGCGCCTGCCGCTTGCTCTTGAACGTCAGCTTCGGATACACATACACGTTGTTCATCTCCATATACTGGATGCTGTCGCCCTCGTGCATCACCTTCCCGACCTTCACCGTGGGCACGAACGTCGGCGAGTCCATCTCCGCGAGCACCTGCTCGGCAGTGATGCGCTCCTCCTGAGCCGCAGCCTCCAGCCGCAGCATCGCCAGTATGATGATCAGGCACGACTTCCACATATCCGCCTGCAAAAGTAAGCAGAATCCCCGAGATCCGCGCCCCTTCCCCGTCAAATTTAGCATTAATTGGATAAAAACCACCCAAAAACGCTGGTCGTTAACCGAAAAAACATTATCTTTGCAGCGATTTACAATGTTTAACCCAAATTGAATAGCTATGGAAGATAGAAGTCTATTATTGTTGTTGATTGTACTGGTATTCGGAATGCCTGTCAATGCGCAAGAAGCACGACCGTGGGAAAGGTATCTGAACGAAGTGATGATGCAGGAGGATTCCGAGTCAGCGTCGTGGGAAGAAACCTATGAACAGTTATGTGAGTTGGAGCAGCATCCGTTTGACATGAACACGGCGACGCGGGAGCAGTTGGAGGCATTGCCTTTCCTCACGGCCCAACAAGTGGAGGAGCTCGTGGCGTATCACGACCGCTACGGCCCGATGCAGTCCCTGGGCGAACTGCAGATGATCCGTTCGCTCGACTACGGTCAGCGACGACTGCTTGCCTATTTCGTATATGTGGGAGAAGAAGAACCGGAGTCGTTCCCGCGGGTAGGGACGATCGCCCGATACGGTCAGCACGAACTGATAGCTACGGGACGTATCCCCTTTTATGAGAGGAAAGGAGATCGGGAAGGGTATCTGGGATATCCCTATCGCCACTGGTTGCGATATCAGTTCACTTACGGCGACTGGGTGAAGTTTGGCCTTGTCGGTGCGCAGGATGCCGGGGAACCCTTTTTTACCCATCGTAACAAATGGGGATATGACTACTATTCCCTCTACTTTCAATGGCAGAACAAGGGACGACTCGAATCCCTATGCCTTGGTAATTACAGGGTTTCGATGGGTATGGGACTGGTGATGAACAGCGAATTCAGCCTTGGCAAAGTGGCCATCCTACAGACTATGGGACGTTCGACCAATAGTCTGAGAGCCCATTCCTCACGTTCCAATAGCAGTTTGCAGGGAATAGCTGCCACGGTGGGTCTGGGCCGTGGCCTGAGGCTGACGGCCTTCGCCTCCTACCGTCCGATGGATGCAACCCTTAACAAAGATTCCACGGCAGCCACCATCCTTTCTACCAGTTATCACCGCACGGAGACAGAGATGTCCAAGAAAAACAATCTGCATGTGCAGAAGACAGGAGGGAGTCTGAGATACAATAAGCATGGCATCCATCTGGGAGTGAATGCACTCTACGTCCATTTAGACAGAGATTTGAGACCAAACACTTCGCTTCTCTATCGTCAGCACTACCCACAAGGACGGGATTTTCTGAATGCGAGTATCAGTTATAGCCTTATAAGGTCTCGTCTGACACTTAGCGGTGAGACAGCCTTGGATAAGACTGGTCATCCGGCAACGATTAATAGCGCCAGTTATCGTCTGGGTGATGGTCTAGGTATCATGGCGTTGCAACGTTTCTATTCCTATGGCTACAGTTCCTTGGACGCCCAAAGTTTCAGCGATGGCGGCAGAGTACAAAATGAGAGCGGCATCTATCTTGGGCTCTCGTGGCAGCCCTCTCCTTCTTTCCGTATGGCGGTTTATACCGATTATGCCTATTTCGCATGGGCCAAGTATCAGGTGTCTCAGTCATCATATTCCTGGGACAACTTGTTGCAGGGTACTTGGCTCCGTCGGAACTGGACTTTCAGCGCGCGTTATCGTTATAGACTTCGGCAGCGTGATGATGGAGGCAAGACAGCACTCATTAATCGTACAGAGCACCGTTGTCGCCTGAGTGCGGAATATGCAGGTGTCAGTGGTTTCGGTAGCCGTACCCAGTTCGATGGCGGCTATTGTGCATACGGGGAAGGTGAGTGGGGAACAATGTTCAGCGAGAGTTTTTCCTATACTTACCGATGGCTGAGGCTATATGCTGGTTTCGGTTATTATCATACCGATAGCTATGATAGTCGTATCTATCTCTACGAACGGGGACCTCTTTATACTTATTCCATGTCCTCATTCTATGGCGAAGGTATCCGCTATTGGCTGATGGCTAGAATTAATATCGGAAAGAAACTGGTGTTGACGGGTAAAATAGGTGTGACAGATTACTTTGATCGCGCTACAATAGGAAGTGGCTATCAGCAGGTCGATGCTTCCTCTTTATCAGATCTTGATATTCAGTTGCGATGGGGATTCTAAGGTTCGAGGAGTTTGTTGTAGAGGTCATAGACCTGGCGGGCGACATCGGCGCCCTCGAAGCGGCGGACATACTGCTGGCTGCGACGGATGCGCTCCTCGCGCCCCTCGGCTCCCTGGAGCACCTGCTTGATCGCCTCGGCGAAACCCTCGATATCGTCGGGATCGACATAGAGGCTGTCGGGACCGCCCGCCTCCTCCAGGCAGGAGCCCGTGCAGGCCACCACCGGCAGACCGCTGTTGATGGCCTCGATGATGGGAATGCCGAAACCCTCGTAGCGAGAGGGATAGACAAACGCCTCGGCACGCGAGTAGAACTCGGGCAACTGCTCGTCGGTGATGTTGTGGAAGAAACGGACTCGCTCCTCCAGACGGTGCTCCCAGATGAAGTCGAAGACCTCTTCGTAGTAGGCCGTCTGACGACCCACGATGACCAGCGACACCTCCTCGGGCAGATGGAGCAGCGCCTTCACCGCCAGCAGCACGTTCTTGCGACGCTCGATGGTGCCGACATACAGGAGGTAGCGATCGGGCACCACCAACTGGAAGAAGGCGGGATCGCTGCCCTCGGGCGTGAAACGGGGGGCACAGCCCTGGTAGATCACGCTGATACGGTCTTCATCGACACCGCCCAGGTCGATGATGTCGCGCTTCGTGCACTCGCTGATCGCAATGATATGGTCGGCCTCGCGGATCGTGCGACGGAACTTCCACGTGTAGATGTTCACGTCGAACCAGTTGTAATACTCGGGATGGCGCAGGAAGATCAGGTCGTGGATGGTGACCACGCTCTTGATGCCGCTCTTGCGGATGCCCACGGGCAACTCGCCCGAGAGACCGTGGTAGAGCTGGATGCCGTCCTGCTTCAGACGGCGCACGATGAAGAAGGTGCGCCACAGCGCCTTCGACAGCTTGCCGAAGGGGAGATGACGGGGGTAGGCCGTGCGGATGTTGTCGCTGCGCTTGATCTGACGGCGCAGGAAACAGATGCCATGGTCGGGCGCATAGAGACGCAACTCCAGCGGCAGCGCCGCCAGGGTGTTGATCAGCGTGCGGCCGTAACTGCCAAGACCCGTCGAGTTGCTGAACACACGTTTCGCGTCGAATCCGATCAGTTTCCTGTCCATTTCGACGGCAAAGATACAATAAAAAACGGAAAATACAAACAAATTGGCTATTTTCTTTGGTATTTCGCACGATTTGCACTATCTTTGCCACACAAAAACGAAAGGCTTATGGTATTGTTGAGTTTTGACACGGAGGAGTTTGATGTGCCGCGGGAGCATGGCGTCGATTTCTCACTGGATGAGGGCATGAAGGTGTCGATAGAGGGTACGAACCGCATCCTCGACATGCTGGCCGCGAACCAGGTGAAGGCCACCTTCTTCTGTACGGGAAACTTCGCCCAGCACGCCCCGATGGTGATGATGAGAATCCTGAACGAGGGTCACGAGGTGGCCTGCCACGGCGTGGATCACTGGGCACCGCAGCCCTCGGACTTCGTCCAGTCGAAGCAGATCGTGGAGCAGGTGACGGGCCGCAAGGTGTATGGCTACCGCCAGCCGAGGATGTTCCCCGTGGATGATGCAGAGATCAGGCGCGCGGGCTACCAGTACAACGCCTCGCTCAACCCCGCCTTCATCCCTGGGCGCTATATGCACCTCAGCGAGCCGCGCACGTGGTTCATGAAGGAGGGCACCCTCCAGATACCGGCCTCCGTGACACCCTGGGTGAGATTCCCCCTGTTTTGGCTCTCGCTGCACAACCTGCCGTGGACATGGTATAAGGTGCTGACGAACTGGACACTCCGCCACGACGGCTACTTCGTGACGTACTTCCACCCGTGGGAGTTCTACGACCTCAACAGCCACCCGGAGTTCAAGATGCCGTGGTATATCCGCAAGAACAGTGGGGAGAAGATGGTGGAACGACTCGACAGGCTCATCAAGCAGTTTAAGAAGCATCACTATGAGTTTATGACGTTCCATGAGTTCGCAGAGAAAGTGAAGAACGAGGAGAGCGAAGAGAAGAGTAAAAAAGGAAAATGATAAAACTGGCGACGGTATCACCGTGTTATAATGAGGAGGAGGTGCTGAGGCACTCCGTGGAGCGGCTGACGGCGCTCTTTGATCGTATGATCGCTGAGGGACTGATCTCGGCGGACTCCATGATGGTGTTCGTGAACGACGGCAGTCGCGACCGTACGTGGGAGATCATCCGTGA
>JAGCPV010000139.1 GCA_017965475.1 Prevotella sp.
ACGGAGTGCCGCCTCTCGAAGATGGGTGAGCACATCATGGACGACCTCGACAAGGAGACCGTTGATATGGCGCCCAACTTCGACGACTCCCTCGAAGAGCCTACCGTCATGCCGACGAAGGTGCCCAACCTCTTGGTGAATGGTGGTAACGGTATTGCCGTCGGTATGGCCACCAATATGCCTACCCATAATCTGGGTGAGGTCATCGATGGCTGCTGTGCCTATATCGACAACCCCGATATCGATACCGATGGACTGATGCAGTATATCCCGGGCCCGGACTTCCCCACAGGAGCTTATATCTATGGACTGTCGGGTGTGCGCGATGCCTATGAGACAGGTCGTGGCCGTATCGTGATGCGTGCCAAGGCCGAGATCGAGAGTGGTGAGACCCACGACAAGATCGTCGTCACCGAGATCCCCTACGGTGTCAACAAGGCCGATCTCGTGGCATACATCGCCGACCTGGCCAACCAGCACAAGATCGAGGGTGTGGCCAATGTCAACGATGAGTCAGGCCGTCAGGGTATGCGTATCGTCGTTGATGTGAAGCGCGATGCCAATGCCAATGTGCTGCTCAATAAACTCTTCAAGATGACGGCTCTACAGAGTTCATTCTCAGTGAATAACATTGCACTGGTAAAGGGCCGTCCCCGTCTGCTCTCGCTGAAGGAGTGCGTAAAGTATTTCGTGGAGCATCGTCATGATGTCACCATCCGCCGCACGCAGTACGACCTGCGCAAGGCTCAGGAGCGCGCCCATATCCTCGAAGGCTTGATCATCGCCGTGAATAATATAGATGAGGTGGTGCGCATCATCCGTAACAGCAAGACGCCGACGGATGCCCAGCGTAACCTCGAAGAGCGCTTTAACCTCGACGAACTGCAGTCGAAGGCCATCGTTGATATGCGTCTGGCACAACTCACGGGTCTGCGTGTCGAACAGCTCCACCAGGAGTATGACGATCTGATGAAACTTATTGCCGACTTGCAGGAGATCCTCGACAATCCCGAGCGCTGCAAGCAGGTGATGAAGGACGACCTGCTGGAGGTGAAGGAGAAGTACGGCGACGAGCGTCGTACGGAGATCATCCCCTTCGACCACGAGTTCAATGCCGAGGACTTCTATCCCGACGATCCCGTGGTGATCACCATCAGTCACATGGGTTATATCAAGCGTACCCCGCTGTCGGAGTTCCACGAGCAGGGCAGGGGAGGCGTCGGTGCCAAGGCCGCCCGTCATCGCGACAACGACTTCACCGAATATATCTATCCCGCCACGATGCACAACACGCTGCTCTTCTTCACCCAGAAGGGTCGCTGCTACTGGCAGAAGTGCTACGAGATCCCCGAGGGCGACAAGTCGTCGAAGGGCCGTGCTATCCAGAACATGCTCAACATCGAGCCAGACGATTCCATCAACGCCGTGCTTCGCATCAAGAACTTCAACGACGAGGAGTTCCTGAAGAGTCACTATGTGGTCTTCGCCACCAAGCAGGGTATCATCAAGAAGACCCGTCTCGATGCTTATAAGAACGTGCGTGCTGCAGGTGTGATCGCCATCAATATCAACGAGGGCGACGAGGTGGTAGGCGTTCGTCTCACCAATGGTCACAACGAGTTGCTGCTGGCCAACCGCAATGGTCGTGCCGTACGCTTCGACGAGAATGCCGTCCGTACGATGGGCCGTGTGGCTACTGGTGTCATCGGCATGCGTCTCGATGATGGCGACGACGAGGTGGTAGGGCTGGTCTGCGTCAACGATCCCAATGTCGAGACCATCATGGTTGTCTCCGAGAACGGCTACGGCAAACGCTCTGAGGTGGAGGACTACCGTAAGACCGCCCGCGGCGCCAAGGGTGTGAAGACCCTCGCCATTACCGAGAAGACAGGCCGTCTGGTGGCCATTAAGGTGGTGACCGACGAGAACGACCTGATGATCATCAACAAGTCGGGTATCCTCATCCGCCTGAAGGTGGCCGATGTCCGTGTGATGGGCCGTGCCACGCAGGGTGTCCGTCTCATCAACCTCGCCAAGAAGAACGATACCATCGCCAGCGTCTGCAAGGTGATGCACTCCCAGGCCGAGGAAGAAGATGTCGAAGAGGCAGAGATCGAGGACGAGGCATTGAAGACGGAGGATTAAACTTTCCGTATCCAGAGACGTCAAAACAACAAATCAACAATTAATAACATTTCAAACCAAATTACAGGCTTATGAAAAAAATGATGATGATGGCAGTGATGTTGGTGGCCAGTGCTACCGCATTTGCCGGTGACAGTGATGCTTTGAAGGCTATCCTCAAGGCAAAGATCTATGCAGAGGCAGAGGCACTCGTTCAGAGTTCTCTCGATCAGCTCGCTACTCCCGCAGAGAAGGCAAAGGCTTACAACAAGCTCGTCGATCTGGCTATGGATCAGTTCAATGCCCAGAGCACTATTCAGACCGAGAACCAGGTGGCTGAACAGATGGGTAAGGAAGCAAAGCCCGTGGATGAAAAACTGATGTCTGAGATGGCCTACAACGCTATCAAGGCTGCTCAGGAGTGCGACAAGTACGACCAGATGCCCAACGAGAAGGGTAAGGTGGCTCCGAAGTTTGCCAAGGAGAATGCCCAGCGTCTGTGGTTCAGTGCCCGTAACCAGCTGGTGAATGCCGGACAGACAGCCCTCTCCGCTCAGGATCAGGCCACAGCCCGCAAGTACTGGCAGCTCTTCGCTGAGTCCAACGAGTTCCCCTTCTTCAAGGACTGCGACCGTGAGGCTCAGAAGGCTTATTTCGGACAGGTAGCCCGTTACGCCGCCATCTTCGCCTATCAGGATAAGGATATGAAGAAAGCCCTTGAACTGGCCGACATCGCCATGCAGGATCCCGAGGAGAAGGACAATGCCCTGAACCTGAAGCTGGAGATCCTCGGTGGTGAACTCAAGAACCATGAGGACTCTGTGAACTACTGCAACCAGCTGAAGGACCTCTATGCTGAGCATCAGACTGACGGTGTGATGGAGAAGCTCTATAACACTCTTCTGGGTCTGGGTCAGGAGGCTGATGCCAATAAGATTCTCGACGATGCTCTGGCTGCCAACCCCGACAACGTGGTGGCACTCGCTGACAAGGGTCTCGGACTCATCAACAAGGATGCTGCTGAAGCTGCCAAGTACCTCAGGCGTGCTGCTGAGCTGAAAGGCGACAATGCGATCATCCAGACCTATGCAGGTACAGCCCTGAGCGTACAGGCACAGAACACGGAGGATGCCGCTGCCAAGAAAGCCCTCTACGAGGAGGCCATCAAGTTCTATGACAAGGCCAAGGAACTCGATCCCGACATGCTGCAGGCTAAGTGGGGTTACAACCGCTACAATGCCTACTACAACTACTACGGCCCCGACGCCCCTGAGACCCAGCAGGCTGAGGCTGAGAGCAAGTAAAAGACTGCCCCTGCGTCTTCGCGCGCCTGCGCGCGGTAGTAGGGAAACTTAGAAAATAACCCGCTCATCCCGCTCATCCTACACCCAACTATTTTTGCTCTGGGTGTAGGATGAGCGGGATGAGCGGGTTAAAAAGTAAGTATAGCAACTATAAATGCGCGTGTATGTACGTGCGCGCGATACGGACAAATTGTTTGGTGGGTTGGGTGTTGGTTATCGTCCCAGCCATTGGGACTTTTGTAAAGGAGCCCTTTAGAATCGTAAAGGGCTCCTTTAGCAGCGTGAAGGTCAACTCTACAACTCCAAAGGTCTCCTTTACGGATCAGGTGTAGTTTACAA
>JAGCPV010000140.1 GCA_017965475.1 Prevotella sp.
AGGCGGTTGAACTCATTGGGAATCATATAGTCGGCAGCTTTCAGACTCAGTTCATTGATATGTTGCTGAATCCGTGTGCGCTCTGCATCGTCACGTGTCTGACTCAACAGGTCGTACTGTGCAGAGATACTGTCGAGCCAGGGCTTTTCGGCTGCATAGTCTGTAGTTCCGATCTTATCAGTGCCCTTGAACATGATATGCTCGAAATAGTGGGCGATACCCGTGTTGGGACAGTCCTTCGCACCTGCTTTCACGACAACGGCACCAAACACCTTTGGCTGCGAGTGGTCTTCGTTCAGCCATACGGTCATGCCGTTACTGAGTTTCAACTCCTTGACTTCCAGTTGTGCTCTGCCAGTCAGACAGACCACAACAGCTACGAATAAAAATACAATACGTTTCATGGATTATTTCATTTTAATACACATTTTCGTCAGGTCGTCACTCGGCTCAGCCTCACCCACAAAATCCTGAACTGCCTTGTGGATGGTTTCTGAAGTCTGACGGGCATCACCCAAGTCGTGACGTAACAAGGCCTGTAGGCGCTCGTCGCCAAACTGTTCCTTGTAGATATTCTCGGCCTCGTTGATACCGTCGGTATAGACGAAGAGGGTCTTTCCGTGCATGTCGTCAATCTCTTCACCCTCGAAATCCAACTCAGGCCACAGGCCGATAGGTGCATTGGCCTCTATCTTCATGTATTCACCGTCGAGCAGAGGTGGATTATGGCCTGCATTACAGTATTCCATGTGTCCCGTCTTGAGGTCGATAAGTCCGATGAACATCGTGACGAACATACCTTGATCGTTATCCTCTGCCAGTGCATGGTTCAGACGGTTTGCGATGGTGTTGGGCGTGAGTTTGCCATCTACCAGTGTCCGGAACATACGGGTTACTTCGGCCATAAACAAGGCGGCAGGTACACCCTTTCCACTGACATCGCCCACACAGAAATACAACAGGTTGTCGATAAAAGCATAGCCATACAGGTCGCCACCCACCTCCTTGGCAGGAGTCATCATGGCGTAGAGATCCACATCCCTGCGACGGGGGAACACACGAGGTAACATGCGTTTCTGGATCTCGCGGGCAATGCGCAACTCACTCTCTATCCTCTCCTTGGCTTTTGTGGTTTCCTCCAGTTTGTTATAGGCTTGCTGTAATTCGCTGTTCACGCTCTTCATACGTTTCGTATGCATATTACTGCGATAGCCATAGATGGCAAGGAAGGCGATGATGATGGCAGCGATGATACCACCAGCCGTCAGCAACAGGTGCTCGTTGGCCAGTTCTTTTTCCTTCACTTCGTTCTCAGCGTAGGTAATCGATAGTTCGGTATCAAACTCGTTCATCTGCGAACGAGCCTCGGATGCCTGGATGGAGTCTATCACCGCACGGGTGCGCTTCTGCCAGTAGAGAGCCTGTTTCCAGTCGCCCATGTGCTCATAGATCGAGGCTTTCTGCGCACATTTGTTTTGTTGATGTATCAGTTTCTCGGTACGTTGCAAAGCCAACTGCCACTGCTTACGGTTCTTGGCCTGATAGACATTGATGAGTTCACCAAACAGTCCACCTTGTCCACCATATTGTGCAATCAGTTGTGCCCGCTCCTTATAAGCCTCCTCAAACCCCAGACTGTCGCCTTGGTTATAACGAGCCAGACATTTATAGCTCCAGGCGGTAATCTGGTTCATGGGAATGATGCCGGGTTCCTCCAGCGCCTTGCGGGCATTCTCCTTCACCTCCTCGTAAGCTTTCCTGTGTAATGCTGTCTCACAAAGACCTAAGTAACAGGGAGCCGCACTCTCGTTGGGCAGGTATTTCTCTTTCAATTTCAGTGCCTGAAGAAAACTCTTCTCAGCCAGTCCCATGTTACCCGATTGTTCACGGATGGTGCCCAGGGAGAAGGTGGCGAAATACATGCCTACGTTACTGCCGTTTGCCTTGGCATGATGGAAAATCTCATGAGCCAGCGTCACGCCCTTTGTTCGATCGACATACTCGAACATATAGATGGCCTCGTAGCTGCAGGCTCGATAAAAGGTTTCCTGATAACTGGAAAACTCAGTAGACTCTTTGACCTTCTTCACGGCCTCAAAGAATTTATCCGTCTCTCTCGCACTGTAATAGCGGTAGGCCTCGTTGGTGAGTTTCTGGAGTTTCGGTGGTAGTGTCTCTTCAGCCCAAGAACGAGTTGCTCCAATGCATAGCAGCAGGATCGTCACGAAGAAGCAAATGATTTTCCTCATAAAGTAACTAATGATATGGGTAAAGTAATAGTCTTTATCGCTGCAAAATTACGAAATTAATTTAAAACAGCAAAGAATATGGAATTATTTTCGTAACTTTGCACCGCAATTAGAAACATATATATTTAAAATAGTAATAAGATTATGGCAAAGAAAGCACTTTTGATGATTCTCGATGGATGGGGAATCGGTAAGCATGGTAAGGGTGACGTGATCTTCAATACGCCTACACCATACCTCGATCTTTTAACAGCTACTTCAGCTCACTCTCAGCTCCAGGCCTCAGGTGAAGACGTTGGTCTGCCCGACGGACAGATGGGTAACTCTGAGGTGGGACACCTTAATATCGGTGCAGGTCGCATCGTTTATCAGGACCTCGTGAAGATCAACCGTGCCTGCAAGGATGGCTCTATCATGGAGAATCCTCAGGTAAAGGCTGCCTACAGCTATGCTAAGGAGAACGGTAAGAAACTGCACCTGATGGGTCTGACCAGTGACGGTGGTGTGCACTCAAGCCTTGATCACCTGTTCAAACTCATCGAGATCGGTAAGGCATACGGTCTGAAGAATCAAGTGTTTGTACATTGCTATATGGATGGACGTGATACCGACCCACGTTCAGGTAAGGGCTTTATTCAGCAGGTGAGCGATGTCTGTGCCGCTAATGATGCTGCCATTGCCAGTATCGTAGGTCGTTTCTATGCGATGGACCGCGACAAGCGTTGGGAGCGTGTGAAGGAGGGTTATGATCTGATCGTCAACGGTGTTGGTAAACAAGCTACGGATATGGTTGCCGCTATGCAAGAGAGCTACGACGAGGGTGTGACGGATGAGTTCATCAAGCCAATCCACAATGCTTCTGTCAATGGTTGTATCGAGGAGGGCGACGTGGTGATCTTCATCAACTTCCGTAACGACCGTGCCAAGGAGATGACAATCGCACTGACGCAGGAGGATATGCCCGAGCAGGGTATGAAGACCATTCCTGGATTACAGTATTATTGCATGACGCCATATGATGCCAACTTCAAGGGTGTTCACATCCTCTTCCCGAAGGAGAATGTTGAGGACACGCTGGGTGAGTACCTGAGCAAGCAGGGCAAGAAGCAGTTGCACACCGCTGAGACGGAGAAGTACGCTCATGTGACCTTCTTCTTCAATGGTGGTCGTGAGGCTCCCTACGAGGGTGAGGATCGTATTCTGGTGCCCTCTCCGAAGGTGGCTACCTACGACCTGAAGCCTGAGATGAGTGCCTACGAGGTGAAGGACAAGCTCGTGGCTGCCATCAACGAGGCTAAGTACGACTTCATCGTGGTGAACTTCGCCAATGGTGATATGGTGGGTCATACGGGTGTCTATAATGCCATCGCCAAGGCCGTCTGGGCAGTCGATAACTGCGTGCGCGAGGTGATCGAGGCCGCCAAGGCCAACGACTACGAGGCCATCATCATCGCCGACCACGGTAATGCCGACAACGCGATCAATGCCGATGGTACGCCGAACACCGCCCATTCACTGAATCCCGTGCCGTTCATTTACGTGACGAACAATAACTCGGCTACCGTCAAGGACGGTCGTCTCGCCGACGTAGCTCCCTCTATCCTGCACATCATGGGACTGGAGCAGCCCAGCGATATGACTGGTGAGAACCTGATCACCGACTAACGGAGCTGCTTTTCATTTGTCCCAGCCATTGGGACTTTTCTAAAGGTGACCTTTACGACTCTAAAGGTCACCTTTATGTTGTTCTCTTCGCGCTCCCGCGCGCGTAAAACCTCCTACTGGGGTCAGGCCCCGACACTAAGTTTTTTGTTGAAAAGTTGCGCGTTGTCCTCAAAAAACTGTACCTTTGTAGCCAAAATAGTATTTGGGTATGAACGTACAGATAGAAGAGAGTTGGAAGACGTATCTCGGGGAAGAGTTTGAGAAGCCGTATTTTGTACAGTTGACGACAGCTGTTCGGCAGGAGTATATGCAGACCACCTGTTACCCTCCTGGCAAACTGATCTTCAATGCCTTTAACCTCTGTCCGTTTGACAAGGTGAAGGTGGTGATCATCGGACAGGATCCCTACCATGAGCCTGGTCAGGCACACGGACTGAGTTTCTCCGTGCAGGACGGTGTTATGTTCCCGCCATCGTTGCAGAATATCTTCAAGGAGATACAGGCAGACCTGGGGACACCCATCCCCACCTCTGGCAACCTGACACGCTGGGCGGAACAGGGCGTGCTTCTGTTGAACGCCTCGCTGACCGTCCGTGCCCATCAGGCGAACAGTCACTCATCCTTAGGGTGGCAGAAGTTCACTGATGCTGCCATCCAGGCTTTGGCCACGCACCGTGAACACCTGGTCTATATGCTCTGGGGCGGTTATGCCCGCTCGAAGGCTTATATGATCGACAAGTCGAAGAACCTCGTGCTTGAGAGTGTCCATCCCTCGCCGTTGTCTGCGAACCGTGGCGGTTGGTTCGGTCAGCACCAGTTCTCCCGCTGTAATCAATATTTGCAGCAGAACGGTCAAACTCCGATAATCTGGTAATCATCATTTCTCATTTCTATTTTCTCATTCCTCATTTTGAAAACACTTCCTCCCATCATTCAAGTAGGCGATGTGCTGCTCTCGTCGGAGATCCTGACGGAGCGCTTCTGTTGTGATCTGAGTGCCTGTAAGGGTGCCTGTTGCATAGAGGGCGATGCCGGAGCACCAGTGACCCTCGATGAAATCGCGGAAATTGAGGATTGTCTCGATACTGTGTGGGGTGATCTCTCTGCCTCGGCACAGGCGGTGATCGATAAACAGGGTGTGGCCTATACCGATCAGGAGGGCGACCTCGTGACGAGCATCGTCAGGGGGAAAGATTGTGTGTTTACTTATTATGAGGGGTGTTGTCTCTGTGCACTGGAGAAGGCTTTCAGGGCAGGGAAGATCCGTTTCTGCAAGCCCGTGAGTTGTGCACTCTATCCTATCCGTGCGAAGAAGATCGGCGAGGACCTTGTGGGACTGAACTATAACCGTTGGGAGGTGTGCAAGGCGGCCATCGAGAAGGGGAAGGCTTTGGACCTCCCCCTCTATCAATTCCTGAAGGATCCCTTGATCCGCCGCTTCGGCGAGGACTGGTATGCCGAACTTCTGGATACTGTCAGGGAGTTGAAAGCCCAGGGCTATCTATGACTTGCGGTACTGGGACGGGCTCATTCCCACATGTTCCTTGAAGAACTTCCCGAGGAAACTCTGATTGGGGAATTTCAGTTCTTCGGCAATCTCCTTGATGGTCTTCGTGGAGTTCTTCAACAGCACCCGCAGTTCCAGGATGATATAGTTGTCGATCCATTCGTTAGGTGTACGATGGCTGACGTTCTTCACCGTTTCTGACAGGTATTTCGGGGTGATGCAGATCTGCTGGGCATACCAGCTGACGCGCCGTTCCTCCCGGAAATTCTTCTCGACCAGTTTGATGAACTTCGTGAAGATGATCTCCGCCCGTGTCAGTGGCTTGTCATCCTGTTTCACCCGGTAGATGATGTTGCTCAGGTCGTAGAACATCGCCAGCAGCAGGGTTTTGACAAGGTCTTTACGGAAGTGGTTGCCCTCGTCGCCGATTTTCTGCTTGATGACCTGGAAGTACTCCTTAAAGGTGTCGATCTCCCGCTGCTCCAGTCGCATCACGGGGTGCTGGCGGGAGAAGAGGAACAGGGCACTGACGTCGCTGACATTCTGTATGATCTCACAGTAGAAATTGACGGACAGCATCATGCACAGCCCTTCCATGTCGGGAGAACGCTGATAACTATCGACGACATGCCGGTCGCTGACGATCAGGATGTCGCCAGCCTTGATGATCTGTTTCTGGGTGT
This sequence comes from Prevotella sp., assembly GCA_017965475.1. GTDB lineage: Bacteria > Bacteroidota > Bacteroidia > Bacteroidales > Bacteroidaceae > Prevotella. Next base: position 6,105 of record JAGCPV010000140.1, read on the forward strand.
CCAGTTGGTACATGACTTCCCCCTTGGTGCACAGGCCTATCAGGATGAAGTTCATCCGTCGCGGTTCTGTTGGCATGGGAGCTTCATTGATGCGTTCCGTCAACAGGAGGTCATCGTCCAGAAAAACCGACTCACTCCATGTCTTGGCTTTATTCAGGTCTGATTCTTTAATAGGATAATTTACCACGTCTTGATATTTTGAGTTTGATTTGCCTTGAGTTTGATGGTCTTCTGCTGACCGTTATATAATAAGGTGACGGTACCGTTCTGACGGGCCTTGATGGAGCAGTCGCGCACCTTACCACCCTTCCATTCGAAGCTAACCTCGTAGCCGCCACGGGCACAGAGACCACTGACCTTGCCTTCGCTCCAGACCTCGGGGATGGCGGGGAGCAACTCGATCACACCGTCATGGCTCTGCATCAGCATCTCGCAGACACCGGCGACACCACCGAAGTTTCCGTCGATCTGGAAAGGAGGATGGGCGTCGAAGAGATTGGGATAGGTACCACCGCCCTTGCTATAGTTGGGGATGCGGCTCTTCTCGGGTGCTACGGCAGTCAACAGCTTACGGTAGATATGATGGGCTTTCTCGCCGTTTTTCAGTCGTGCCCAGAGGTTGATGCGCCAACCCGTGCTCCAACCCGTCGTCTCGTCACCCTTGATCTCCAGTGAGCGTTCGCAGGCTTTCAAGAGTTTATAACTATTAGTTCTTAACTCTTCGTTTATTAGGTGGTTACCGGGGTACAGACCGATGAGATGGCTCTGATGACGGTGCTGGAAGTCCCAGTCGTCCCAGTCATAGTACCACTCGTTGAGGTCGCCCATGTGACCGACGGTATAGGGATGTAGTCGGGCAAGGGCCTTCTCCATTTTCTGAAGTGCATTCTTCTTTTCGCCAAGTACTTTACCGGCAGCAATGGTATTGATGAAGAGCTCGCGGATGATGGCGAGGTCGGCGGTACCACCGTAGCAGGTCGTGCCGTGGTAGCCCTTGTCGGTCTTGTATTCGTTCTCGGGGGAGGTGCTGGGGGCAGTGATCAGTTCGCCAGGAACCTTTGGATTCTCTACGAGCCAGTTGAGGCAGAAGGTGGCGGCCGCTTTCATCAATGGGTAGGCGACCGTACGCAGATACGCCTTGTCCTGCGTGAACTGATAACGCTCCCAAAGGGTGTTCACCAGCCAGGCACCACCCATGTTCCAGTTCGACCACATAGGACTCTCGCGCTTCTCACCTACGGGATTGCTCATCGCCCAGATGTCGGAGTTATGACTGGAGCACCAGCCTTCACCGATGCCGTAGTAGTTTCTGGCGGTGTATTGGCCATTGGTGGCGAGGGCCTGGATGAAGTCATCGAGCGGCTGTGCCATCTCAGCCATATTGGCCACGAAGACGGGCCAGTAGTTTTCTTCGAGGTTGATATTGACGGTGTAATTACCGCGCCAGGGAGACCAGAGATGGGGTGTCCAGAGCCCTTGTAAGTTGGCAGGGACACCGGCTGTCCGGGAGCAGGAGATGAGCAAGTAACGCCCGAACTGGAAGTAGAGTTCTTCGAGGTAGCGGCTGTTGCCGCCGCTATCTGTATAAGCTTTGAGCAGGGCATCGGTATTTCCGTAATCGCCGGATTGCCCGGAATCTCCGGATAATCTGAGCTTTACCCGGTCGTAGATGGCCTTATAGTCGGCGAGGTGGCGAGCGTAGAATTCATCGTAGGAGTAGTTCTGTGTATGCCAGATGCCGTTGGCGGCATTCTCCAGATAGGGAGTTCCTTGGGTGACTGGATGCTTGTCGAAGCCGTTGAAGCTGGTTTCGTTGACGATATAGAGGATGGCCTCCTTGGCATTGGTGATGGTCAGGGAGGAGTCGCTGGCGGTGGTTTCACCGTCGGTCCTGACACTGATCATCGTACAGAAATGGATGCTCTCCTTGGCATCGCCCATGGCATGCCCCGTCATCGTGAGCTGTGTAGGGATGGCCTTCACCTGATGAGGCACCTGGGCGGTGAGGGCGATGCGGCAATTGATATCCCCCCGGAGCCTGATGGCAATGAGTTTGTCGGGATTCGAAGCGAAATATTCACGCTCGATCTTCTGACCGTTACGCAGATAACTGTCTTTGACGATACTACTGTCGAGGCTGAGGCTGCGGTGGTAATCGGTGACGGTTCCCAGTCCGAGGTCTTTGATATGCAGGGTACCGAGGGGCTGATAATACTGGCTGTTCGGTCCCTGGACGTGCAACTGCAGGGAGTCGGCACGGGCATAGTCCTCGTTGAAGAGTGCCTCACGGATCTTGGGGATCCACTCATGGGCATCGGCGTCGAGATTACGGTCAACGGGCTTGCCCGTCCACAGGGTGATGTCGTTCAGATAGATGATGTTGTCATCGGTTCCGCCATAGACAAGTGCTCCGAGTTTGCCGTTGCCGATGGGCAAAGACTCCTCGAAGAAGTCGGCTGGACGGTCGTAATGGAGCACCATCGGTGCCTGATTCTGAGCCATGGTATTCATTGTGATGCCAAGGGCAATCAGCAGGAGAGTTCTCTTCATCATGATTATTTTAGCTATTTCGCTTGCAAAGATACAAAAGTTTTCGTATATTTGCAGCATAAAACCTAAAAATAGTATCTATGCAATCGATCAGAACCCTGAACGACATGATTGTTTTCCTCCAGCAGCGGGGGGACAAGAAGCGTGTGGCCGTTGTCTGTGCCAATGATGCCAGTACCCGTTATGCTGTAGAGAAAGGTAAGGAGATGGGATTTATCGAGCCTGTCTATGTGGATGGTGATGACAAGGAGGAATGCGCCCGTAGGGCCGTTGCCATGTGTAAGGGCGGCGAGGCCGACATCCTGATGAAGGGACTTATCAATACCGATGTCATCCTGCGTGCGATCCTCGACAGGGAGACAGGTATCCTGCGTCCTGGCCACGTGCTCACCCATATCGCCATGGCTGAGATCCCTAAATATGAGAAACTGCTCTTCTTCACGGATGCCGCTGTCATCCCCGTACCTACGGAAGCCCAGCGTCGTCAACAGATCCACTATGTGAACTATGTCTGTCATGCTCTTGGCATTGTGGAGCCTCGCATCTCTCTGATCCACTGTGCTGAGAAGGTCAGTGCCAAGACCTTCCCCTATACCGTCGATTATCTGGAGATCATCGCTGAGGCTCAGACGGGGAAGTTCGGCCGTTGTATCATTGACGGACCGCTGGATCTGAAGACCTCGCTCGACAGCGTGAGCTTGCGGGAGAAAGGCATCCATTCCGTCATCGACGGACAGGCTGATGCCCTGATCTTCCCCGATATCGTGGCTGGTAATGTATTCTATAAGACACTGACCCTCTTCGGCTATGCGAAGACGGCTGGTGTGCTTCAGGGCACCCAGTGCTGCTGCGTGCTACCCTCCCGTGCCGACAGCCCCGAGTCGAAGTATTACTCCCTCGCCCTCGCCGCTATCTAAGAATATATCTTGATTTCCTGTTCTCCCCGCATGGCCCTGAGCACATTCATGGCCAGAGCCGTCAGTTCGTCCTCACCAGGATACACGAAGATGGGGGCGAGGTAGCTCAGTCGGCGCCTCAGTCCGTCGGTGACGTACTGGCTGTGGGCAATGGCGCCGGTGAGGATGACGGCATCCACATGTCCGTTGGTGGCCGGTGCCAGTGAGGCCAGCCAACGTGCGATACTATAGATCATGGCATCAAGCACCAGTTTGGCCTTCTGGTCGCCCTCGGCGATGCGCCGCTCTACCTCTCTCACGTCGTTGGTGCCCAGATGGGCCGTCAGTCCGCTATGACCGTTAATCTTGCGCAGCATCTCAGCTTCGGTATATTGTCCGCTATAGCACAGCTTCACCAGTGCTGCCGTGGGCAACATTCCTGCCCGCGAGGGTGAGAAAGGTCCGTCGCCGCTCAGTGCGTCACTGCACTCGATAGCCCGTCCGTGGTGATGCATGGCGAAGGAGATGCCACTGCCCATGTGACAGACGATCAGGTCCTGCTCCTCATATACGAGGTTATGCTCACGACAGTAGCGTTTGGCTATCTCCCGCTGGTTCAGGGCGTGCCAGATGGTCTGATGGGGCATCTCCGGCAGACCAGTGATGCGGGCCACATCGTCAAGTTCATCTACAACACCTGGATCGACGGTAAAGGCACGACAGCCCTCAATTTCGCGGGCTATGCTCAGCGCAATCAGCGATCCCAGATTACAGGCGTGGTGCAGACGGGGGTGCTTAGTGTCTTCGATCACCTTGTCGTTCAGTTCATAGACACCGCTTTCAATGGGTTTCACCAGACCGCCGCGGCCCACGACCACGTCGAAGTCCATGGTGTAGCCCTGGCGCTGAAGTTCCTCCAGGATTTTTTCCTTACGGTAGTCGAATTCGTCCATGATGAACGGATAGCGGCACAGTTCTTCGAACGGATGGTTCAGCGTGGCGTGCATCAGCAGCTCCTCGTCTTGGAAAACTCCCACCTTGGTTGAGATCATTCCCGGGTTAATAGCTAATATTTTCATAACGGTCAATTATGCCACAAAGATAAGCATTTATCTTGAAACGAACAAATAATTCTTCAATTATCAGTCATGATATAAGGTACGCACTGGCGGATTTCCACGGGAACGGTCTCTACCACGAGATCGTCTTCTTTGATGCGCAGGAGTACCATACAAGCCTGACTGTTAATAGGCTTGGGCTGGTCGAAGATGAAGTTGCCAATGCTATAGTAGATCTTTCTGCCATGGAAATCCTCGATGGTCTGGAGGGTGTGGGTATGATGGCAGATCAACATGTCGGCACCCGCCCGTATGAGTTGATGGGCCTCTAACCGCTGGCTGGGCACAGGCTGGAGTGTATGTTCACCGCCCCAGTGGAGCGACACGATGATGACGGCGGTGGAGTCGGTCCGCCGCAGACGGTTCACGCGCTCCAACAGCGAGTCCATGGGTTCCTGACTGACACAGGGTTTGTCGGTGAGGTAGGCATAGTTCTCCAGTGCCAGACGCAGGGAGGCCACGAGCCATACCTTCCGCGGGTGTTCTGCCAACAACACGGGTTGTGCGGCTTCGTCCAAATTCTCGCCAGCCCCGATGGGTACCATGCCGGCAGAGAGGATGTTGCGTTTCGTGTCAAGCAGTCCTTCGCGCCCTTGGTCGATGGAATGGTTGTTGGCCAGGTTCAGATGGGTGTAACCATGACGCTGCAAGGTGTCGAGCCACTCGGGCTCACCACGGAAGATGAATCGTTTGAAGACGGGTGCCTCGATCTTCGTGGCAGGACACTCCAGATTGCCGACGATGATCTGTGCGGAACGGAACACGGAGTCGATACCCTCTGAAAACAGATGATCGACTCCGCGATGCTCTATCACCTGGCGCACGCCACGGTCTAACAGGATGTCGCCAGTGAAAAGGATGTTCAGTGTGTCGGTAGTCTGAGCCGACACACTGAACATGGTACTAACAGCCAGAGCTATAGAAATAATCCTCATTGGCCTCCGGCATTTTCTTCAGTGGCACGATGATGCGGTTCATCCACTCGGGCACACCCTTGCGCGGGTTCTTCTCCAGCTGCTGCTGCCACTCCTCGTCGGTGAGGCGCTGTTCGCCCAGAGGCTGGGTGAACTCACGATAGCTGAGGACGGCACCACGGGTCAGATACAGGTATCCGTCGATCTCCACGACGACATAGATTTCGTCGGCATCACCCACAGCCTCGAAGAGGATGGACTTGTTGGGGTTGTTGTCGGCATTGGCGGTATAGACATCAGCCACGAGTGCCACCTTCTTGTCGGCACCCTCCACATTGCTCCAGCCATCCAGATACTGATCTGGCTGACGGATCAGGTCGAGGGAGATATTCTCGAAGGTAGAGCCGATGCATTCTATCTGGTCGCACTCCTCATCGGTGAGTGGTGTTCCTGCGAGTTCCTTCTCGCTGATGACCAACAGGAACTGAGCCTCCTCACGGATACGACTTGTGGCATCGTTGACCTTCTCTGTCAGCATGTTCTGCTCCTTGAGCAGTTTCTCAGTGTTGTTGAGCAGTTCGATGGCCTTCTTCCAGAAGTTGACATTAGGCTCCACATAGCCTTTCACCATGGGCTCGGGCAGGCCACCACCGCCACACTCAGCACCGAAAGGCTGCTTGGCGTAGAGGATGGCATCGTGCTTCAGTTCGGCCCATGAGGCCAGCACAGCATTCATGTTCTTCTTATCCCACTCGGGAGTGACCATGAAGTAAGGCAGGTTCTCACCCTTGTCGTTGAGTACTTTCAGGGTGTTCATCCACTGGGTGGCGATGGTCTCCTGCCAGTCGATCTCTCCCATGCGCTTCTTCATGGCGTTGATGGCGGACTTGAGATCCTTCCAGTCCTGTTTCTCCTCCATCAGGATCTGCTCGGCAGCAGAGACACCCATGGCAGCGAAGAAATCAAGACCTTTGGGAACGCCACGCAGGGTGGGCTTGTTCTCATAATCGACGGTCTTCAGCAGCACCTCGGCATCAGGCTGGTAACGCTGGGGCATCAGACAGATCTTATTGTGGCTCGTCTTCTCAAAGGGTGGACGGATACGTATCTGTTCTTCGCCGATCTTCTCAAGGGCTTCCTTCAGTTGGGTCATCTTCTGCTGGTCGTTGAGCAGTGCCTCCATGGGCAGACCGATCTTCTTGATCTCTGCCTGTACTTGTGGGATCGACAGGTTGTCGGGCTGGCCCATCAGGAATGTGATCAGCTTATTGAAGGTGTCGTAGTTCTTCTTGGCAGAGGGACTGTTCTCCAGGGCGTATGCCATGACGACGGCCTCACGCAGCTCGTCGGGATTCTTTACGCCGAAGGGTACACTCTGCAACCACATCATACCACGGAAGTAGCGCTGTAGGGCCTCTGTGCGGGAATAGTGGCCACGTGGACGGAACAGGCTGTAGGCAAACTTGACACCCTTATAGTCTTCCATGAACTCGCTGAAGTCGTCCTCTGTCTTCATGGCCTTTTCCACCTCGGGTTTGGCTTCTGCCTGTTCCTCGGCGGTGCCGATGGTCTTGCCTGTCAGCAACTGGTAGGCCACGGCGAAGAAAACGGCATTATGGTTGGCGTAGGCCCAGATCTCCTCATTGTTCGTGTCGGCAGCCTGCTGGTGCATGGCGTTATACATGTCACGGGTCATATCGATCATGAGCTTCGACAGCTCCTGTTCCTCGATCTCTTTCAGCATACAGTCGAAATAGAGGTGATACAGCTGCAGGAACAGGTCGGTGGTGACAAAGCTGGGGAACTCCTGGTAGTCGTTCTGCTCATAGACATGGAACAGTTGGTCGTGGGTGGCGGGAATGATGGCAAAGCCGTCCTCTGCCAGATGCTGGCAGAGCAGGGAGTCGAACTCCTTCAACTGCTTGGGATTGATGAGGTTACCCATGTTCACGCGCAGATCCTCGGGGGTGTCGAAGTTCTGTTTCTTCAGCTCATCCACGCGCTCCTGGAGCCGTTTCATGAAGTCCTGTTCCTCCTGGGTGTATTTGATGAGTCCTTTCACCTGACTGGCACGGTAGTAGAAGTCGCGCCACGACTCGTTCTCCTTCTGTTCGATGCCTTCGAAGTTGGTTTTTTCGTCGAACTTCCACATCAGGGAGTCGTACCACGTGGTACTCTCATAGACACCGCGGATATAGGCATCCTTGAAGGGGAATCCCTGACGGGCGGCGGGGGCGTTACTGAGCACGAGGAGGTCACTGATGGGCAGTCCGGAGACATCCATGTTGTAGTCGATACTGTCTTTCAACTGCTCCACGTCGATATGTGACACGGGCACTGAGACCACACTTGTTTTTTGGCTGCATGCCATCACCAGACCGGCGAGGCATAGCATCAGATAGGTTTTCGTTTTCATTGGCTAAAGTATTTTGTTGCTGTTTGTTTGTCTGTACCCTTTATCAGATAATGGTCGAAGTCCATGCCGAAACCTCCCCATTTGTATTCCGCCACCACATAGAGACTGTCGTTCGCTCTCTCCAGACCACGGATGCGGCCGTCGATGAACCTGAAATCCTCCAGGATGCCGCCCAACTTCGAACCCAGCCACATGGGGCGTGCCTTCTTGTTGACCTGTTTGAAGATGAACAGCCGCCGTCCCTTCTCAGGGTAGTAGCGGGTAGATTTGATGACGCCCACCATTGCGTCTATGCGTCCGTCACCATCCACATCACCTGTCTGGAACTGATACACGGGGTAGGGTAACCGCCAGTCGTTGAGGTAGTAGAGGCTGTCGTGCTCTTTGCGCAGCGTGAACCCGTTTTCTTCCCTCGGCTCACAGGTCTGTGCCACACATGGGGTGGTCAGCAGGCCAAGCAGGAGCAGGATGATCCGTATCATAGTCAAAGAAGGGGAACCATACGGCTCCCCTTGTCGTTAGGCATCGATGTTAGCGTAGGTGGCGTTCTTCTCGATGAACTCACGGCGCGGCTCGACGTCGTCACCCATGAGCATGGAGAATATCTCGTCGGCCTCGGCAGCATTCTCGATGGTCACCTGTTTCAGCAGGCGGTTCTCGGGATTCATCGTGGTCTCCCACAACTGCTCGGGGTTCATCTCACCAAGACCTTTGTAGCGCTGTGTGTGCAGGGCCTTGTCATCACCGTTGCCAGCCACGTACTTGTCGATGAAGGCCTGACGCTGCTGCTCGGTGTAGCAGTACTCGGAGGTCTTCTTGTAAGTACACTTGTAGAGCGGCGGGGTGGCGATGTAGAGGTGTCCGCCCTGGATCACCTGCGGCATGAAGCGGTAGAACAGTGTCATGATCAGCGTGTCGATGTGCGAGCCATCGACGTCGGCATCGGTCATGATGATGATCTTGTCGTAGCGCAGCTTGTCGATGTTGGCTTCACGGTCGCCCTCGCCCTCGACGCCGAAGCGCACGCCGATACTCTGGATGATGTTCATCACCGACTCTGCCTCGAACACACGGTGCCACTGTACCTTCTCCACGTTCAGGATCTTACCACGTAAGGGCAGGATAGCCTGGAAATGACGGTCACGGCCCTGCTTGGCGGAACCACCGGCGGAGTCACCCTCGACGAGGAAGATCTCACAGTCCTTAGGATCCTTGTTCGAGCAGTCGGCCAGTTTACCAGGCAGACCACCACCTGTCATCGGGTTCTTGCGCTGCACGCTCTCACGGGCCTTACGGGCGGCGATACGGGCCGTAGCGGCGAGCACCACCTTGTCGCAGATCATCTTGGCCTCCTTCGGATGCTCCTCCAGGTAGTTGGCCAGCGCCTCACCGACGGCCTGCTGAACGGCACCAGCGACCTCAGAGTTGCCAAGCTTGGTCTTGGTCTGTCCCTCGAACTGGGGCTCGGCCACCTTGATGCTAATCACTGCTGTAAGGCCCTCGCGGAAGTCTTCGGGTGCAATCTCAATCTTGGCTTTCTCAATCTGCTTGGAGATCTGAGGATCGTTGTCGGCATATTTCTTTAAGGTACGCGTGAGGGCGGCGCGGAAACCGGCCAGGTGGGTACCGCCTTCAATCGTGTTGATATTGTTCACATAGGAGTGGATATTCTCGCTGTAGTCGGTGTTATACATCACGGCCACCTCGATGGGGATACCCTGTTTCTCTGTCTTCAGGTAGATGACGTCATCCACGAGGTGGGTACGGTGACGATCCACGTAGCGCACGAACTCCTTCAGACCGTCCTTAGCGTGGAACACCTCCTCCTTCAACTTGCCCTCCTCATCGGGACGCATGTCCTTCAGTGTGATGGTGATGCCGGCATTCAGGTAGGCCAACTCACGCATACGACGGGCAATGATGTCGTACTTATACTCCGTGGTGGTGAAGATGGAGCCGTCGGGCCAGAACTGCTGACGGGTACCCGTCTTGTCGGTGTCACCCACGATCTTCACGTCGTAGAGGGGCTTACCCTTCTCGTACTCCTGCTGGTAGATATGGCCGTTGCGGAATACCTGTGACATCATATGGGTGGACAGGGCGTTCACACAACTCACACCCACA
>JAGCPV010000141.1 GCA_017965475.1 Prevotella sp.
CATCACTCTTAATTTCCTTTTCGACGGCTGCGAGGTATCCTTCTGGCAGTACGACGTCGCTGTCGAGGATGATCAGCCAGTCGCCTTGGGCGCGCTCGGCACCGTAGTTGCGGCTCTGACCCGGACCGCTGTTGGGTTTCATGAAATACTTCACGTCCAGTCTCCCGGCGTATTTCTCTGTCACCGATTTGCAGTCACGTTGCGAACCGTCCTCGATGATCAATACCTCGAAATCCTTCACCGTCTGCTGGCAAAGACTCTCTAACAGTTCGTCAACTTCATCTGGACGATTATAGACAGGAACGATGATGGAGTATTTCATAGTTATTGGGGGTAAGAATTAAGAGTGAAGAACGATCGTTCTTCACTCTTAGTTAGAATTTTATTCCTTCACGCGCTGCAGATAGCTGCCGTCGCGGGTATCCACCTGAATCAGGTCGCCTTCGTTGATGAACAGGGGCACGCGTACCTCAACGCCGGTCTCCAGTGTAGCGGGCTTCAGGGTGTTGGTAGCGGTGTCGCCCTTCACACCCGGCTCAGAGTGGGTCACGCGGAGCACAGTCTTCACGGGCATCTCAGCATAGAGGATAGTACCGTCGGTGGTGTCGGAAACCACTTCCACGATATCGCTCTCCTTCATATACTCATGACCGATCACGAGTTCGTTGTCGATGGGAATCTGCTCGAAAGTCTCCTGGTTCATGAAGATACGTCCGGACTGGTCCTCATAGAGATACTGATAGGGACGACGCTCGATGATGACGTCCTCCAGTTTCTCACCGATGTTGAAGCGACGCTCCAGCACGCGGCCGTCACTGACGTTCTTAACCTTGATGATCATGATTGTGTTACCCTTACCTGGCTTACGGTGCTGGAAATCAATGCACACCCAGATGCCACCGTCCATACGAATAGCGGTGCCTTTTTTAATGTCTTGTGAATTAATCATATACCTAAAATGTTACTTTTGTTTCGTTTTCGGGTGCAAAATTACTGTAATTTGAGCGAAAAACCAAAAAAAATCGCTGGAAACTTGCGTAATTCAAAAGAAATGAGTACTTTTGCACCCCAAATCGGTAAAAACGTAACAAATTAAATAAGGATAAAGCAATGAAAAGAACATTTCAGCCACACAATCGCCGTCGCGTGAACAAGCACGGCTTCCGTGAGAGAATGGCCACCAAGAACGGCCGTCGCGTTCTGGCAGCTCGCCGCGCCAAGGGTCGCAAGAAGTTAACGGTTTCAGACGAGCACCACGGAAAGTAAATCCGGCGCTTGATAAGGAAAAAATGGTAAAAACAGAAAGAAGTGGAGATTTTTCTTCGCTTCTTTTTGTTTTTCTCCCATTTATTCGTATCTTTGCACGGAAATTGGAGATGTAATGAAAGCAAAGGAATTCTTCGGTAAGTTTGCGAGCCCGTTCCTCTGGGGTAATCTGCTGGCGATGGCGCTGGTAGTCATTGCCTTGCTGTTCGGCGTGAATTACGCCTTGGAACTCTATACGCATCATGGCGAGGGCATCGAGGTTCCCAAGATTGAGGGGATGCTCTACGGTAATGCCCGTAGTCTGGTGGAGGCCGACGGACTGAATATCATGGTCAGCGATTCCGGCTATAACAAGAAAATGCCTGCTGACTGCATCTTGGCCCAGAACCCGGGGCCTGGGACGAAAGTGAAGTCGGGACATACCGTCTATGTGACGGTCAACTCTCCCTCCTCGCCGACGTTTGCCATTCCCGATGTGGTCGATAACTGTAGCTTCCGTGAAGCTGAGGCTAAACTGATGGCGATAGGCTTCAAACTACTGCCGCCCCAGTATGTATCGGGCGAGAAGGACTGGGTCTATGGCATCCTCTGCAAGGGACGCCGGGTCTCTACAGGTGACCATGTGTCGATAGATACCCCGCTGACCTTGATGATCGGCAGTGGTGTGTATGACGCTGGGGTGGAGTTGGACTACGTGGAACCTGAGTACCGGATGATGGAGAGCGGCAGCGTAGATGATTTCGAGGAGGTTGTCGAATAGATGGATTTCAGGGAAGACGACGAACTGGAGTTGATGACTGACGAAGCCTCCATGGAGATGGAGGAAGACGGGCAGTTATACGAACACTTCCGGATGGAGGTTGATAAAGGACAGGAGCCCGTCCGTATTGACAAATACCTGGCGGAGCACCAGCCACATTCCAGTCGTAACCGTATCCAGAAGGCAGCCGATGCAGGCTTTATCCATGTGAATGGATCGCCGGTGAAAAGTAACTATAAGGTGCGCGCGGGTGACATTGTCACATTGATGCTCGACCGTCCGCACTATGACACCACGATTGAGCCTGAGGACATCCCGCTGGAGGTGACTTATGAGGATGACGATCTGATGGTGATCAACAAACCAGCGGGCATGGTGGTCCATCCGGGTTGTGGAAACTTCCATGGGACGCTGGTGAATGCCATCGCCTGGCATCTGAAGGATCTGGCGACCTACGATCCGAATGACCCTGAAGTGGGACTGGTGCATCGCATCGACAAGGATACCAGCGGTCTGCTCGTGGTGGCGAAGACACCAGATGCGAAGACCTCGCTGGGCAAGCAGTTCTTCAACAAGACCACCCACCGCAGCTATAATGCACTGGTCTGGGGAAACTTCGTGGAGGACGAAGGACGGATAGAAGGCAATATCGGGCGCGATCCGAAAGACCGTCTGCGGATGGAGGTGTTCCCGCCTGAATCCGAGATCGGCAAGCCGGCTGTTACGCACTACAAGGTGATGGAGCGCTATGGCTATGTGACACTGGTGGAATGTATTCTTGAGAAGGGACGCACCCATCAGATCCGTGCCCACATGAAACACATCGGACACCCGCTGTTCAGTGATGAACGCTATGGAGGGACGGAGATTCTGCGCGGAGAGCGTACCGCCAGTTATAAGGCCTATATCCAGAACTGCTTCAAGCTCTGTCCCCGTCAGGTGCTCCATGCCAAGACACTGGGATTCGTGCATCCCACGACGGGCGAGCAGATGGACTTCACGTCGGAGTGGCCCGACGACATGGCCGCGCTCATCGACAAATGGCGCAAGTATAAATGTAATTAAGGATTAATAATAAATAATGATGATTACCAAAAGAACGATTGCCATCGTCTGTGGTGGTGACTCTTCGGAACACGACGTGTCACTGCGCTCTGCGCAGGGACTTTACTCCTTCTTCGACAAGGAGCGTTATCAGGTTTATATTGTGGATATCAAGGGCCTGGACTGGCATGTGGAACTGCCGGACGGAACGACGGCCAAGATCGACCGCAATGATTTCTCGTTTGTGGAAAACGGGAAGAAACGGATGTTCGACTATGCCTATATCACGATACATGGCACACCGGGAGAGAACGGTCTGCTTCAGGGCTACTTCGACCTGATCGGTATGCCCTATAGTACCAGTGGCGTTCTCGTGGAAGCCATGACCTTCGATAAGTTCGTGCTCAACCAGTACCTTTGTGGCTATGGTGTGAGCGTGGCCGACTCGTTGCTCATCCTCAAAGGCTATGAGGAGGTGGTGTCCGACGATGAGGTGGAGCAGCGCATCGGGATGCCCTGTTTTGTGAAGCCCGCTGCCGACGGCTCGTCGTTTGGTGTCACGAAGGTGAAGAACAAGGATCAGTTGGCTCCTGCCATCCGCAAGGCCATGCTGGAGAGTCCTGAGGTGATGGTCGAGAGTTTCCTCGATGGTACAGAGATCACCCAGGGTATCTATAAGACCAAGGAGAAGACCGTGCTGTTCCCCATCACGGAGGTGGTGACGAGCAATGAGTTCTTTGATTATGATGCCAAGTACAATGGTCAGGTTCAGGAGATCACCCCTGCCCGTATCCCGCAGGAGGTTGCCGAGCGTGTCGGTAAGGTCACGAGTCATATTTATGACATCCTGCACTGCAACGGTATCATCCGCATCGACTATATCATCTCCAAGGAGGGTAAGATCTCGATGCTGGAGGTGAATACGACACCGGGCATGACGGCCACCAGTTTTATTCCCCAGCAGGTGAAGGCTGCCGGACTGGAGATGAAGGATGTGCTGTCGGATATCGTGGAGAATCAGTTTGGTTAACAGATAGTTTATAGTTATGATTACCACAAAGGAGTTTGACGAGATCCGGCCATACGAGCCGGAAGAGATGGAACAGGCGTTCAACGACCTGATCCATGACCGTCAGTTCTCATTGGTCATGAAGAGTTTTGTCCCCTGGTTGCCAAAGTCTGTGCGCAATGGTGTGCTGAAGTTGGCCTTCAAAGGGGTGAAGACACCGCTTGACTTCCAGTTGCGCCTCATGAAACCTATTGTGCAGTATATCATCCATAAGCATACCGACGGCACCTCCTTCGATGACAGTGCCCTAAAGAGTAATTATAACTCTACACTAAGATATACGTTCGTCAGCAATCACCGCGACATCGTGCTCGACTCCGCCTTCCTCGACCTCCTGCTCATCAAGGCCGGTCATCCCACGACCGTGGAGATCGGCATTGGCGACAACCTGTTGATCTACCCTTGGATCAAGCGCTTGGTCAGGATGAACAAGGCTTTTACCGTGCGCCGTGGTCTCAGTCCCAAGGAGACCCTTCGCTCCAGTCAGTTGATGAGCCGCTATATCCACTATGCCGTGACGACGAAGAAGGAGAATATCTGGATCTCCCAGCGCGAGGGTAGGGCCAAGGATTCCAATGATCGTACGCAGGACTCCGTGCTGAAGATGCTCGCCTTGGGTGGTTCTCTCAAGGAATTGAATATCGTGCCGCTAACCATCAGCTATGAGTTCGACCCCTGTGACTACCTGAAGGCGCAGGAGTTGCAGGAGCGTCGGGATAATCCTGCCTTTAAGAAGAGCCGTCAGGATGATCTCGACAATATGAAGACGGGTATCTTTGGTTACAAAGGACGGGTGCATTATCATTGTGCGGCGCCAGTCAACCAGTGGATCGACGAGCTCTCGGAACTGCCCAGGACGGAATTCTATTCTGCCCTGGCCCATCGGATGGACAAGGATATCCATAGGGGCTACCAGCTCTTCCCCTGCAACTATATCGCCCTCGACGACCTGAATGGCACCAAGGAGTTCGCCGCTCACTATACTGATGCCGACCGTCAGCGCTTTGAGACTTATCTTTCAGGGCAGCTTGCCAAGATATCCATCCCTAACAAGGATGAGGCTTTCTTGCGGGAGTGTATGCTGAATATGTATGCTAACCCGTTACGAAACAAACTCGCCGCCGAATGAAAAGACTGTTCCGTCTCCTGGTAATCATAACGATCAGTTATCCCCTATCCATTCTCATCTCATCCTGCGAACAGGATAGTTACGAGAAGGGAGAGGGCGACTATTCCCTGATGCGAGGTGACTTTGTGGAGGCTACCGTCAACAGCGACAAACAGATTGTATCCATCTTGACCGATGATGGTGACCTGTTGCCCCTGAAGGAACGTTGGAAGGCCAACTGGATTGTCACAGCCGACACCACCTATCGTTGCCTTTTATATTATAATAAGGTGAAAGACGAATCAGGCAAGCAGCAGGCCGATGTGATATCCATCGGACAGGTGCCGTGCCCTGGTATTTATCCGCTTCAGATATTTGATAAGCCCCTGAAGACCGATCCCGTCAAGTTCGAGAGTATCTGGATGAGCAGGTCTGGCAAATACCTGAACCTGAGTTTCCTGTTGATGACCGGTTCTACCAATGACACCACCGCTGTCCAGCAACTGGCCTTTGTCGCTGACACGTTGCTGACATATCCTGACAATACCCGTACCCTCCACGTACGCCTACATCATGATCAGGGGCATGTGCCGGAGTACTATTCCACCAAAGCATATGTCAGCCTCCTGATTGACAGCATTCCTGGCGATTCCATCCATTTCACCATTAACACCTACAACGGTCCCGTCGTCAAGACCCTTCCCCTCCGCAAATAACTCTTTACCTTATTATATATAAGGAGATGGGGACGGTTATGGTGTATGTTTTACAATTAACCCATAATCGGGCGGAATTCAATGTTGTATTGTTTACACTTAATGTGGTTTTTTTGCACTTTTTTGTCGTTTTGGGTGTTAAAAATGCCCTTTTTGTAAAAAAGTACCAACATTTAACAAAAAAAGATGGTGGTTTTTGATTAAATTGTATTAATTTTGCAATCGATTCAGTGTGTACTGACGTGACTATAACTTATTATAATATAACTTAAAAAGTAAACCAAAACGTATGAACCAAAACAATTCTTCTTGACTTGAGGGCCGAAAAGTCCAGCAGACTTTAAGGCTCAGGGAAGCTATTGTGCTTCCGCAAAACTCTAACTTGTGTTTATTATAAACCAATTAATCTATAGTTAATACTTAAGTATGAATCGAAAATTTAGAAAGACAGCGCTGCTGATGAGTGCCATGGCTCTCTTGGGTCTCGGATACTCATCAAACGCCTATGCCGCTGGTGACGTGCAGAACGTCCAGCAGGCAACGAAGAAGATCAC
>JAGCPV010000015.1 GCA_017965475.1 Prevotella sp.
ATCGTCTGCCTTCTCAAATCCGCCCTTCGCCATTAGTCCGTCGAACCCGTCGTCGCCACGATACTCCATGTAGTAGAGTCCCTCGTCGAGCTTTACGCAAGAATTAGCGCCTTTAATCAGCGCCCCAAACTCCATCCACACCAACACACCTGCGACTATCACAAGTCCCAGCACACTCAACAGCGTAATCTTTAATGCTTTTTTCATCTTCTTATTTTGATCTATTTACTTAATCATAATACTTTTTTCGCTCCGGGAATCATTCTTACCAACCAAGTGAGCACAAACGAACAGATGGTGGTAATCATGCCGATGAACATAAACTTGCCGAAGGCTCCCATCCAGATGCCATCGGTGGCATATTGCAGAACTATCATCAGCAACAGATGGAAGATGTAGGCACCATACGACTGGGCGGCGCACCACTGCCAAAACTTACTGTCCCAGTTTCCATATTGGCGGAAAAGCCAGAGCAGTCCGAAACAGATAAACACGCACAAAAGCGATTCGTAGATGCCAAACCACTCTGTAACGAAGTCATTCCAAGCCCCACCATCGCGCAGATAGATACCCAATGCCAAAAGGCAACCAATCGATAACGATATTGCTCCTGTGGTGTTACCCATCTTTTCGAGCCAGGCTAACCGACGTGCCAGAATGCCGATAACGAACATCATGACGTATTGCAGATAGTGGACAGGTTCCATTGGCAACGGAATGATGCCAAAGGGCCAGATCCAATGATCCTGCGGACTAACCTGACGGATCAGATAACTGCCAATACCCATCAAACCGCCAAATATCAGCAGGCCGATAATGGTTGGTCTTGAAGAGCACTCGCTATTGATGGGCTTGTATATTTGTCGTATTAGGGCATAAATAAGGCAGAACACCAGCAGACTCTCGATATACCACATGTGTCCAATCTCCGGCTTGCCTGATAAAACAGACAATAGTCCACCCATCAGTAAAAGCGGAATACCCAGGCGGATCAGTTTCTTCTGTACAAACACCTTTGTCCCCTGCTTATCGAAACTCGAGGGCACGAAGTAACCTGAAATCAGAAAGAACAATCCCATAAAGAAAGCCGCATTTACCGAGAAGAAGTGCCAAATCCAAGGCATAAACTCGGCAGGATTGCTGGGATGGTAAGCCCAATCGCCCCCATCGCCGTATGCCTGGCCGGCGTGGTGGAATATCACCAGCACCGTCAGACACACCTTCAGATTGTCCAGATATAAAAGACGTTTCTTATTCATTTACGCCACAAAGATAGCACATTCCATTGAGTTTTGCAAATCCATGACACTAAAATTCTACTCGATAGGCGATGTTCGGGAAAGTCAGGGAGGTATATTTATCGACAATCTCGTGAGTGCGGAGGTCGAAGGTCTGACCTTGGAACGTCTTCATCTGCAGATACTCCAGGATGAAGTGGTGAGAGGTGTGGCGCTTGTTGATGGTATATTTCACTGAGAAGGCGTATCCCACGTTCATCTTCATCTGGGCGCTGTAGGGATCGAGACCGTCGATCTCGGGGATGGACTTGTCAGGACGCTTCGCGATATCCTCGAAGGTGATGCCCTCGGGGATGGGCGTATAGCGATCGCCACCCATCAGCGTGAGACGGCCGTTGAGGCCAAACACATTTTTCTTAGTCTTTCCTACCATCCACTCCTTACCACCAAGGATATTGGTGATGTAACCACGGTCGTTGCGCGAGTGGTGCCATACGCCCTGGGCATCGCGATACTCCGACTTGAAGATGCTGCCCGTCAGCATGCCATAGAACCCATCCTTCAGGTAGCGCTCCAACGTGAGGTCGATACCGTAGTTACGGCCTGCGCCCTCGTTCACCAGAGCACGGTCCTGATAGAAATTGCGGTGGTTGATGATGGAGTAGGTGGTACCCACCTCCACAGGCACGTCGAAGAGCCACTGCCAGTAGGGCTCGATCTTCAGCATGGCGTTCTCCCCTAAGCGCTGGGCGAACGAGGCGGAGATATGGTGAGAGCGTGTCAAACCCAGATCCTCGTTAGGATGCTGGCCGTCCATCGTCACGAAATAGGTGTCCGTGCTCTCCTTGCGGCTGTTCAGGGCGTAGGCTATCGAGAGCGTGCTCGACGGCGAGGTCTTATACTGGAAACTCACGCGCGGCTCCACCAGCCACTGGTTGTTTAGGTTGAACCACATCACATTCACACCTGCCACCGTGGAGAGCCTGTTGCTCAATGCCAGTTTATGACTGCTGTAAAGACGCGTCAGTCCTGTGTTGCCGTCCGACTCATAGACACGATAGAGTGGTCCGCCTGTCTCGTGAAGCCAGTCCAACCAGGTGTGGAAGGCGAGGTGCTGGTGCTCGAAGCCGTTCTGCATCGTGTAGCGTGAAGAAATCTTCTGCTGATGCTGGGTGCTGATGATGACGTTCCACTGTGCATTGCGACCGTCAGCACCTGGTGTCTTCGTCATCTGCTCATCATAGTTGTTCATGGCCAACCTCGTGTAAGCACCTGTATAGGCCACACTGGAGTGGAGCGTGCCACCATTCTTAAAACGGTAGTTATGCGTGAGGCCTACGGCACAGTTGCGCTGGCGCGACCACGAGTCGTTCATGTCCCATAGCGTCTCCCAGTCGTTCACGTCAGGCACCTCGTTCTCGTAGTTGTCGATGAGTCCTGTGAACCATACGGCGAAGGTGCCGGCCTTGCTTGTCGGCATGTTCAGCTTGAAACTCAGATCCTGATAGTCGAGCGTCTCCTTTTCCATATTGATGGCGTGCAGTTTCTTGGCGATTTCGAGGAAACTGTAACGGTAGTTCACGAGGTACGAGGCTTTGGTATTCTTTCCCAGTGGCCCTTCCGAGGCGAAATCGACACCTAATGTACCCACCTGCACGGCGTGCTCGTATTTGGTGTTGTTGCCCACGCGCATCTTCATGTCGAAGGCTCCACTTAGGGCATTGCCGAACTCGGCAGGCATGGCTCCTGTGAGGAAGTCGCTGTTGGCCAGCACCGTGCCGTTGAGCGAGGTAAACACACCACCGCCAGCCTCCGTGATGTCGGCGAAGTGGTTGGGATTAGGCACCTCGACACCTTCCACGCGCCACTGCAGCATCTGGGGCGAGTTACCGTGAATAGAAATGCCATTGGTGGCACCGCCTGTGGCCACACCAGCGAACATCGAGGCCGTGCGGGCAGGGTCGGCCATACCGCCTGCATAGCGCGTGGCCTCTTCCACGCTGAACATACGAGCGCCTACCTGCGCCATCTCGTTGAGTGGTAGTTGCTTGTTGACGCGAGGTTTGATGACCACCTCGCCGAGTTCAGAAATGCTTTCACGCATTCTCAGCGTCAGCACTAACTCTTTACCCGACGAAACCAGTTGCTCTTTCAGCAGTACGGGTTCGTAGCCGATATAGGTGGCTCGTACCGAGTGTCGGCCCACGGGTACGTTATTAATGACGAAGTTGCCGTCCACATCCGATACAGTGGCTAAGGTAGTGCCATTCTCTACTGTAATCGTCACGCCAATCATCGGCTCGCCAGAGGCTACGTCACAAACTTGTCCGCGAACGGTCTGAACGGCCTGTGCGTCTGCCACTGCAGGGAAAAGAAGCATCGCTAATGTTGCTCCCAAAAACAATCTTTTCATCTTACAATACTAATTTTAGTTTAAGTAATTCTCATATCGACTGCAAAGGTCGAGAAATGGTGATGCAACCCAGTTGCAAACACTACATTCTGGCCTTCTGTTTCTCGCCGGCACCAGAGCCACGGTACTTCGAACGGGCCTCGTTGAACTTCCAATTGAGGTTGACGAGGAACGTGCGGCGGGCGGGGTTGTGTACCGTCAGTTCGCGGAAGCCGTAGAGAGTGGCATCGGTCTTGTTGGTGTTGAAGATATCAACGCAGCGCACATCGAGCGTCAGCTGTCCGAGACGACGGAGGTTGAAGTCGCGCTGGATGCCGAGTTCGACATTGAAGCGGTTGCTGATGATGCGGTTGTTGTTGTAGTCACCCTTGTTGGCCCACTGGGCAGCAGCGTGCAGACGGAAATCCTTCGGCAGTTCGATGTCGTTCTGCCAGACGAACGTGAGGTACGGATGGGTCAGCGTCAGAATAGAACCGTCGGCCGTCGGCGACTTGTAGTTCTGGAACAGTGCGAAGGCGTACCACATAGGATGCCACTTGCCGATGGTGGGCATGGCTGAGAGGTTGACGGTGAACTGGTCGTAATCGTCTTCGCTGTTGATGGGGCGCGCGAGGCTGACGAGAGGATCCTCAGAACCTGGGAACGGCTCGGTTGACATCGTGACGACATCCTTATTACGGGCGTAGTTCAGCGAGAGGTTCGCCCACTTGTAACTTGCATTCAGCACGAGGCTGTGGGTGTAGGTCGGCTTCAGGTAGGGGTTACCGCTCTGGTAGGTGTAACGGTTGATGTAGATCGTCGAACTGGTGAGGTTGGCGTAGGCCGGGCGCTGGATGTCACGACGATACGACAGGCTCAGTTGCAACTTCCCTATAGGAGCGGAGAGGGTGGCGGTGGGGAACCAGTCGCCATAGTTGCGGCACACCTCGTCCTCTCTCACACCGAAGTTGAAGTAGTCGTTCGTCAGGTGCTCATAGCGCAGACCAACCTGGGCGAAGAGTTTGCCGAACTGCCTGCCGTACTCTACGAAACCAGCCGATGACTTCTCGTTGATCTCCGTATCGGTGGCCTTCACGGGCACATAGTCGGAAGCCATGAATGTGTAGGCATCCGTGCGGTGGTTGTAACTGTACTCGCCGCCCACGGAGAGGTTACCTTTCAATACAGGATAACTGAAGATGAGTTTTGTGGCCCAGAAGTTGTTGGCGTTGTCGGTATTGTTCTCGATGGTGCGGTCAACGGGGGTTGCGCCGACAAGTGTTGTCTGCTCCGTTGTGCGGCCTGGTGTCTTGGTATCATCGAAAAGACCATCGACGTTCAGGTCGATACCCAACTGTCCCACCTTACCGTTGTAATAGGCGTTGAAGATATGCTTCTTGATACGCTCGTCCTGCCAGATATCGCTCACGGAGTGCTCAGTCAGGGTGCCATTCTCGAACATGTCCGTCAGATAGTCGCCCTTCGTCTCGCCACTGGGCGTACGGTCGTATTTGTAATAGGCGCCGAAGGTATGGTTCTCGTTGACCATATAGTTCAACTGCAACTGTGGCGACCAGG
>JAGCPV010000142.1 GCA_017965475.1 Prevotella sp.
AAGACTTATATCAACCAGATCCAGGAGCGTGCCGGTTCCAAGACCGTCAGCAGCTCAGTTGACCTGGTGACCCTGAAGAAGGAGAAGTCGTTCGAGCTCTGGTTCGAGGGCTGCCGTTATCAGGATATCCTCCGTTGGAGCAAGATAGATAATGATTCCTACACGAAGGAGTGCATGGATCGTCTGAAGGTCCAGGGTAAGCATGTTCCCAACCTCTGCGACAAACTCTCTGAGAAGCCGGAAGCTGTTGAGGCAAACTGGGAGGATCTGGTTTGGGAGAATGGTTCAGAGGCTAACAGCCGCTTCTTCATCATCCATACGCATGACGCCATGGATGCTCACTATGAGGTAGGCTGGCAGGAGAAGCACAGACTGTTCCCCTATCCGCAGACCTTGCTGGATAACAATCCCGCTCTTCACCAGAATCCGGGTTGGTAATAAACTATACAAGGTAGTAGTTTAGTAAAGTAATTAGACACATTGTTTTAGTAGAGAAAGGTGCTGCGTCGTGACGATGCGGCACCTTTTTTATTAGATGTAGAGGATGGTGTTAATGGAGTGTCAGCAAGAAGCGGGAACCATCCTGGTAGGTGGTGTCGAGCACGAGTTCCCCACCCAGCATGCGGGCTGTCTGCTGACAGAGCGAGAGCCCCAATCCTACGCCCTCCGTGAAGTTGTTGACCTTCGTAAACTGTGTGAAGATACGTTCGCGATCGTCCTCGGCGATGCCGATGCCCGTGTCGCTGACGGCGAAGATGACGCTCTGGTCATCCCTTAGGCTGCACGCCAGCGTGATGATTCCCTGCTGGGTGAACTTGATGGCGTTGTTGAGTAGTTCGTCGAGGATGAACAGCAGAGCTTCACGATCGGAGTGGATCGTGAGATCATCGGGCATGTCTGTCTTGACGGTGATACTGACGGTATCGGGGTGCGTCGGTATGACGGAGGCGATGGCCTCCTCGCAGAGCGCACGGCAGTTGAAGGTGGTCTGTTCGCCGTTGAGACGGCCACTGTCCTTGAAAGAGGAAACGGTGAGCATACGGGTGATATGGCTGAGCGTCTTGGCACGGAGTCTGATGCGGGTGATGATGTCGTTGGTCTCCTCGTCGGAGATGCCGTTATGGTCGCTGGAGAGCACCTGCGTAAAGCCGTTGATGATATTAAGGGGCGTACGGATCTGGTGCGACATGTCCTGTATGAAGGCCGTCTTCTGCTGGTCTGCCTCCTGCACGAGCTGGCTGGCCCTGACGAGCTCCTCGTTGCGCTGCTCCATCTCGTCGTTGATCTGCCGGATGTCGCTGACATATTCGTGAAGCGACTGTTGCATGAGGTTGAAGCTGTTCTGCAGCATTCCGATCTCGTCGTGACGGTTGCTGGGTGTCAGCGTCTCTTCGAGATGACCCTCTGCGATGCGCTGCGTCTGCAGGGCGAGCTGGTTCAAGGGGGTGATGATACGACGGATGGACTGGAAGCACATGATCATGAGCACGATGAGCGAGAGGATGATGATCGACCATGCGGAGTAGAGCAGACGGTCGTAGTTGCTGAAGACATCGCTGGCAGGACAGACGATGGCGATGCTCCATCCCGTACGCTCCAGCGGACGATAGAAGATGTAGGCATCCTGTCCATCCACGACCAGCTGCTGCATACCGTTCTGTCCTGCGAGCATCGCCTCCCCCAGACGGATCACGTCATGCTTGGCGCGGGGGTCTGGATCGGAGAAGATGGTCTGTCTGACAAGTTTCGCCGTGTCGGGATGCACGATATACCGTCCGTCGTGACTGAGCATGATGGCAGAGGAGTTGGGATAGGCCTCGACCTTCGTGACGTAATCGGAGATGCCCTTCAGCAGCATGTCGATACAGAGCACGCCGAGGATACGGCCATCAATGCTGAACAGGGGTTTGCAGTAGGAGTAGTTGTACTCCGAGGAGGTGAGCACGCTGTCGCCCTCGTCGATATAGGGCTCAGGCCAGTAGCCCTTCTGCCGTTCGCGCGGCGTCTTGTACCAATCCCTTTCGAAGTATTCGTAGTTGTTCTCATTGATCGTGATGATGGAGTCGCCCCTTCTGAGGGAGTAGGCGGAGAACAGGCGCCCCTGCTCTGGGAAGAAGTCGGGCTCCATGGCGATGGTGAAGCCCAACACGGGCGGGTGCTCCTCCAGCATCCTACGGGAGTAGGCCAACAGGGAATCCGGCTTCAGGTTCTTCCGTATCAGCGGTTCCATGCTGACGGTGGCGGCCTCCACCCTGTCCATGAGGTGGTTGATGCGGAGTACCGTACTGTCGAGCACCTCTGTGGCGTGGTTGATGGCCTGCTGCTTGGCATACTGTCTCGTCAGGTGGAACACATAGCCGAGGAAGAGTCCGAGGATCACGCCCACGACGAGGAGGATCTGGATGCCCAGCCGTAGGGTCAGCCGCTGTTGTATGTAGGAGACGAGTGACTTCATGAGGCGTTGAGCATTTTGTTGAGCAGCAGGGTGACGGTCTCGGTATCGTTCAGGATCTGTACCTGTAGCTTCGCCAGATCAGCCTTCGAGAGGTTCTTGTAGTCGTTGCAGAGGGTCTCCGCCTGTGTGTTGATGGAGCTGACGCTGCGCGTCATCTGCTCCGTCATGTTGCTGAGGAACCGTTCCTTCACGCTGTCGGCCTCCTTCGCCTGTTCGTAGGCGGCCTGCAGCTTCGCGTTCTGCTCACTGAGGGTCTCGCGCTTCTGCTGCAGGTCGGCGATATAGTCTGCCAGCGCGTGCTGCATGGCCGCGAAACTGTTCTGCAGCTGACCAATCTCGTCCTGACGGCCACTGACGGGCACCCGTTCGTCATGATGACCCTCCGCCATCCGCTGGGCGGAGTGCACCAACAGGTTCAGGGGGTGCATATAGTAGCCGAGGATGCCCCAGCAGACCACAACGACCACCAGCAGACAGAGGATCGCCGCTGCCAGGGGGAAGAAGGGAACGTTGTAGTAGCGCATACAGAGGAACACCACCAAGAGGACGGCCAGAGAACAGCCCCCCACCCAGAGGATGATCCGGACGGAGAGCGTGTCAATGCGTTTCAGACGATAGTCGTTTTCCTTCATATACGCCGCAAATATACAAAATAATTTCAAATAATCGGTGCATTACGGAAAAATTATTGTACTTTTGCCGAAGAAAACTAAAAAACTACAAATGATGACGAAGAATCTTATCAAAGCGATGACCCTGTTCAGTGCCCTTCTCGGCACGATCCCAGCAACAGCCCAGATCCAGACGAATGCAGGCATCCAGTACCTGCAGTGTATGCAAAAAGACGTATCGACGGACTTCTACGACCTGTCGAACACCTATTTCCTCGCCGACTCCCTCGTGAGCTTCGATGCTGCGAAGGGTGAAGGACAGGTGCAGTGGAAGCGCTACCGGCTGTCGCCGCGCCAGGCGTTCAACCTCAATGGCTACTGGCCCGTGCGTATGCAGATGCTCGACTTCCCCGATGCCGCCTACGAGAATGATCCCGCGCTGAAGATCAAGGTCGAGTGGGTGAGTCCGAGGACGGTGCGTGTGAGGATGTTCACCTCGCCCATCGAGCCGAAGGATACAGACGCAGAGGATGTGATGTTCTGCGATGATTTTAAGGCCCGAAAGGCTTTGAGCCTTCAAAGCTCGCCCTATGGCAGTGTCGAGATCCAGAAGTATCCCTTCCGCATCGTGGTGAAGGATGCCAAGGGAAAGATCCTCACGCAGACGCGCCATCAGATAGATAATGACTCAAGTCAGGTGAAGCTCCTGCCCCTCTCGTTTATCAAGCGCGGCTCAGACAACTCCCGCAGCATCAACCCCGTGTTTACTCTCGCCCCTGGCGAAAGGATCTACGGCTGTGGCGAGTCGTTCACCTCTTTAAATAAGGTGGGACAGAAGGTGCACCTCTCCGTCACCGACCCCCAGGGTCCGGAGACCGATGGTCAGTACAAGCCCGTGCCCTTCTATTTCTCCAACCGCGGCTATGGCATCTTCATGCACACGTCGGCACCCGTCACCTGCGACTTCGGCGCCTCCTATATCGGCGCCCAACGCCTGTTCATGGCCGACGAGCAGATGGACTTCTTCATCTTCTTCGGCGAACCCAAGGACATCCTCGACGAATACACCAACATCACGGGAAAGTCGCCCATGCTGCCCCTCTGGAGCTTCGGCACGTGGATGAGCCGCATCACCTACTTCTCGCAGGAGGAAGGTCTGGAGATCGCCCGTCAGCTGCGCGCCCACAGGATCCCCAGCGATGTCATCCACTTCGACACGGGCTGGTTTGGCGTCGATTGGCAGTGCGACTATGAGTTTGCCAAGGATCGTTTCAAGGATCCCGTCGGTATGCTGAAGAAACTCTCGAAGGACGGCTTCCACACCTGTCTGTGGCAGTTGCCCTACTTCACGCCGAAGAACCGTTTCTTCCCTGAGATCATCGAACGCGGCCTTCATGTGGTGAACGCCACGGGGGGCATGCCTGTCGAGGATGCCATCCTCGACTTCTCCAACCCCGAGACCGTCAGCTGGTATCAGTCGAAGATAGAAGGCCTGATGCGGCAGGGCGTCTCCACCATCAAGTGCGACTTCGGCGAGGCAGCGCCCTACAACGGCTTCTACCACAGTGGCAAGGGAGGTCTCTACGAGCACAACCTCTACCCGCTGCGCTATAACAAGGCCCTCTGGGAGGTGGTCGAGCGTAATCATCCTGGCGAGGGCATCATCTGGGCGCGCTCAGCCTGGGCGGGATCCCAGCGCTATGCCCTCCACTGGGGCGGAGATGCCGCCACCACGAACACAGGACTGCTCGGCGACCTGCGCGGAGGACTCTCCTTCGGCCTCAGCGGCTTCTCGTTCTGGAGCCACGACATGGGCGGTTTCGTCACTGCCTCGCCCGAGGATATCTACCGCCGTTGGCTGCCCTTTGGCTTCCTGAGCTCGCACACGAGAGCCCACGGTGCCCCTCCCACGGAGCCCTGGCTCATCTCCGAGTCGTTTACCGATGCCTTCCGTGCCTGTGCGGAGATGAAATACCGTCTGATGCCGTATGTCTATGCACAGGCGAAGGACTGTACGGAGCGCGGTCTGCCGATGGTGCGCGCCCTCCTTGTGGAGTTCCCCCACGATCCCGGAGCCTGGCTCGTCGAGGATGAGTATATGTTCGGCTCCCA
>JAGCPV010000016.1 GCA_017965475.1 Prevotella sp.
GATCTTCGAACTATTGTTCGAAGTTGAGATGCCGAGATTCGGCACCTCGACTTCCACCTCACCCGTAGAGAAGTTTCGCTGGAAGTTCTCCATATCGGTGGCGGCGTTCCAGAGACACCACTCCTCGAACGAGAAGAGCTTCAGGGTCTTGGTCTCGGCAGAATCGTTCTTCAGCGTCAGTTTCTGCACCTCGGCCCACTTCTTCAGGGGGACGAAGAAAAGCACTGAGGCCTCTACGCCGTTCTTACGGCCTGTGATGCGGGTATAGCTCATGCCATGACGGCACTCATAAAAGTCGAGCGGTGTCTTGCAAGGTTTCCAACCAGGATTCCATACGGTATCGCCATCCTTGATGTAGAAATACCGCCCGCCATTATCCATCGGCACGTTGTTGTAGCGATAGCGGGTGATACGACGGAACTTGGCATCCTTATAGAAGCTGTAGCCGCCGGCAGTGTTGGAGATGAGTGAGAAGAAATCCTCGTTGCCCAGATAGTTGATCCAAGGCCATGGGGTCTGCGGGTCTGTGATGACATACTCGCGGTGCTGGTCGTCGAAATGACCGTAACGTTTCTGCTGTTCCATAATGATATGATTGTTTTATTTTATGATATTTCCGGTTATGAATCTTTTGTTTTGCAAAGGTACAATTATATTCTGAAATAGCCAAGAAAAATCGATTTCTTTCTAAACTTTTGCTTGAATTATACTTAAAATCCGGTACGAAATGCAAATTTTTTATTATTTTATTTGTTTTTTAGAAAACTTTTGTATACCTTTGCGGTCGTAAATTTACCGATGACTAATTCCGATATGTGAGATAGGATTCAACTATTAATTAATTGTTATAAACTAATTTATGATGAAAAGACTCAGTATGACTCTCGCCAGTCTGTTCCTGTTTATCGGAATCGCACTGGCACAGACGACGGTGAAAGGTACCGTTGTGACCTACGAGGACAATGAGCCGATTATCGGCGCAAGTATCCAGGTGGTAGGTGCAACCAACATTGGTACCATTACCGACATGAATGGACAGTTTACCCTGGAGGTTCCTGCAGGGAAGACTACGTTGAAGATCACGTATGTAGGCATGGAGCCCCTGGAGGTTGCCGTTTCTAGCAAACCCCTCCGCATCCAGCTCCGTAACGATGCCAATAACCTCGACGAGGTGGTGGTGGTTGCCTATGGTACACAGAAGAAGACTTCGCTGACTGGTGCTATCCAGGAGGTGAAGAGCGATGAGATCCTGCTCCGTCCCACCTCTTCAGTAGCCAGTGCTCTGGAAGGTACGGTGACCGGTGTACAGGTGAATAGTACCTATGGTGTACCTGGTGAGGATCCTAGCATCCGTATCCGTGGTATCGGTACTGTAAACGGTTCTTCTACTCCCCTCTATGTCATCGACGGTGTGCCCTATGGTGGTAACATCAGCGACTTGAACCCGCAGGATATCGAGTCGATGTCAGTGCTGAAGGATGCTGCCTCTGCAGCTCTGTATGGTAACCGTGCTTCTAACGGTGTGATCCTGATCACCACCAAGAAAGGTAAGCAGGGTAAGCTGAACATCAACCTCGACGTGAAACTGGGTACTTACAGCCGTGGTATTCCCGAGTACGACGTGATGGGTGCCAACCAGTGGATGGAGGCCCAGTGGCTGAACATGAAGAACAACCGTATGGCTGCTGGCGACGACGCTGCTACAGCTGCCGCCTACGCTTCGAAGAACCTGATTGCAGACCGTCTGTATCTGAACATCTATCAGGCTGCTGACGATGCCCTGTTTACCTCTGACGGTAAGCTGACAACCACAGCCTTGAAGGGTACCTATGGTGAGGACCTCGACTGGTATGACCAGGCTATCCACAACGGAAAGCGTGAGGAGTACAACCTGAGCGCCAACGGTGCTACCGATAAGGCCGACTACCTGTTCTCTGTAGGTTACCTGAACGAGAATGGTTACCTGAAGACCTCTGGCTTCGACCGTATCTCTGGTCGTGCAGTGGTTAACGTACAGCCTAAGAAGTGGTTCAAGGCCGGATTGAACGTAAATGCTACCCATCAGACATTCAACTCCAGCTACGGTACCAGCGATGGCGGTTACACCAACCCCTTCATGTATTGCCGTAACGTTGCACCCATCTATCCCGTACACCTGCACGATGTGAACACTGGTCAGTATATCCTCGACGAGTTCGGTAACAAGCAGTACGACGGTGGTTCGTATGTTGATGCCGACGGACAAGTACAGATCACCCGTAACCAGTTTGCTGACCGTCACCTCATCTGGGAGAACGAGCTGAACCAGAACAAGACCATCCGTAACACGATGAACGCCATTGCTTACGCTGACTTCATCCTGCCTTACAACTTCACCTTCACCCTGAAGGGTAACCTGAATACCCGCCACTCGGAGAACAACGAGTACAACACAGCCGTGATTGGTGACGGTAAGGGTAATGCCGGTCGTGGCAAGCGCGTAGACTACCGCTATAAGAACTGGGCCTTCCAGCAGCAGTTGCACTGGAGCCATGAGTTCGGCCTGCATTCTGTCGACGCTTTGATTGGTCACGAGAACTACCACTACACCTATAATTACCTGTATGGTTACAAGACCACAGAGGTGGTGCCCAATATGAACAACTTGAACAACTTCACGGATATCACCAGCCTGTATGACTACAACGATGTCTATCGTACCGAGTCTTACCTGGGTCGTGTGCGCTATGGTTTTGACAACCGCTATAATGTGGAGGCCAGCTTCCGTCGCGACGGTTCTTCTAAGTTCGAGAAGGATGCCCGTTGGGGTAACTTCTGGAGTATCGGTGCCAACTGGGTGATCTCTAACGAGGCCTTCATGAAGAAAGCCGACTGGGTGAACTACTTGAAGCTCCGTGCCGACTATGGTGAGGTAGGTAACGATGCCGGTTCAAGCTACTATGGCTATATGGCTCTCTACAACTCTACTCAGAATGCCAATCAGGGTGCTTTCTGGATCTCACAGCTCCAGAACTATGACCTGAAGTGGGAGACTGGTCAGTCTTGGGGTGTAGGTCTGGACGCTCGTCTGTTCAATAAGCTGAACTTCAGCATTGAGTACTTCGACAAGCGTAATAAGGACCTGCTCTTCAATGTTTACAACCCGCTGTCAGCTGGTGCTACCAGCACCTCTAACGCAGAGTCAGTGATCACGAAGAACCTGGGTACCATCTCTAACAAGGGTGTCGAGATCTCAGCCGACATCGATGTGTTTAAGAACAAAGACTGGCGCATCAACATTGGTGCCGACATTACCATCCTGAAGAACGAGGTGGTGAAGCTGCCTGAGCAGAACAAGGAAGGTATCATCGACGGTACCAAGAAGATTGTGGAAGGCAAGAGCCGCTACGAGTTCTTCACCTACACATGGGAAGGTGTCAACACCGCCAATGGTTTCTCTCTGTACAAGTTCAATGATGAGGACTACTTCGTTACCGTTGACGGACAGACCTTCGGTAACCAGCAGGGTTCTGAGATTTCAGGCGACAACACCAATGCTATCGTTGTGATCGACGGTGTGCCTTACTCTTACCTGACCTCTTACGCTAAGAAAGAGTTCCACGGATCAGCTATCCCTAGCGCTTATGGTGGTTTCCACTTCACCGTCAGCTGGAAGGGCCTGAGCCTCTACAGCCTGTTCACCTATCAGCTGGGTGGTAAGGTGATGGACTCTAACTACTCTTCTCTGATGAGCGCCTCTGGTACTCCTTACTCTCTGCACAAGGACGCTGCCAAGGGTTGGACCTACGAGCAGGCTACAGCAGCCAACGCTATCGATAAGGACGGTGTTCCTCAGCTGAACAATGCTGCGCTGATTCCCGGCACCAGCATCCAGCCTGATCTGAACTCTACCTCTTCTCGTTGGCTCACCAGCGCTCGCTACCTGATCCTGAAGAACCTCAACCTGAGCTATGAGCTGCCCAAGAACCTGGTTCGTAAGATCGACCTCGATGCAGTGGCAGTGACGATTGCTTGTGAGAACCTCTTCTCGTTGACAGCCCGCAAGGGTATGAACCCGCAGGAGAACTACAACGGTACACAGTCTAACAGGTTCGTAACACCTCGTGTATTCACCGTAGGTCTCAATGTTAAGTTCTAATCACATTAATAAGGAATATCATTATGAAGAAGTATATATATTTATTTAGCTTCGCCCTGCTGGGCCTGACATCCTGCGGGAGCGATTATCTGGAGACTGCTCCTGAGGACCAGATGGGTACAGCTACTATCCTGAGCACTACGGGCAATGCTGCCCTCTCGATCAATGGTATCTGCAAGGCCATGTCGAACCAGTATCTGAGTACTCAGGGTCTGAATGGTGAGGGTTCTATCCTGAACTGGTATGGCACCTTCACCGGTAACGATGGTCAGAAGTGTAACCAGACTGGTTGGGCTGCTCTGTGGAACTCTACCTATCACCTGCAGAAGAGCAGTATCTATCTGTACTACCCTTGGTTCTACTACTATAAGCTGGTGGGTAATGCCAATGGTATCATCTGTAACATCGACAATGCCGAGGGTTCCGATGCTGAAAAGGCTTTCCTGAAGGCTCAGGCACTTACCTTCCGTGCTTACTCTTTCTTCCGTCTGGCTCAGCTCTATAGCTTCCGCTGGAAGGATACTCAGGGTAACACGCCCGGTATCGCCCTCCGTCTCGACCAGAGCACAGGCGACCTCGCCCTCTCTACCCTGGCAGAGACCTACGCTCAGATCTATAAGGATCTCGACGAGGCCATCAGCCTCTTCAAGCAGAGTGGCATGGACCGCGGTAGCAGCGAGTTCTACAAGCCCGGTCTCGACGTAGCTTACGCTATCTATGCCAAGGCTGCCCTCACCCGTGAGGACTGGCAGACGGCTGCCAACTATGCTGCCCTGGCCCGTGAAGGTCATGCGCTGATGAATGAGTCACAGTATAAGGACGGTTTCCATACACCTAACAGCGAGTGGATCTGGGGTGTCTATGAGGCCAGCGACCAGACCCTGTACTACTACAGCTTCTTCGCATATATTGCCTCTAACTCAAGTGCCAGTAACTGCCGTTCATATCCTGTAGCTATCAGCAAGGAGCTTATCGACCAGATTCCTGAGACCGATACCCGTCGCTGGCTCTATCTCGTTCCTACAGATGAGGAGTGGGCAGAGTGTAACTCAGCCGGCCGTAGCACTGGCAAACTCTATAAGCGTGCTTTCCAGGAGTATGGCGATCGTCTGTACGAAACCTCTCTGGTCTATGCTTACCAGCAGTATAAGCTCATGGCAGAATTCATGCCTGGTGGTGGCTCATTCCCCATCATCCGTGCTGCCGAGATGTATTACACCCAGGCTGAAGCCGACTGCCATCTGGGCAAGGACGCTGAGGCTCAGCAGCTGCTCTACGATGTGACTTCGAAGTTCGACGCTGCCTACGAGAAGAGCACCAAGACGGGTGACGACCTGCTGACTGAGGTGAAGCTCTATCGTCGCTTCGACCTCTTTGCTGAGGGTAACGACTGGTTCGACTACAAGCGTTGGGGCGAGCCCATCGTTCGTAAGAGCATCAAGGACGGTGGTAGCTTCCACACCTCTTTCGCTGTCACCATCAAGCCTGAGGACGGTAACAACTGGACATGGGCTATTCCTGAGAGA
>JAGCPV010000143.1 GCA_017965475.1 Prevotella sp.
ATGAGGGAATGGTGGAGGAGGTGAGATCCCTTCTCGATGAGGGCATTCCCCCAGAGGATCTGACCTACTATGGGCTGGAATACAAATTCGTGACGGAATATCTGACAGATAAGTTGACCTATGACGAAATGTTCACTCGTCTGGAGATTGCCATTCATCAGTTTGCCAAGCGCCAGATGACATGGTTTCGCGGTATGGAACGTCGTGGGTTTAAAATCAATTGGGTTGAAGCAAGCCTCTCTATGGAGGAAAAGATAAAACGTATCATACAGCTATGGCAATAGAATCGACAAAGTGGGGCATCCTGTATTGCCCTAAGGCAGGCATCACCAACAAGCGTAAGCGTTGGGAGAAGATTCAGAAGGTGCTCGACGAGCGCAATGTGGAGTATGACTTTGTGCAGAGTGAGACCAGTGACAGTGTGGAACGCCTGATGAAGATGATGATCTCCAATGGTTACAAGACCATCATCATCGTGGGCGGTGACTCTGCCCTGAACGATGCCGTGAACTGTCTGATGATGGAGGAGAAGGAGGTGCGTGAGAGCATCGCCCTGGGTGTCATCCCCAATGGCGTGATGAACGACTTCGCCCGCTTCTGGGAGTTCGATGAGGACAACATTGAGCAGACCGTCGATTGGCTCATCAAACATCGTGAGCGCAAGGTCGATCTCGGTTGTATCCGTTACTCGAATGCCAAGGGTGAGAAGTGCCACCGCTACTTCCTGAACTGCGTCAATATCGGTATGACAGCCGATATCATGAATCTGCGTCGTCAGACGCGTCGTCTTTTCGGCTCGCGTACCTTATCTTTTATCTCCTCGCTCTTCGTGATGCTCTTCCACCGCATGGAGTATAAGATGAAATTGAAGATTAACAGCGATACCATCGACCGTAAGGTGATGACGGTTTGTATAGGTAGTGGCCCTGGCTATGGACAGACACCCAATGCCGTTCCCTATAACGGTATGCTTGATGTCTCAGTGGTTTATCATCCCGAGGTGGTCCAGTTGATAGAGGGATTGTGGCTGTTGGTGACGGGACGCTTCCTTAACCACCGTAGTGTGCATCCCTATCGCACGAAGGAGGTGCAGGTGGATTATGCCAAACATGCCATGGTGGGCATCGACGGACGGTTGATGAAAACACCTGTCGGACACTACCTGATCAACGTCGAACAGGAAGTCATCAATTTCCTGATTCCAGTATAAATCTACAGGCAAGTCACTCGGCTTGCCTGTTGTTTTTGCTTAAATAATTGTTAAATGTCTGGAAATCCTTTGCAGACTGCGATAATTTTCCTACCTTTGGGGAATTAAAGACTAATATTTCAATAATTAAATACCTTCAAACAGGAACTATGAGCTATTTACGATTAGAAAAAGCCGTGATGACTAACCTGCAGGAGAGTCTCCGTCGTGAATTCCTCCGTACCAACCGTTCTGGTGCTTACAGCAGTTCCACACTGGTGGACTGTAACACGCGTAAGTACCATGGTCTGCTGGTAGTGCCTGTACCTGAGCTCGATGATGAGAACCATGTGCTCTTGTCCTCGCTCGACTGTACGGTCATCCAGCATGGGGCGGAATTCAACCTCGGACTCCACAAGTATCAGGGCAACACGTTCAGTCCTAATGGACACAAGTACATCCGTGAGTTTGACGCCACCAAAGTGCCTACGACCACGTATCGTGTGGGTGGTGTCGTGTTGAAGAAGGAAGTGATCTTCCAGCATTATGAGGACCGCATCCTGATTCGCTATACGCTGGTGGAGGCCCACTCAGCCACCACTTTGCGCTTCCGTCCGTTCCTGGCTTTCCGCAGTGTGCGCCAGTTTACCCACGAGAACGCTACGGCCAGCCGTGAGTACAGTCAGGTGGAAAATGGTATCAAGACTTGTATGTATGCCGGCTATCCTGACCTCTACATGCAGTTCTCCAAGAAGAATGAGTTCATCTTCCAACCCGACTGGTATCGTGGTATCGAATATCCGAAGGAGCAGGAGCGTGGCTATGCCTCCAATGAGGATCTCTACGTGCCTGGCTATTTCGAGATGCCGATCAAGAAGGGTGAGAGTATCATCTTCTCTGGTTCTACATCGCCCATCAAACCATCGGCCATGAAGAAACTCTTCGATGAGGAGGTGGCCGATCGTGTGCCGCGTGATAACTTCTATCACTGTCTGGTCACCGCTGCCCACCAGTTCCATAAGCGCGAGAAGAACGACGATCGTTATCTCTTGGCTGGTTATCCTTGGTTCAAGGTGCGTGCCCGTGATACGTTCATCGCTCTGCCGGGACTGACACTGGCTATCGGTGAGGTTGATTATTTTGAGTTCGTGATGAAGACGGCAGAAAAAGCACTTCGTGAGTTCATGGAGGAGAAGCCGCTGTCGGCCAAGATCTACGAGATCGAGCAGCCCGACGTTCCCCTCTGGGCAGTCTGGGCCATCCAGCAGTATGTGAAGGAGGTCGGTGTTGAGGCTGGCTTCAAGAAATACGGGAAACTGGTCAAGGATATCGTGAAGTATATTGAGAAGGGTGGTCATCCGAATCTCCGTCTCGACGAGAACGGACTGCTCTACTCGAATGGTCGCGACAAGGCCGTCACGTGGATGAATTCCACGGCCAACGGCCGTCCCGTTGTGCCGCGCTCAGGCTATATCGTGGAGTTCAATGCACTCTGGTACAACGCTCTGAAGTTCTGCGCTTCGATGGCTACTGATCAGAAGGACGAGAAGGCTGTCAAGCATCTGGAGGAACTTGCTGCCAAGGTGAAGGAATCGTTCGTGGAGACCTTCGTCAATGAGTACGGTTATCTGCTCGACTATGTCGATGGTAACATGATGGACTGGAGTGTCCGTCCGAACATGATCTTCGCCGTGGCCCTCGACTATTCGCCGCTCTCCCAGCAGCAGATGAAGAGCGTGGTGGATATCTGTACCCGTGAACTGCTGACGCCGAAGGGCCTTCGCTCCCTCTCACCGAAGAGCGGTGGTTATAACCCCGTCTATGTGGGCCCGCAGACGCAGCGCGACTATGCCTACCATCAGGGAACGGCCTGGCCTTGGCTCGGCGGATTCTATATGGAGGCTTGTCTGAAACTCTACAAGCGCAGCCGTCTGAGTTTCATCGAGCGCCAACTTGTAGGCTATGAGGACGAGATGGACTATCATGCCCTCGGCTCAATCTCTGAGTTGTTCGACGGTAACCCGCCGTTCCACGGACGTGGTGCCATGTCGTTTGCGATGAACGTGGCAGAGATCCTGCGCACGCTTAAGCTGATGGATAAGTATTCATATCAAAAATAAGGAGGAACGACGATGAAAGTATTAATGTTTGGATGGGAGTATCCTCCTCACGTATTTGGTGGACTTGCCACTGCTAACTATGGTATCTCCGAGGGCTTGAAGGCTCAGGGAGATATAGAGACCGTGCTCTGCCTGCCTCATCCTTTTGGTGATGAGAGTCAGCACGCCTGTCGCATCGTCGCCATGAATGCCGTGCCTATCGCCTGGCGCGATGTGGATTATGAATATGTGAAGAATCGTGTGGGTAACATCATGGATCCTGACTACTATTTCAAGCTCCGTGATCATATCTATGCTGACTTCAACTATATGAACGTGAACGACCTCGGCGCAATGGAGTTCGCAGGAGGATATCCTGGCAACCTGCACGAGGAAATCAATAACTACTCCATCATCGCAGGTCAGGTGGCTCGCACGGAGGAGTTTGATATCATTCATGCCCACGACTGGTTGACCTTCCCCGCTGGTATCCATGCCAAGCAGGTGAGTGGTAAGCCTCTGTGCATCCATGTCCATGCCACCGACTTCGACCGCAGTCGTGGTAAGGTGAATCCCACCGTCTATTCGATCGAGAAGAACGGTATGGACTGGGCCGACTGTATCATGTGTGTATCCGAGCTGACGCGCCAGACGGTGATCCATCAGTATCATCAGGATCCGCGTAAGTGCTACACGGTGCACAATGCCGTCTATCCGCTGCCCGACGAGTATCAGGCCATCCCGCGTCCTGACCATACGGGCAAGGAGAAGGTGGTGACCTTCCTTGGACGTATCACGATGCAGAAGGGTCCCGAATACTTTGTGGAGGCCGCCACGATGGTGCTCCATCGTACGCGTAACGTCCGCTTCTGTATGGCTGGCTCAGGCGATATGATGGATGCGATGATCCATCTGGCAGCCGAGCGTGGCATCGCCGACCGTTTCCACTTCCCGGGCTTCATGCGTGGCAAACAAGTCTATGAGTGCTTGAAAGCATCTGATGTATATGTGATGCCTTCTGTGAGTGAGCCCTTTGGAATCTCACCACTGGAGGCTATGCAGTGCGGTACGCCTTCGATCATCTCGAAGCAGTCGGGCTGTGCTGAGATCCTCGACAACTGTATCAAGGTTGACTACTGGGACATCCACGCCCTGGCTGATGCCATCTATTCGATCTGCCACAACGAGTCGCTCTTCCAGTATCTTAAGGATGAGGGCAAGCGTGAGGTGGATCAGATCACTTGGGAGAAAGTCGGTACTTGGATCCGCACACTCTATCGCCGCACCCTCGGCTGGGAACAATAAACTAATTAATAATTAAGAGTCAAGAATTAAGAATTAT
Organism: Prevotella sp.; assembly: GCA_017965475.1. Classification (GTDB taxonomy): domain Bacteria; phylum Bacteroidota; class Bacteroidia; order Bacteroidales; family Bacteroidaceae; genus Prevotella. Next base: position 4,631 of record JAGCPV010000143.1, read on the forward strand.
GAAAACGATTTGTTTATATTTCGAGATACATCAGATTATTCATCTGAAGCGCTACCGTTTCTTTGATATCGGTACCGATCATTACTATTACGATGACTACGAGAACGAGCGTAGCATCACCGACATCGCCGAACGCTCCTATATGCCTGCACTGAACACGTTGCACGACATGATCAATGAGAACGGCAAGTATTTCAAGGTGGCCTTCTCCCTGTCAGGTACAGGTATCGAACAGCTGGAGATGCACGCCCCGCAGGTGCTGGAAAAGTTGCAGGCGATGAACGAGACGGGTTGTGTGGAGTTCCTTGCTGAGCCCTACAGCCACGGTCTGTCGTCACTGGCCAATGAGGAGACCTTCGCCCTCGACGTGAAGAAACAGGCTGCCAAGATCGAGGAGCTCTTCGGCAAGAAACCCACTGTGGCCCGTAACTCGTCGCTGATCTACAGCGATGACATCGGTGCTCAGATCGCCGCCATGGGCTTCAAGGGCATGCTCACCGAGGGTGCCAAGCACGTGCTCGGATGGAAGTCGCCCCACTATGTCTATAACTGCAACCAGGCTCCCAACCTGAAGCTGTTGCTCCGCGATATCGAGCTCTCCGATGATATCTCGCTGCGTTTCAACAACTCCGAGTGGGATGGTTATCCCCTGTTTGCTGATGCTTATATCGATCGCATTGCCCGTCTGCCCGAAGAGGAGCAGATCGTCAACATCTTCATGGAGCTCTCCGCCCTGGGTATCGCCCAGCCGCTCAGCAGCAATATCCTTGACTTCATCCATGCTCTGCCAGGATGTGCCAAGGAGAAGGGCATCACGTTCTCCACGCCGACGGAGATCTGCAAGGCCTGCAAGAGTGTTGGTAACCTCGACGTGCCCGATACCCTCTCATGGGTCGATGAGGAGCGCGACTGCAGCTGCTGGCTCGGTAACGCCATGCAGCGCGAGGCTTTCAATAAGCTTTACAGCGTGGCCGACCGTCTGCGTATCGCCAATGATCCCCGCATCAATCAGGACTGGGACTACCTGCAGGCATCCAATAACTTCCGCTTCATGACCACCAAGCCCTCTAACGTAGGTCTGGATCGTGGTATCTACAGTGGACCGTTCGATGCTTTCACGAACTACATGAACATCCTCGGCGACTTCATCAACAGGGTCAACGCCCTCTATCCGCTCGACATCGACAACGACGAACTCGAAGGTCTGCTCACGACCATCAAGAACCAGGGCGACGAGATCGAGATGAAGGATAAGGAGATCACCCGCCTGAAGGCACGCATCGAAAAACTCGAGAAGCCCAAGGCCGAGAAGCCCAAGGCTCCTGCCAAGAAGGCTCCCGCCAAACCAAAGGCAGCTCCCAAGGTAGAAGAAAAGAAGTAAAGAAAATCCCCGCTCATGTCGAGTGGGGATTTCTTTTATTCAATACTCACAATGATCTTTCTAAGATCCCTGTCGGCGCTGGAGTTGCCGACCATCAGTTCATATTCGCCAGGAACAACGCGCATGGTGTTCGACTGTGCATCCCAGCCCTCGAAACTGCTACGGGGCAGGTCGATGTCGATGACTTTCGTCTCGCCAGCTTTCAGCTGCACTTGCTGGTAGGCGCGCAGACTCTTCAGTGGTCCCTCCTTGTCAGCCTTGTTCCGGATATACACCTGAATGGTCTCCAGTCCGTCCGTCGTACCCGTATTCTTCACACTCACCTCCACCTTATTATTCTTATAACTGGGCACGCCGATCTCAAAAGTTGTGTAACTCAGTCCATAGCCGAAGGGGAAGAGTGCCTCGCCCTGATAGTAGCGATAGGTACGGTTCTTCATCGAGTAGTCGAGGAAGTCGGGCAGATCGTCTGTATTCTTGTAGAAGGTGATGGGCAACTTGCCACTGGGGTTATACTGACCGAAGAGCACTTCTGCTAATGCCTGTCCGCCCAGTTCTCCACCATACCACGCCTGGATGATGGCGTCGCACGACTCCAGTTCAGGCACGAGAGCCATGGCCGAGCCCGAGCAATTCACGAAGATCACCTTCTTGCCTGCTTTGTGGAGCATCTGCAGCGTCTCGCGCTGTGCGCGTGGCAGTTCGATGCTGGTACGGTCGCCACCCTTGAACCCCTCTTCGTTCACACGCATCTCCTCACCTTCGAGCTTGGGAGATATGCCGCCTACGAAGACCACTGTCTCCGTGTTTCCGATTTGTGTCAACAGTTCCTCGGGTGTCGGTGCCACCTTGTGCTGGATGTCAAAGCCGAGAAACGCGAAGCCACTTTCCTGCACATAGTCGATCTGGATTTGGTATGGTTCTCCCGCCTTTACCTCCATCTCCTTCTGTGCACCCTGGATGCGCTGACGCACCTGCCAGATGTTCACCAGCGTGTCACCGTTTACGATCAGGCGCACCTTGTCATCGGCATTGATGTTGAAGATCACTGTCTCGTCCTTCGTGGGAGTGAACGTGCCTTCGAGGCGGGCGGAGAAGTTCTCCAAAAACACACCGGGGGCGAAGACCGTGTTGCCGCCGTTGCTCAGCATGATGGGCTGGACGATATCCACGACAGCAACAGGTGTACCCGTGATCTCCGTGTTGTTGTAGAACGTAGTATGTATCCCTTGTTTGCCGTCAGAAGTCGTTATATTGGCGAAGCGGCTCTCAAAGACTTCGTTACGTGTGAGACCGCAGCCGCTGACGAAACGTGCCTGAGGCGCGATGGTCTGGATACCTTCGAAGGCGGTGACGGTACGGGTGGCGAAACCCGAGTAGTTGCCCCACTGCATCACGGAGTCGATGGCGTTCTGGCCGAGAACCACGAGCTGTTTTTTACCCGACAGTGGCAGTACACCGTCGTTTTTCAGCAGCACGATGCTCTTGCGGGCCATGTCGAGGGCCAGTTGCTTGTGGGCGTTGCAGGCTACGATATCCTCAGGAATTTTCGTCCAGGGATTCAACTCGTCGCTGTCGAAGTCTCCGAGTTCGAAACGGGCGATGAGCAGACGGCGCAGACTCTTGTCGAGGTCAGCCTCCTTGATCTCTCCGCGCCTGACAGCCTCTGGCAGATTCTTGTATTCTGAGCCACACTCCACGTCTGTTCCAGCCAGTACCGCCTGAGCTGAAGCCTCGGCAGCATCCTTTGCCGTATTGTGCCAACGAGGCAGGAAGTCGCGGATGGCACCGCAGTCAGAGGTGATCAGTCCGTCGAAGCCCCATTCGTCGCGCAGGATCTGCTGCTCGTAGCGCGTCTGCGAACAACAGGGCTGGCCGTCGATGCGCTGGTAGGCGCACATGATCTCAGCCACCTTACCCTCCTGCACCAGTGCCTTGAAGGCGGGCAAGTAGGTCTCCCAGAGGTCGCGCTCAGGCAGGTTCTCCACGTTGAACTCATGGCGGTTCCACTCAGGACCGCTATGTACGGCAAAGTGCTTGGCACAGGCGAGTAACTTTCTGTAGGGGCTGATTCCGAGATCCTCGCCCTGGTAGCCTACACCCTGCAGGCCACGCACCACGGCCAGTCCCATCTTCGAGGTCAGGAACGGATCCTCGCCGTAGGTCTCCTGTCCACGTCCCCAACGGGGATCACGGAAGATGTTAATGTTTGGCGTCCAGAACGAGAGACTCTGATAACGCTTGATGTCACCTGAGCGCTTCGCCTGCTGAGCTTTCACACGGGCCTCATCGCTCACGGCCGTGAATACCTGATGCAGCAGGGCATCGTCCCACGAAGCCGCCATACCCATCGTGATGGGGAATACCGTTGCAAAGCCGTTGCGCCCGATACCGTGCAGTGCCTCATTCCACCACTGGAACTGCGGAATACCCAATCGCTCGATGGCAGGTGATGTGTCCATCATCAGACTGACTTTCTCCTCAAGAGTCAGTCTGCCGAGCAGGTCGTCGGCACGCTCCGCTGCTGTCAGCTTCACATCCTGATAGGGTAGGGTTTGGGCGGTACTCGTCAAGAGTGACCATTGAAAAACGAAAAGAAAAGAGATGATCCATCTCATCTCACGATGTCTAAGTTTAGTTTCCATATTGTTAGTTGTTTTAGATTAATTCTGGATTCATTTGCAAAGATACGAAAATATTTGTATCTTTGCACCATGAATAACGAAAAAATATAAATGGTTATGAAGAAATTATTGATGACAGCGATGATGGTCGCTGCAAGTGTGGGGCTGACGAATGCCCAGACCGTTCAGAAACAGATCGTGGAAGAAGGTGGTACAGGACCGTTCAAGTCCGAGGTGGTGGGCGATGCCTCCTGCCCGGGCTTCACGGTGTATCGTCCTCAGAACCTGAAAGAGGTGGTGGAGAAGAATGGTGCCCTCCCCGTGATCGTCTATGCCAACGGTGCCTGCTTTAACAACAATGTGGAGATGCGCCTGCTGTTGAGCGAGGTGGCCTCCTACGGTTATGTGGCAGCAGCCATCGGCCCGTATGACGAGGAGGATGTGATGGCGCAGTGGCGGGGTGTGCTGAAGGCAGCCTATCCCGAGACCAAGGGCGAGGTCGTCATGGCCAATGGCGAGAAGATCCTGCCCTTGACCCCTGAGGAGAAGAAGGCTCGCGAGGAGGCACAGGCCAAGGCGCGCGAGGAAGCCGCCAAGAAAGCCAAGAAGGCTAAGAAGCAGCAGGCTCCCGCCGCCCCGCAGTTCAGCACCTATCCCAAGATGCTGCTGGAGGTGCTCGACTGGCTGACGGAGCAGAATGCTGCCCAAGGCTCGGAGTATTACCACTGTCTCGCCCTCGACCATGTGGCAGCGATGGGACAGTCGTGCGGAGGTGCACAGGTGCTGGGCGTCGCCTACGATCCCCGTATCAAGACCTGCGTGATGCTGAACACAGGTATCGGTGACATGGAGATGATGGGTGCGACGAAGGAGTCGCTCAAGAACCTTCACACGCCGATGTTCTATATGATCGGCGGCCCTGGCGACATCGCCTATGCCAATGCCCAGAAGGACTACGAGCGCATCGCCGACAACATCCCCGTGGTGATGCTCAACTCAAAGGACGGCCACAGTGGTACCTACTACGAGAAGCATGGCGGTAACTATGCCAAGGCCGTGGTGAAGTGGCTCGACTGGCAGCTGAAGGGCAGGGTAGGCCAGTCCGCCCTCTTCCTCGACGATGAGTACCTGAAGATGAAGTTCCCTGAGTGGCAGGGCGTCCGCAAGAACTTCTAAGAATCTCCTATTGGGGCCAGATCCCAAGATGAAAATTTAGTGCTGGAGTTAGGCTCCGGCACTAAATTTTTGAAAGTGTACAAGGGGGGCTGAGATCTACCGCGCGCGGGAGATTTGCATGGTCTATTGCTCCAGGGCGGTGAAGAGCTTGTCGAGGGCTTCGTCGGGGGTGGCACTCTCGTTGAGGAGGGTGACGAACTTAGAGCCGATGATGGCGCCTGCGGCGTTGCCCTGCGCGGCTTCGAGGGTCTGTTTGTTGCTGATGCCGAAGCCGATCATACGTGGATTGCGGAGGTTCATCGCGTTGATACGACGGAAATACTCCTGTTTGGCATCGTCGAAACTCTTCTGGGCACCTGTGATGGCGGCGCTGGAGACCATGTAGATGAATCCGTCGGTATTGTCGTCGATGAAGCGGATGCGCTCCTCGCTGGTCTCGGGTGTGATGAGCATGATGACGCGCAGGTCGTATTTGTCGGCGATGGGTTTCACGATATCCTGATAGTCCTTGAAGGGCAGATCGGGGATGATCATCCCACTGACACCACTCTCGACACAGCTTTTACAGAATTCTTCGATGCCGTAGTGCAGGATGGGGTTCAGATAGCCCATAAGCACGAGGGGGATCTCGACCTCGTCCTTGATCTCACGGAGTTGGGTGAAGAGCGTACGGAGGTTCATGCCGTTCTTCAGGGCCTGTGTGGCGGCACTCTGGATGACTGGGCCGTCGGCGAGGGGATCGCTGAAGGGGATACCCACCTCGATCATCGCGATACCGCGACGCTGCATGGTCTTGATGACATCGCCTGTGCCTTCGAGCGTCGGACAACCTGCACAGAAGTAGAGCGACAGGAGTTTCTTGTCTTTATTGTTTGCGAAAAGTTGATTGATCTTATTCATAACCTTATTGCTTTGATGAATGTTCTGAGTTTGTTCACGTCTTTGAGGGCAGGGGCGATCTCAAAGCGCGAGTTGAGGTCGATGCCGATGCACTTGTCATGCCTGAAGGCTTTGACGCGGTCTGCGTCGTCGGG
>JAGCPV010000144.1 GCA_017965475.1 Prevotella sp.
CTGCCACCAATCTTACCAATACCCAAACCTGCACCAATTGTTGCAATACCTGCACCGATACCGCAGCCCAGCTGAGCCAGACCTTCTGCGGCCAATAATAAAGCTGAAATCATAATTTTAAAGTTTTAATTATTAATAAATGTTTTAATGTTTGTTCTCTAATATCACTCTGCGCGGTGCTCCTTATGGGCGAGCCCGATGAATACGGCACTCAGCATTGTGAAGACGTAAGCCTGAACGAAGGCCACCAGTAACTCCAACAAGTTCATAAAGAGCAGCATGAGGATACTGAAGGCGTTCAGGCCAAGACCGAATCCGACACCCATGGACCAACCGAGGAAGATCACGCAGGTGAAGCTGAGCATCACGGCATGACCTGCCATCATGTTGGCAAAGAGACGGATCATCAGGGCGAAGGGTTTCGTGAACACACCGAAGAGTTCGATGAGCGGCATCACAGGAGCGGGATAGGCCTTCAGGAACAGGGGTACATCCGGCCAGAAGATCTCCTTCCAATATTCCTTGTTGGCGAAAATGTTGATGGCCAGCATCGTACACAGTGCCAGGAAGAAGGTGATATTGATATTACCCGTCACGTTAGCACCTCCTGGGAACACCGGGATCAGTCCGATGAGGTTACACGTCAGGATGAAGAAGAACACCGTGAGCAGATAGGGTGCATACGGCTTGTAGTGCTTCTCACCGATCGACGACACAATGAGGTCATCGTGGATGGTCATCACTATCATCTCCATCATACCAACGAAACCACCAGGCGCAGCGTCCTTCGCGTCGTGCTTCTTATACCAGCTGGCACAAGAGAGAAAGACGATGATGAGTACGGCCACCACGATCCATATCTGCAGCACACTCTTCGTGATGCTCAGATCGAGGGGACGTTCCTCACTGCCGTCGGCCATACGTTCATAGATCTTGCCATGATGCTCTTCGCTGAAGAAGAAGGGCTCGGGCAGACTGTGAGCCGTACAGAAATGCCATTCCCCCGTGTTTCCGCTACGGACGATGATAGGCAGCGGGATGCTCAGATGCTTACCCTGGTAAGAGGCGATATGCCACTCATAGGAATCGGCCAGGTGTTCGAGAACGATCTCTGGGATGTTGATCTTCTCGTCTTCCCCACCCTCTTCCGCCAGAACGGGCATCGGCAGCAGTGCTACCATCATCAGGAGAATTATCGACTTTAGTTGTTTCATTATTATTAAATATGTGTAAGCAAACTTTTACGCTTGTCAGGAGCGGTTAGACACCCGGGCGAAGAATATGGAGTGGTGAGCCAACGACACGAAATAGAAAGCCATGAACACCACAAAGAACAGTAGCATTGCACTCCGGCCATAAGCCAGATAATAGATGAACATCATAGCCAGTGCCAACAGCATGCGGAAACCCGAGACGGCTGTAAAGAACGTAGGCAGACTCTCCGGGGAGCACTTTGCCACACGTCGCCAGACCAGACCGATAACGGCACTCACGACCAGCGTGAAAAAGACACTGACGACAGCTGGGATGAGCAGTCCGTCGATGAACCATACCTGCATCACAAACAATGTGAGGAGGAACAGGCCCACGGCCAAGAACAGTTCCTGACGGAGATATCTCATACACAACTTGTCGATATTCATCTTAACACAACTCTACACAAAGACTAACCACATTCTTCTGCACTTCCACGAAGCCACCCTGGATCTCCAGCTGGGTATGACCCTCGCCATTGACGTACTCCACCGTTCCTCTCTGGAGCGTGGAGATAATGGGGGCGTGGTCGTTGAGGATCTCAAACTGTCCCATCGTACCTGGTACGACGACACGTTCTATAGCTCCCTCGTATTCAACCTTCTCGGGCGAAACAATCTTTAGCGTCAGCATAAACGTTTAATGTTTTATGTTTAACGTATCATGATTAGCCCTTAGCTGCTTCCAGAAGTTTCTTTGCCTTCTCCTTGGCATCGTCGATCGTACCGACATTGAGGAATGCCTGTTCGGGCAGGTCATCTACCTCACCGTCGAGGATGGCGTTGAAGCCCTTGATGGTATCTTCGATGGGCACCATCACACCGGGCAGACCTGTGAACTGAGAAGCCACAGAGAACGGCTGTGAGAGGAAACGCTGCACACGACGTGCACGGTTCACCGTCAGCTTATCCTCATCGGAGAGCTCATCCATACCAAGGATGGCGATGATATCCTGTAACTCCTTATAACGCTGGAGGATCTCCTTCACACGCTGGGCACAGTCGTAGTGAGCCTTACCCACGATCAGCGGGTCGAGGATACGAGAGGTAGATCCCAGCGGATCCACAGCCGGATAGATACCGAGCTCGGCGATCTTACGGTCAAGCACCGTCGTAGCGTCGAGGTGGGTGAACGTCGTAGCGGGAGCAGGGTCAGTCAAGTCGTCGGCAGGCACATAGACAGCCTGTACGGAGGTGATAGAACCCTTCTTCGTGGATGTGATACGCTCCTGCATGGTACCCATCTCAGAGGCCAACGTCGGCTGATAACCTACGGCCGAAGGCATACGACCCAACAGAGCCGACACCTCGGAACCAGCCTGTGTGAAACGGAAGATGTTGTCGATGAAGAACAGGATATCAGCAGCACCGCCGTCCTTACCGCCACTGTCACGGAATCCTTCGGCCACCGTCAGTCCGGAGAGGGCCACAGAGGCACGTGCACCAGGAGGCTCGTTCATCTGGCCATACACCAGAGTAGCCTGACTCTTCTTCAACTCCTCAGGATCGACGAGTGAGAGATCCCACTTGCCTTCGTCCATCGCCTTACGGAACTTCTCGCCATAACGGATAACGCCCGACTCGATCATCTCGCGGATAAGATCGTTACCCTCACGGGTACGCTCACCTACGCCAGCGAAGACGGAGAAGCCGTTATGTCCCTTGGCGATGTTGTTGATAAGCTCCATAATAAGCACTGTCTTTCCGACACCGGCACCGCCGAAGAGTCCAATCTTACCACCCTTCATGTAAGGCTCCAGCAGGTCGATCACCTTGATACCTGTCGCCAGGATCTCCTTCTTCGTAGAGAGTTCCTCGAAAGTAGGAGCCCCGCGATGGATGGGATAGGCACCCTCCATGTCGAGCTGATTCATACCGTCGATAGGCTGTCCGATCACGTTCAGCATACGACCTTTGATCTGATCACCGGCAGGCATCACGATCGGTGAACCCAACGGGATCGCCTCAAGTCCACGATGCAGTCCGTCGGTATTGTCCATAGCCACACAGCGTACCGTATCCTCGCCGATGTGCTGCTGCACCTCGACAATCAGGTCACGCCCGTCGCCACGGTCAATCTTCAAGGCATCATGAATCTTGGGCAACACCTTTTCCGCTTCCTGACCCTCGGTATCGAAATACACGTCGATCACAGGGCCGATAATCTGGGAAATGTGTCCAATAATTTGTGACATAAGCTGTTAATATTTAAGTTATTTGTTCGTTTTTAGTTCTGCTACTTAACAAGTGTTGATTGCAAAGATAGTCATTCTTTTTGTAAAAGGAAAAGATTTTTAGATTTATTATACAAAAACCTCCCTTTTATTTGCGCAACGCAGAAACTTAGATACTCAATTCATCAAGTACCTTAATGAGTCGTTTGTCAAAGCGCTTGTCCGTACGGATACACTCGCTGAAGGGCACATATACCACATCGTTGAAACGCACACCCACCATCACGTTACGCTGGCCCTGCTTGATGGCCTCAATGGCACCCACACCAGTTATGGAGGCGAGGATACGGTCACGGGCTGAAGGTGTACCGCCACGCTGCAGGTGACCCAGGATCGAGACACGTACGTCGAACTCGGGGAACTCATGCTTCACACGGTCTGCATAATAAAGGGCACCACATTTCGGACTCTCCGACACGATGACGATACATGACTTCTTCGACTTACGGATACCACGACCCATGAACTGTGCCAACTGGTCAACATCAGTTGCCTCCTCAGGAACGATGGCAGCCTCTGCACCACAGGCGATAGCGCAGTTCTGTGCCAGGAATCCGGCATCACGACCCATCACCTCCACGAAGAAGATACGTTCGTGAGAGTTCGCCGTATCACGGATTCTATCTACGCAGTCCATGATGGTGTTCATCGTCGTGTCGTAGCCGATGGTAGCATCTGTGCCATAGAGGTCGTTGTCAATGGTGCCAGGCAGACCGATCACGGGGAAGTCATACTCCACACCAAATTTCCAGGCACCTGTCAGCGAACCGTTACCACCGATCACCACCAGTGCATCGATCTCTTCTTTCTGACAGGTCTCGTAGGCCTTGGCCATACCCTCTGGTGTCATGAAGTCCTTCGAACGGGCTGTCTTCAGGATCGTACCACCACGGGTGATGATACCACTCACGTTCTCTGTCGTAAAGGGCTTCACCTCGTCGTGAATCAATCCTTCGTAACCACGATAGATGCCCTTGATGTTAAAACCGTTACAAATACCTGCACGCGTCACCGCACGAATAGCTGCATTCATTCCAGGTGCGTCACCGCCAGAGGTGAGAATTCCAATAGTTTTTACTTTTGCCATAATTTCATATATTTTAGTTATACATGTTTATTTCAAACCAAAGCACCAGCAGTCCGATAAGCCAACCTGCCAGTACCTTCAAAGTCACATGCTTTACATACCAACTCAGTCGCATGTGTTCCATCTTCATCAGGGCCAGACCACTGACAGTACCTACTGACAACAGACATCCACCAGCTGCCGTTGAATAGGCAATGATCTTCCAATAGGCACCGTTCCTGACAAACTGACTCATATACTCTGCGTCGGGTACCAGTTCCAAGTGTGAGGCATCCAAAACAGGATAGAGCGAGATATCACTGACGGCGATGGTAAAGGTATCGACGATACCACTAAGCAGTCCCGACACCACACCGATGACCCATACACTGTGGATATTCTCGTCGAACCAAGCCGACACGTCGGCAAAGACACCCGTCTCCACCACGACACCCATCGCCAGCATGATACCCATGACAAACAGAATCTGCTGAATGGAACCATACTGGATGGCACGCGGCATCATCTTCTGCGACGACATCTGGTCAGCAGCCATCAGCTTGCGGTTGAATAACTCGTTGACCACCCAAAGCACGGAGAGCACACAGAGCGCCCCAAGGAATGGTGAGAGTTTCGTGATGTTATGGAAGGTGGGGATAAACCACAATCCACCGATACCCACAAACAGCATCAATATGCGTTGCCAAGGACTCAGGTTCGTATCATCCCCCCGATAAGGCATCGGTGACCATTGTGTATCCAGACGGTCAGGCAGCATGCGGCTGATCAGAATCGTCGGGATCACCCATGTCAAGATAGCGGGCAGAGCCATGTATGACGTGAAATGAGTAGCCGTCACGGCACCATCGCCCCAGAGCAGCAGTCCCGTGGGATCGCCGATCACGGTAAAACAACCTCCGCAGTTGGCAGCAATCACAATGGCAGAGCCTATCAACATCCGCTGTCTGCGACTCTGTACGATATTACGCATAATGATCAGCATCATCGTGGCCGTTGTCAGATTGTCCAGGTTCGCCGAAACGATAAAGGTGGCCAGTGTGATAGTCCACAAAAGGCGTTTGGAATTACGGGTACGGATCCACTTTGTGATAAAATCGAAACAACCGTTGTTGTTCAGGATCTCAATGATACTCATCGTAGCCAACAGGAACATCACGATACTGGCGGCACGACCCACGTAATAGAGGAAGATATCATTATAGATATAATACTTCACAGCGTCGCTCGATGGTTCCTCACCTCTCAGGAATGCCAGATATTCCGGCGCATGATGAGCCATCACGAAATCCGATCCGTAACAGATATAGATCACCCACCCCACAGTTCCGATAAACATAGCTATGGCAGCCTTGTTCACACCCGTCAGATGGCCCGTGGCAATCACCACGTAACCCAACAACAGCAATATAATGATAATCAGTGTCATATCAATTCAATACTTTAACCGATGACCAGAACCAGACGATGGTTCCATGTCCATCTTCCACATTATCACGAGCTCCGATCTCTCCACCAGAACGGTCGATGATCGCCTTGCAGATGCTCAGACCCAGACCCGGTGTCTCATCCTGCACATAAGTGTTCTTGTCCGAGAGCAGGGTGAAGATGTTCTCCTTCAGTGTATCAGGCAGGCCCGTACCCGTATCCTTCACCTCCACATAGAGACCGTCCTCCTTTACGTAATACGTCAAGGTTATCTTTCCCTCTGTAGTATGCTGCATGGCATTCTCCAGCAAGTGCATCGTCACCACCCTCAGCAGTTTGGCATCCAACAGGGCACGTATGCCACCTATCGGCTCTACCACCTCCATCTTCACACTCTCTGGTAGCTGCTGACGGATCTCAGCAGCATACGACGTCATCTCCATATCTATATCAGTCACCTGACGGTCAAAGAGCGTATTATTACCTTCGATGTCAGAGAGCGACAAGAGTTCGTTGATCAGATGCAGCAACTGCAGACCATTCCCGTTGATCAGGTTCAACAACTGTGTCCGTTCCTCATCCGGCATCTCCCCCTCGGGCGTGGTCAGCATCAGGTCTGAGAAGCCGATGATAGCGTTCAACGGTGTACGCAGGGCATGGCTCAGGTTGCTCAGGAAGATATCCTTCAGTTCCTCACTCTTAATCGCCCTTTGCTCACTCTTGACAGCTCGTTCCACCTCCTTCTGTAAGCGCTTCTTTGACAGACGCTGCATGATACCGAACACAAGCAGGGACACTATAATCAATCCGGCTACGAGGAACCAGACCCACATAGGAATAACCAGTCCACTGAACTCCGTCTTGATTTTCCCATAGACATCATCGATGATACCCTCCTTCTCCATCTTAGAGAGTTCCACATTGATGGCTTCAATCAGTTTCTCGTTATTACTCACATAACAATACTCCCTCGACATCAGCGTCAGATCCTCCGCTACCAGATTCTTGAGTTCCAACGTATTGATCAGGAACCTTGACTGGTATCTGAAACAGATGACGGCGTCGTATTTCCCAGCGGACAACTCCTTCATAGTCAGCTTCAGATCCTTCACCAAATGGATGTTGGCACCTGCTTTCGACAAGGTGTCAATGATAGGACGCGACTCCATCAAGGCAATATGCTTACTTTCCACATTACGAATGCCTGTCTCATGATTCTCACCTTCCCTGAATACAATCTGGTAATAAAGCTTGAAGACAGCCCGGGAGTAATTCGTCAGATTCTTCCGATAAGTAGAATAAACCATCATCCCGAGATCCACCTTGCCACTCAGGATATCATCTGCAATATTCTCCCAAGTGTTGGGCGCATAAGTAATGGGGATATTCAGCCGTTTCATAAGCTCCTGGGTGAACTCCACGTCATACCCACAGGGCTTACCTTGCTCGTCGATATATTCCAGTGGCGCATAGTCCATATCCATGCCAAACACTAGAGGTTTTTCCTTCGTGAAGCCTAAGTTGTCAGCCCTTATCTGAGAGACAAGAGCAAGCAACAGTACAATATGCAGGTATCTAGACTTCACTTAGGTTGAATACGTTATAGGTCACTTTGGGTACAAAGTTATGAAAAGTTTTGGAAACAGCAAAACTTTTTATGGCAAAAGTAACGAAAAAGTGCGGAAACAACCGTTTCCGCACTAAATCATCTGTGGTCATGAGAGGTTAGCCTCCGAAGTTGTCGTACATGATCGACTCGGGATCGACGCCCAGACTGTCGAGCATCGAAACGACAGCTGCCGACATCGGACCAGGACCGCACATGTAGTACTCAACATCCTCAGGAGCCTCATGATCCTTCAGGTAGGTATTGAGCATCACCTGATGGACGAAGCCCGGAGTGTATTTCACGCCAGCAGCATCGGCGGCGGGATCGGGACGGTCGAGCGCCAGGTGGAAGTGGAAGTTGGGGAACTCCTTCTCCAATCCGAGGAAGTCGTCGAGATAGAACACCTCGTTCAGAGCACGGGCACCATAGAAGTAGTGCATCTCGCGATCCTTCGTCTTCAGCGTCTTCGTCATATGCATGATCTGTGCGCGCAACGGAGCCATACCGGCACCACCACCAACCCAGATCATCTCCTTCTTCGAGTCGAAATGCGGGTGGAAGTCGCCGAACGGACCGCTCATGATCACCTTGTCGCCAGGTTTCAGCGAGAAGATGTACGACGAGGCGATACCTGGGTTGACCTCCATGAAGCCGCTCTTGTCGGGCTTGAACGGCGGCGTAGCGATACGCACCGTGAGCATGAACACGTCACCCTCAGCCGGATAGTTGGCCATCGAGTAAGCACGGATAGTGTCCTCGGGGTTCTTACACTTCAGCGGGAACAAGCCGAACTTCTCCCAACTGGGCAGATACTCATCGCCAATGAGCGACTTGTCGAA
>JAGCPV010000145.1 GCA_017965475.1 Prevotella sp.
GCCCATATATCGGTAATATGAGAGTTAGGAAATAGACAAAAAGAAAAAAGGCTGCTGGACTCTCGTCCAACAGCCTTTGTTTCTCTCAGTTCGGTTGATTACTCAGCAACAACTGAATCAGCAGCAACAGAATCAACAGCAACGCTGTCAATAACGCTATCAACAACCTCTGCGATAGAATCGGTGTCAACAGGAGCCTGCTGAGCCTTGTTACCACAAGATGCGAAAGAGATAGCAGCAACTGCTACGAACATGAATACTAACTTTTTCATTTTTCTAATGCTTTTTAAATCTGTAAAACAATCATTTGTTTATTAAAACGCTGCAAAGTTACGGCTTTTTTTAATACAACGTATCATTTTTTTCGATTTTTTTTTGCTTGTTTTTGTAACTTTTTTGCAAAACGCTGATAATCAATGTAATACGAAATGTTAAAAATTAGTGCATTTTTGACACTTAACGGAAAAATTCAAAAATATAGTGAAATACAGAAAAAAAATGCTACCTTTGTGCCCGTAAACAGAAGCACCATTTTATATATGATAGATACCTCGGCCTTCCAGGGCAAGACAGCTGCCTACTTCACGCTTGGTTGCAAGCTGAACTTCTCTGAGACATCGACCTTCGGGAAGATGCTTCAGGAGATGGGCGTGCGTACTGCCCATAAGGGGGAACAGGCGGACATCTGTCTGATCAATACCTGTTCGGTGACGGAGGTGGCAGACCACAAATGCCGTCAGGCCATCCATCGGATGGTGCGCCAGCATCCCCATGCCTTCGTGGTGGTGACGGGCTGTTATGCGCAGTTGGAGGCAGAGACCGTCAGCCGGATAGAGGGTGTGGATCTGGTACTGGGCTCTGATGAGAAGGCGCGGTTGATACAATTCTTGAGTGAGGCATGGGAAAACCCCACCCCAAGCCCCTCCCCTGAAAGGGGCGGGGAAATAGCTGCGAGATTCTTCCGCCAGAAGACGAAGGATATCAGATCGTTTGCGCCTTCGTGCTCACGGGGAAATCGTACGCGTTATTTCCTGAAGGTGCAGGATGGCTGTGACTACTTCTGTACCTATTGTACGATCCCGTATGCGCGCGGGTTCTCGCGAAATCCGACGATTGCGTCTCTGGTGGCGCAGGCGGAGGAGGCCGCACGGGAAGGTGGTAAGGAGATCGTGCTGACGGGTGTGAACATTGGCGACTTCGGCAAGACGACAGGGGAGCGGTTTATTGATCTGGTGAAGGCACTCGATGAGGTGGAGGGCGTCCGCCGCTACAGGATCAGTTCCCTGGAGCCTGATCTGTTGTCGGATGAGCTCATAGACTATTGTGCTGAGAGCAGGGCCTTCATGCCGCATTTCCATATCCCCCTGCAGAGTGGCAGTGACACCGTGCTGAGACTGATGCACCGTCACTACGACTCTCAGTTGTTTGCGGATAAGATCCATCGTATCAAGGCGGTGATGCCTGATGCCTTTATTGGTGTGGATGTGATGGTGGGCTGTCGCGGGGAGACGCCGGAATGCTTCGAGGAGACCTACGACTTCCTGGACGGACTGGACGTGACACAGTTGCACGTCTTCCCGTACTCGGAGCGTCCTGGTACATCGGCACTGAGCATCCCCTACGTGGTGAGCAACAAGGATAAGAAACTGCGTTCGAAACGCCTGCTGGATCTCTCAGACAAGAAGACCCTCGACTTTTACAGTCGTTATATCGGACAGACTGCAGAAGTGCTGTTTGAGAAGGCCCCTCGTGGAAAGGCCATGCACGGTTTCACCCGTAACTATATCCGTGTGGAACTGCCACCGCAGGAGGCTGATCCGCAGTTGGACAATCAGTTGGTAAGCGTGAGACTGGGTGAACTGACACATGATCAGCAGTCGCTGAAGGCATATATTATATAATGTACGCGTATGAGGAAGAAGGTGGCGATTGTGATTCTGAACTGGAACGGTAGGGAGATGCTTGCCAAGTATCTGCCCTCTGTACTGCAGTATTCGCGCGATGAGGCGACGGTCTATGTGGCGGATAATGCCTCGACGGATGACTCGCTCTCTTTACTTCGTGAGCATTTCCCTGAGGTCAGGCTGATAATGCTGGAAAAGAACTGGGGGTTCGCCGAGGGGTATAACCAGGCCCTACGCCAGATCGATTCGGAATACTATCTGCTTCTGAACTCTGATATCGAGGTGACGCACCACTGGCTGGAGCCTATGACGGAGTATATGGATGCTCATCCTGAGGTGGCTGCCTGTCAGCCTAAGCTGCTCTCTGTCTCTGACAAGGACCGGTTCGAGTATGCAGGGGCGAGTGGGGGATTCCTGGACAGGTTGGGCTATCCCTTCTGTCGCGGACGCGTCTTCGACACCGTGGAACTTGATAACGGACAGTATGACTACCAGACGGAAATCCTATGGGCCACGGGTGCTGCCCTGATGATCCGCTCCAAGGACTATTGGGACGTGAAGGGTCTCGATGCGCGCTTCTTCGCCCATAATGAGGAGATAGACCTGTGTTGGCGGCTCCGGATCCGTGGTCGGAAGATCGTCTGTATCCCTGAGAGTTATGTCTATCATGTGGGTGGCGGCACATTGCCGAAGTCGAATCCCATGAAGACCTTCCTGAATTTCCGCAATAACCTGACGATGTTGTATAAGTGTCTGCCGGACGAAGAACTGAAGCCAGTGATGCGCTGGCGCTGGTGGCTGGACTATCTGGCAGCGTGGGAGATGCTGATATTGAAGCGCAACGTTGGTGATTTCAAAGCCGTCTATCGGGCACGGCGGGCCTTCAAGTGCTGGCGGAAAGACTTTGAGGCTGACCGTCGGGAGATACAATCCTCTCGTCAGGCCAAGATCATACCGGAACGAAGATCGTTTTCTTTGCTCTGGCAGTATTATGTAAAAGGCAGGAAAACTTTCGCACAACTTCCTTAGCCGATCGTGCGCCATTTTTCGGCAAATTCTTTACGAATTTTACACAAAAACGCCAAAATGTGCAGAATTTTACACTTTTTTTTAAACTTTTTAGGTTAAAATTTGGTTTTAAAAATAATTTTTAGTATATTTGCACCTGCTTTTTAACATAAGTATAACTTTAAGACCTGTTGTCAGTGCGTAAGGTATTCTTTTGTTTGATGTTAATCATGCTGGGCTGCGTCGGGTGTGAATGGCAGTTTAAGTCCCCTGAAGAGGAGGACAAGACGATTGTCGTTGACCGCTATGACCGTGTCCAGAGTCTATATCTGACAACGGGTGACTTCTCGGCCTTACAGCAGATGAATACGGCCTATCCGATGCAGACCCGTACGCTTATTGAGGACGTCCTTCGTATTGGAAAGGTGGATGATATGGAGATTAACAGCAAGTTCCTGCATTTCTATCAGGATTCGACACTACAGACTTTGATAGCAGAATCTGAACTCCAGTATGCGAACATGGATGATATCAACAGTCAGTTGACGGCTGCCTTCAATTATCTGGATGATGTGATCCCTATCTTGGAATGGCCTGAGGTATATGCCCAGATAGGTTCTCTGGATCAGAGCATTATTGTCGGTAATAATACCATTGGTATTTGTCTGGACAAGTATCTGGGTACTGACTATCCGCTATATCAGCGTTTTGAGTATGGCTATACGCCAGAACAACTGCAGATGATGACCCGTAAGTATATCGTTCCGGACTGTGTCGGATTCTATCTGTTGAGTCTTTACCCGATGCCCACTGACAGACCGCTGTCGCAGTTGGAACGGGATATCCACATTGGCAGAGTACAGTGGGTGGTGAACAAGGCCATGGGTGAGATGGTGTTCAACACGCTATATGTCCATATGGCGGACCGTTATATGCGTCATCATCCAAATGTTACTATAGTCCAGTTGTTGGGTACTAGTAATTATGCTGATTTCCAGTAATGACAAGTGTATTTACTTTTTCTTTTTTGATTTCATGATGATTAAAAACAGATTGTTGGTTCTTTCTTTGGTATTGTTGTGTGTGTTGTCTTCACATGCAGGAGAGAATCTGAGTTTGGTGGATATTACCCGTGGCTATTTCCGTGCTGAGTCTATGCGGGCTGTCAGTCCGTTGGCTGATGGGGAGACCTATAGTCAGATCAGCGATGACGGGAAACGTGTGGTTTCCTTCTCTTTCCGTACTGGAAAACAGGTGGGCGTGCTTTTCGATGCGGCAACAGCCAGAGGGGAACAAGTAGGCAAGATTGATGGTTATATCATCAGTCCTGACGGTAAACGGATGCTGATTCAGACGAAGACGACACCCATCTATCGTCACTCTTTTACGGCCGTCTATTATATCTATGATATCCGTAATAACAAGCTGGTACCCCTGAGTGACGGTGGTCCTCAGCAGACACCGCTGTTCTCACCCGATGGCAATCAGATCGCCTTCGTGCGTGATAACAATATCTACCTGGTAAAGCTGTTGTATGACAATGCCGAGAGTCAGGTGACAAAGGATGGGAAGCGGAATGAGGTCATTAACGGTATTCCTGATTGGGTCTATGAGGAGGAGTTCTCTACGAACACCTCCATGGTGTTCTCGGCAGACTCGAAGCAGATCGTGTGGATACGTTATGACGAGAGCGCTGTGAAGCAGTACTCGATGCAGTTGTTCAGGGGTATGGCTCCTGAGCATGATGAGTATGCTGAGTATCCTGGTGACTATACCTACAAGTATCCGGTTCCCGGACAGGTGAACTCTAAGGTGAGTGTGCTGAGCTATGACATTCAGTCGCATCAGACACGGAAGATCGACCTTCCCCTCGATGCAGATGGTTATATCCCAAGGATCAAGGCTACCAGTGATCCGACGAAGATCGCCATCTTTACGATGAACCGTCATCAGGATGTACTGCGTATCTATATGGCAAATCCGCTCTCGACGGTCTGTCAGCTGGCGATAGAGGATAAGGTGGATAAGTATATCAAGGAAGAGGTACTTGAGGACGTGAAGATCACGGACAAGCATATCCTGCTGCCGAGTGAGCGCGACGGCTACACTCATCTCTATCTCTATAACCTGAACGGCCAGTTGTTGCGACAGATCGTCAATGACAAATATGTGGTTACCTCTGTCTATGGCTTCGACGAGCAGACGGGTGATACCTATTTCGCTGCTAATCCCAATGGTCCTTTGGATCGGCAGGTGATGGTGGCTCATGCCAATGGTAAGATGGAGGTGCTTTCCCACAAGGCTGGGGTGAATAGGGCTGTGTTTAGTAAGAACTTTAAGTATTTCATTAACATCTGGAGTGATGTTGATCATCCTGAGCAATATACGATCTGTCAGAATAACGGCAAGGAATTGCTGACACTGATCGATAATCAGGAACTGATCCGGAAACTCTCTGCATATAGTCTTGGCAAGAAGGAGTTCTTCTCCTTCACGACTTCCGAGGGTGTGCAGTTGAATGGTTGGATGGTGAAACCTGCTGATTTCAATCCTGCCAGGAAGTATCCTGTCATCATGTATCAGTATGGTGGTCCAGGCAATCAGCAGGTGCTCAATCAGTGGGGCATCGGCATGAACGGCAATGGTGCCATCCTAGAACAGTACTTGGCTCAGCAAGGGTATGTCTGTGTCTGTGTTGATAACCGTGGTACTGGCGGACGTGGTGCGGAGTTTGAGAAATGTACCTACTTACGCTTAGGAGAACTGGAGGCCCGTGATCAGGTGGAGACGGCTCTCTGGCTCGGACGGCAGGCGTATGTTGACAAGGAGCGGATAGGTATCTGGGGATGGTCGTATGGCGGATGGAACACCCTGATGTCCATGTCTGAGGGCAGACCCGTCTTCTGTGCGGGAGTGGCCATCGCACCTCCTACCTGTTGGCGCTATTACGACTCCATCTATACGGAACGCTATATGCGGACACCAAAGGAGAACCAGAAGGGTTACGACGAGGTGAATCCCATATATCGGGCCTCTCAGCTCCATGGTGCACTCCTGATCTGTCACGGACTGGCCGATGACAATGTGCATTATCAGAATACGGCAGAATATGTGGAGGCGTTGGTACAGGCAGACAAGGATTTCCGTCAGTTGGTATATACCAACCGCAATCATAGTATCTTCGGTGGTAATACCCGTAACCATCTGTTCCGTCAGGCTGTTAATCATTTCAATGCAACCATGAAATAAGGTTATTAGCCCCACGATGTTGTTAATTATTCATAATTATTCCCTGTTTCATGAAAGGTTTCTGATGTTTGTCGGTTATATAGGTAGAAAAAGTTTGTATCTTTGCACCCGATAAATTGTGTTTAGTTATATGTCAACAATGAAAACTGTTAGAATCATAGGAATAAGTATGATGGTGCTTATGCTTTGCATAGGCTCTGTATCATGCAGTGATGATGAATATACAACTCGTATTCATGAATTGCTTTTAAAGAAGGAATATACGTTTGAACCTGATGAAGAAACAGGTGATCTGACAACTATTGTAAAATTCCGTAATGAGGATCTCTCGAACTATAAGGCAAATCCTGATGCGGATTGGTGTACTGTGGATATTGACGTCTCGGCATCGACGATGACCATCACTGTCGAGGAGAATAATTCGTTTGATGAACGTACATCTACTGTTACACTTCTGGATATTAAAGACGGTAAATCTTCCCGTACATTTACTGTAAAGCAGGCACAGAATGATGTGATCAGGGTGGTTGACGGTGAGAGTACGACCTATGAGGTGGGTACTGATGGCGGACAGGTGGTCATTCATCTGGAAAGCAATGTCAGCTATACGGTTAAGATCGATGAGGATGCAGACTGGATAACATTGCCAAGTGGTATTGGTACCAGAGGTCTTCAACAGTCACAGGTTATTCTGGATGTTGCCCGAAACAATACGGAAACAGCCCGTAGTGCTAATGTGGTTATTAAGAATGAAGCCTCTGGGGCACAGCAGATCGTTCTTATCTCGCAGGCTTTCAAGGCCTATATGACGGTCTTAAAGACAGAATATACCATTGATGAGAAGGGTGGCGATGTCAATATCTACATCCAGACGAACATCTCCTTTGATGTCTATACCACTGAGGAAGACACATGGGTTGTTAAGAAAAGCCGTGAGTCCATCAATGATAACACGGTTTGCCAGAAGCTCAGTATCGCTCCCTTCTCGGAGAAATCGGCGGAACGTAGTTCTACTGTGTCTATTGAGAATGTGTCACATAGTCAAAGTCATAAGGTGACGATTACGCAGACGAGGAACATCTTTATTGAGGAGGAGAAAATCACGATCCTGAAAGGCAGTTCTCAGAAGCTGACCCTTTATAATGCCAATGGCGATGATGTAAAATGGGAGTCGAATGACTCGACAGTAGCTAAGGTTGACGATGCGGGCGAGGTAACAGGCGTTGATACAGGATCAACCATTATCAAGGTGTCTTCCTCTGATGGCTTGCACACGGATAATGTTTCCGTGACGGTGGAACAACCTTCTGATCTCGCAGCGGATCTTGCAAATGAGTGGCAGCAAGGTTACACGCAGTATGATGATTTGCAGGTGTTGACCAGTCTTAAGAACACAATCACCAATAACAGCCAGTATGACCTGATGATTACCAGGGCAACGCTCTATTGTGATAGTGTCGTGATGACCAATACGGAGTATAATGAGTCAACGGGTCTCCTGACTGTCGGCAAGAGCAAGGAGTTCAAGACGGATATTCCTGTAGAGAGGGAATCTTCAACGATTGTCAGGGATACGACTTATAACGATGATGGTGTGATGGTGATTACGGAAAGAACCATCGAAGGAAAGGTTAAGGAGAATAATCATAAATACATCCTTGTCTGGGAATACACTTATAGTAATGAGACATTCACCTATAGGTGTACTTATCCTGAGGAAGAATCTGCTTCCGAAGCACGAAAGAAATCT
This sequence comes from Prevotella sp., assembly GCA_017965475.1. Lineage (GTDB taxonomy): Bacteria > Bacteroidota > Bacteroidia > Bacteroidales > Bacteroidaceae > Prevotella. The sequence continues at coordinate 7,912 of JAGCPV010000145.1, forward strand.
GCCCGGAGAGCGAGAACCAGGAGAAGGTAAATCGTAAATGGATAAAGAAAGGGGGCATCCTGCTGGATGCCCCCTTTCTTTGTGGATGATGTATTAATAGGCGAAGAGGGGATAATCCTTCATCTTCTCATTCACGCGGGCGCGAACACTGGCGATGACCTGCTCGTTCTCAGGATCATTCAGCACTTCCTCAATCCAGGCAGCAATTTGTACCATCAGATCCTCCTTGGCACCACGGGTCGTGATAGCAGGTGTTCCCAGACGGATACCTGAAGTCTGGAAAGCGCTACGGGTATCAAACGGCACCATGTTCTTGTTCACCGTGATGTCTGCAGCAACAAGGGCATTCTCAGCCACCTTACCAGTCAGGTCAGGATACTTGGAACGCAGATCGACGAGCATAGAGTGGTTGTCGGTGCCACCGCTGACAATGCTGAAACCACGCTTGATCAGTTCCTCTGCGAGTACTTTGGCATTCTTCTGCACCTGCTTGGCCCACTCCTTGAACTCGGGCTGCAGAGCCTCACCGAAAGCGACAGCCTTGGCGGCGATGACGTGCTCCAGCGGACCACCCTGCTGTCCTGGGAAGACGGCTGAGTTGATCAATTGTGACATCTTCTTCACGACACCCTTCGGAGTGGTGTAGCCCCAAGGATTATCGAAGTCCTTACCTAACAGGATGATACCACCACGAGGACCACGCAGTGTCTTGTGGGTCGTAGAGGTGACGATGTGGGCATATTTCACGGGGTTGTCAAGCAGACCAGCGGCAATCAGACCGGCGGGGTGGGCCATGTCAATCATCAGCAAGGCACCTACCTTGTCGGCAATCTCACGCATGCGCTTGTAATCCCACTCACGGCTGTAGGCAGAACCACCACCGATGATGAGCTTCGGCTTGTGCTCCAGAGCCAGACGCTCCATCTCGTCGTAATCCACACGGCCAGTCTCCTTGTTCAGGTTGTAACCCACGGGCTTGTAGAGGATACCCGAGGTGTTGACGAGTGAACCATGAGAGAGGTGCCCGCCGTGGTCGAGGTTCATACCCATGAAGGTATCACCGGGCTTCAGAACGGCCAGCAGCACAGCGGCGTTGGCCTGTGCACCAGAGTGGGGCTGCACGTTGGCATACTCGGCACCAAACAACTTGCACACGCGGTCGATGGCCAGTTGCTCCACTTCGTCAACCACCTGACAACCGCCGTAGTAACGGTGGCCAGGATAGCCTTCTGCATATTTGTTGGTGAGGTAACTGCCCATGGCCTCCATGACCTGGTCACTCACGAAATTCTCACTGGCAATCAGCTCAATGCCTTTCAACTGGCGCTGATGCTCTTTCTCAATTAACTCAAAGATGGTGTTGTCTCTGTTCATTTGTTTTTGTTTATTGTGATGTTAATACTATTTCTCTGCTAAGCAACGATCAAGTTCGTCTGCGATAAGCTGTTTGTCGAGATGTTGTCCTATGAAGACGAGTTTCTGCATACGGTCACCATACTGATCATCCCAGTCGCGGCGCAGTCCGGGATTCTGATCCATGAACTGCTGAAGTTCAGCCTTTGGCATGGTGGCATACCATTGTCCGACATTACGGATGGAGACCTGCTTGCCGGCCTGTTCGAAGACATAGCAGACATCCCGTTCGTCGCGGAAGTAGCAAATACCTTTCGCACGGATGATACCCTTGGGCCATTTACGGGCGACAAACTCATCGAAGAGACCGAGGTCGAAGGGACGGCGACGGTAATAGACGTATGTGCTGATGCCGTATTCCTCAGCCTCACCTTCGTCGTGATGATGGTGATGATGATGCTCATGTTCATGATGATGTTCATGCTCATGATCATGATGATGTTCGTGTTCATGTTCATGATGCTCATGCTCATCTTCATCCTCGTCGTGATGCTTCTCCACTTTCTGGATCCATGTGGCAGAGGTGGCAACACTATCGAAGTCAAAGAGACCGGTATTGAGGATCTTGTCGAAGCTGACATCACCGAAATTACAATCGATGATCTCCGCCTTGGGCTGCAGTTCACGGATAATACCACGAACCCGTCCCAGTTCTTCAGGCGTCACCTCTGCGGCTTTGTTAAGCAAGACGATGTTACAGAACTCGATCTGCTGAATGACCAGGTTCTCAATATCTTCCTCATCAATGTTCTTTCGCATCAGGTCGAGACCATTGCCAAACTCATCACGCATGCGGAGAGCGTCAACGATCGTGACGATACAATCGAGACGGGGCACACCGTATTGGGTCACTTCCGGTGCCATCGACGGGATGCTGCAGATCGTCTGTGCTATCGGGGCTGGTTCGCAGATGCCGCTGGCCTCAATGACAATATAGTCGAACTTCTGTAGCGTGATGATATCATGTAGTTGCTGCACGAGGTCCATCTTCAGCGTACAGCAGATGCAGCCGTTTTGCAGGGCTACGAGACTGTCGTCTTTCTGATTGACGATACCACCCTGTTGGATAAGGTCGGCATCGATGTTCACCTCACCGATATCGTTCACGATAACGGCAAACCTGATACCGCGCTTGTTGCTCAGTATCCTGTTTAATAAGGTGGTCTTGCCACTGCCGAGATAACCTGTCAGCAGCAATACGGGTGTTTCCTGTTTCATCTTTTTACCTTTTTACCCTTCTTACACCAGCTCCACTTTGTTAATGTCTTGCTCCTTTTCGCAATAGTGGCAGGTCAGAAGACCGTTGGCTACATGGAAGTGAGTGGTCATCGGCTCGTTGTTGGTGATACATTTGGGATTGTTGCACTTTACGATACCCTTGATCTCCTCTGGGGTGACGACGGTCTTCTTCTCGATAACCTCGTAATCGTGGATGATGTTCAAGACGATATTGGGGGCGACCACCGACAGACGGCTGATCTCCTCATCCGTGAAAAACTTGTCGGCCACCTTGATGATGCCTTTCTTTCCCAGTTTCTTGGACAACAGGTTATAGCCGATGGTCACGGGAGTGCCAAGATTCTGAAGCCCCAGCAACTGAGCCACCTGATAGGTCTTCTCTGATGGGATATGGTCGATCACAGTGCCGTTCTCGATGGCGGCCACTAACATCTCATTCTTTGCCATGTTTCCTATTTGATAATGGTTTTGTCTTTCTTTACTTGATCCAGTGTGATGCCCAGGACATCGCAGAAGATGGCCTCACGGGCAAAGAGTCCGTTGCCTGCCTGCTGGATGTAATAGGCATGTGGATTGTCATCTACCTCGTAGGCGATCTCGTTTACGCGGGGCAGGGGGTGCAGGATCTTCATGTTTGGCTTCGCCAGACGAAGCATCTCATTATTCAATACATAGACGTTCTTCACGCGCTCGTATTCCATCAGATCAGAAAAACGCTCCTTCTGTACGCGCGTCATATATAAGATGTCTGCGTCGGCGATGATCTTCTCGTTGAAGGCAGTATGTTCCTGATATTTGATGCCGTGGTCCTTACAGTAGAGCTTGTACTCCTGCGGCATGGCTAACTCCTTCGGAGCCACGAAGTGGAAGGTCGGATTGAAATGACGCATCGCCATCAACAGCGAATGTACGGTACGACCGTATTTCAGGTCACCAACCATATAGATATTGAGGTTCTCGAGCGTACCCTGCGTCTTATAGATTGAGTAGAGGTCGAGCATGCACTGCGATGGATGCTGGTGGGCACCGTCACCTGCGTTCACGATGGGGATCGGGGCCACCTCCGAAGCATATACGGCGGCTCCCTCAATGAAATGACGCATGACGATGACATCAGCGTAGTTGGATACCATCAGAATGGTGTCCTTCAGCGTCTCACCCTTCGTGCCACTCGTGATCTTCGGGTCGGCAAATCCGATGACTTTCGCACCGAGACGGTTGGCTGCGGTCTCGAAACTGAGGCGGGTGCGGGTGGATGGCTCAAAAAAGAGCGTGGCAACGACTTTCCCCTTCAGCAACTCTCTGTTGGGGTGTTTCTCAAACTCTTCAGCCATCTCGATCATATAGAGTATCTTCTCCTTGGTGAGATCGGCTATGGTCACAAAATTATGCTTTTCCATTCTTATGATATATTTGGGGTGCACAAAGGTACGCATTTTATTTCAATTAATCTCACCAAGAGACTATTTTTGTTCAGTCTTAAACACTTTTTTTGATATCAAAGATTTAAAATTGCAGAATTATTCTGATTTCTGTGCAGTATTTTCAAAGAAAATAGTAATTTTGCACCAAAATACTTAAAAGGGTAAAGATAATCAAGCGTATGAGGAAGCTGTTCGTATATTTCTTGTGGACATTATTGGTTGTGACTGTTCTGGCAATCGGGGGTGCCTATTATGCGATAGACAAAGGATGGATTGGCTATATGCCTCCTATCGAAGACCTGCAAAACCCCATTAACCGTTTTGCCACACAGATCTATTCCGCTGACGGTAAGATCATAGGAACTTGGAATTATAATCGTGAGAATCGCGTGATGGTGGATTATACCAAACTGTCGCCCTCCTTGGTGCGAGCCTTGGTGGCTACAGAGGACGTCCGCTTCTACGACCATTCCGGCATTGACTTCTATGCCCTGGGACGTGCCGTCATCAAACGAGGACTCCTCGGCCAGAAAAGTGCTGGCGGTGGCTCTACCATTACCCAACAGTTGGCTAAACAGCTGTATTCAGAACATGCAAGTTCAACATTGGAACGTGTGCTCCAGAAGCCGATAGAGTGGGTGATCGCCCTGAAACTCGAACGGAACTATACGAAGGACGAGATTATCACCATGTATCTGAATTATTTCGATTTCCTTCATAATGCAGTAGGTATCAAGACGGCGTCTAATGTCTATTTCAGTAAGGAACCCAAGGATCTGTCTGTCGTGGAGGCTGCAACCCTCATCGGACTGTGTAAGAATCCATCATACTATAACCCTGTCAGAAGTCCGGAGCGTAGTCGTGAACGCCGTAACGTGGTGCTGAGTCAGATGGTGAAGGCCGGTTATCTGAGTGAGGCCGATTATGAGAAATATGCAGCCATGCCTGTAGAATTAAAGTTCCATGTTGCTGACCATAAGGAAGGTCTGGCCGTCTATCTCCGTGAGTTCCTGCGTCGTTACATGACGGCCAAAAAACCAGATCGTGCACTGTATCCAGAGTGGAACATGGTGAAATATTATAACGATTCTATCAACTGGGAAACGGATCCGTTGTATGGCTGGTGTAACAAGAACAGGAAGCGCAATGGCGACTATTATAGCATCTATACAGATGGTCTGAAGGTCTTTACCACCATCGACTCCCGTATGCAGAAATATGCCGAGGAGGCTGCCTATCAACATGTTGCAAAATATTTACAGCCTGCCTTCAATAATGAGAAGAAGAGCAATGCCAATGCACCATACTCGTCGCACCTGACATCGGCTCAGGTACAACAGATCCTGAACCGTTCCGTCCGTCAAAGCGAACGCTACAGAGTGTTGCGCGAGAGTGGCGCTTCTGAGGGAGAGATAAATCGCTCCTTCCGTACACCTACCCGGATGTCCGTCTTCACCTATCATGGGTCGGTGGATACAACGATGACACCACTTGATTCCATCAGGTATTATAAGTCGTTCCTGCGTACGGGCTTTGTCAGCGTCTGTCCGCAGAATGGTCATGTGAAGGCGTATGTCGGCGGACTCAACTATGAGTATTTCGCCTATGACATGGTCATGGACGGACGTCGGCAGGTCGGTTCTACCATCAAACCTTATCTGTATTCTCTGGCTATGGAGAATGGCTTCTCTCCCTGTGATGAGGCGCCGAATATCCAGGAGACCTATATCGTGGGTGGTCGTGCTTGGACACCGCGTAACGGTAGCCGGGCCCGCTATGGTGAGATGGTTACACTAAAATGGGGACTTCAGCAGTCAAATAACTGGATATCAGCCTATTTGATGAGCAAACTCAGTCCTCAGGCATTCGTTGATCTGCTTCATGAATATGGCATCCGTAATCCAGAGATCCACCCGTCTATGGCCCTCTGTCTTGGCCCCTGTGACATCAGTGTCGGTGAGATGGCGAGCGCCTATACGGCTTTTGTGAATCACGGCATCCGTGCGTCCCTGATGTTCGTGACGAAGATCGAAGATAGTGAGGGTAATGTGATCGCCCAGTTCCAGCCGCGTATGAATGAGGTGATCAGTGAGGAGAGTGCCCATAAGATGCTGTACATGCTGAAAGCCGTGGTCGATGGTGGTACGGCCAGTCGTCTCCGCAACAGGTATAGCCTGAAAGGAGATCTTGCAGGTAAGACAGGTACGACCAACAACAATAGTGACGCTTGGTTCATGGGAGTTACGCCGACCCTGGTGAATGCATGTTGGGTAGGAGGTGATGATCGTGACATCCACTTTAATACGATGTTCTATGGACAGGGAGCCGCTATGGCATTGCCGATCTTCGCCCTCTATATGCAGAAGGTTTATCAAGACTCTCAACTCGGCTATAATGAGAACGCCATTTTCGATCTTCCCGCAGGCTATGACCCCTGCTCATTTGTGGATGAAGCGCTCGAAACAGACGACAATGATATAGACGAACTCTTCGAGTGACTTATATTATAAATATGGTCTAAGTCTCTTTTGTCAACATTCGCGAAAACTTTTCATGTTTTAGGAATATTTTCGGTAAAAAGTTTGGAAGGTATTGATATTTTGTGTACCTTTGCATCCGCTTTCGCCCAATTTTTGGGCGTTTAGTGTGAAAAAAA